>NZ_NFOE01000036.1 GCF_002179635.1 Campylobacter jejuni | reverse complement strand
TTTTATGCTTATTGTTGGTTGTTATTTTTTTATTTGGTTATAAAATTTATTTTTATATATTATTTAGTTATATTGTGAAAATTTTTAATTAATTTGTGTTGATTAGATAGGGTATTTATTATTATTTTTTTATTTTATAAAATTTAGTTTTATATGCTATTTAGCTGTTTATTGGTTTTTTATTTTATTTTTTTGTGATTTTTATTTAGTGGTTTAGTCAACTTGGTTGTTAACCGTAGATATTTTAATTCTTATTTTTAATGTTTGATTTAGTTTTAGGTTTTTTATGGTTGTTAGCTGTGGGTGATTTTTTAATTTCTAGTTTTTAATTATTTATTTTTTTATTATCTAGTAAATTAGGTTTTTTTTATTTTTAGTATAGTTTTTAAATTTGGTTTTTAATTTATGTTGAAGTATTCTAATAATTTATTGGTAGTTTATTTTTAATTGTTTGTTGACTTTTTTATCAATTTGCTAAAATTATTTTTTTGTTCTTTAGTGGTTTGCTAAATATGTTTTAATTTTTAGATTATATTTCTTATATTGCGTTTTTTAATTAATTTATAGTTTTTTTATTTTTTATGCTTTTTAGAAATTTATTTAGTTTTATGTTGTTTGGGTATTTGACTTGGTTTTATTATTCTTTATTTTTAGTAATTTATTAGCTTGGTTGTTTTTAATTTTAAAATGCTTATAGTGAGTTTAATAAATTTTTGTTTTTTAGTTTTTACTTTTTAGTTTTATATTGAAATGGTATTGTAAAGTGTTATGTGTGATATTGTTTATAATAAAGTTTATAATAAGTCATTGTATTGGTAGATAATTGGTTTCTTAGAAGAAATTATCTTCTAAGAAAGAGAATGTTTATACAGCGCCTTTTGGAGCTGTAAATGCTGTTATTTTAGGTGGTAATCCCTTATATTTTTCTATATTTACTAAGCCTGTATGAGAAATGTTTCCGTTTGCTAATTCAGAAGTTGGCATATCAATAGTTAAGACATTTACATTTCCGTATTTGCACATTCCTTCATCATTTGGATCATACCAGCCACCTTCGCATAATCTTACAACATTTGGCATAATGTCTTTAGTTACCACAGCACCTGCGAGAACTTGACCTCTTTTATTGAAAACTCTTACAATATCACCATTTTTGATTCCAAGTTTTTTAGCATCAATAGGATTGATTAAGATAGGTTCTCTATCATTTACTGCATATTTTTCACGCAATGAGGTATGGCACATTTGAGAGTGAAGCCTATCTGTTGGATGATTAGTTAGTAGATGAAAAGGTGTTTCCTTAGTAGCATTTCCTAGCCATTCTATCGGCTCCATCCACATTGGATGTGCTTTGCAGTCTTTATAGTTATACTTTTCGATAGTTTTTGAGTAAATTTCTATCAAGCCTGATTCGGTGCCTAGAGCATTTAAGATAGGATCTTCAATAAATTCAGAAAATCTCACCCATTCCATGCTTTCTATGGTTGGAGAAAAAGTTATAGGCTCATTTTTGGCCCAAAATTCTTCAAAACTTGGCATTTTTGGCTCAAATACATCCCCATAAGCTTGAGTTTGTTTTAAAGCGCTATTGTAGTATTCTTTAATAAAATCTTTTGCTTTTTTACCATTTTCGGTATAAGCATTAAATACATCATCTCCATACACTTTACAAATATCAGCAAAAATTTCATAGTCATCTTTGCTCTCGCCTATTGGTAATACTGCTTGCTTCATTGGAGCTATATTCATATTAGAATAATCTCCACTCATGGTAATATCATCTCGTTCATAAGAACTTGTGGTAGGCATTACAATATCTGCCATTTTCGCAGTTGGAGTCCAATAAATTTCATTTACAACTATAGTTCTTGGTTTTTGCCATGCTTTGATGTTAGTGTTTGTATTTTGATGATGAACTAATGGATTTCCACCTGCCCAATAAATAAAGTCAATATCAGGATAGGTTATTTTAGAACCATTATTGTCTATAACTTTCCCAGGATTTAATAAAGCATCAGCTATTCTAGCTACAGGAAAAGAATAACTAGCAGTATTTTGTAGCCATTCAGCACCACCTTGAGATTCTCCATTTTTTGGCATACCTTTAAATTTACCATTTTCCCAAATTCCCACAGCTCCTGCTGTAATACCTCCTATAACACCACCTTTGCATGATGGAACACCGCCATTACTATAGTGATAACTTAAGCCAAATCCACCACCTTTAGTGCCAATTTGACCAAGCATTGAAGCTAGGGTTATTAACATCCAATGAGGTTGCTCGCCATGATGAGCTCTTTGCATGCCCCAACCACTCATGATCATAGTAGGGTTATCATAAAAACTTTCAGCTAGTATTTTGATGATTTTTTCATCAATTCCACAAATTTTACTTGCCCATTTTGTATCTTTTTTAATGCCATCATTCTTGCCATCTAAATAAGCTTTGAACTTATCAAATCCACTTGTATAATTTTCTAAAAATTCATAATTGACTTTATTTTTTTCGATCAAATGACTAGCCATGCCTATCATCATAGCAACATCTGTATTTGGTTTTGGAGAGATCCATTGTGCATTTAAAAATTTAGCAGTTTCGGTTTTTATAGGATCTATACAAATAACCTTGATTTTACTATTTTTTAATTTTTCAAAATACTGCAAACCCCTTTGGTCGTTTGAAGTCCAAGCTATTCTTAAAGTAGCGATAGGATTAGCACCCCAAATAACTACTATTTTAGAATGTTCTAAAATGTTTTCCCATGAAGTTTGCTGTTCATACACTTCAATAGAGCCTACAACATAAGGCATTATTATTTGAGAAGCTCCTGTTGAGTAATCTCCGGTAGTCCCTACAAAACCACCTGTGACATTTAAAAATCTATGGAGCAATATTCTACAATTTTGCATATTTCCACTAGATTTCCATCCGTAGCTTCCACCAAATATAGCTTGAGTTCCTTTTTGCTCTCTTGTTTTTTTAAGTTCTTTTGCTATAAGTTTTATAGCCTCATCATAACTTACACGCACAAATTCATCTTTTCCTCTAAGTTCAGGTTTTGGATTGTCGGGATTTTCAAGATAGCTTTTTCTAACATAAGGATATTTCACGCGTGATTTGTAGATCATATCTGCTGTATAGTGTTGTAAAGGATTGTCAATTTGTGTTACTTTTTCCCATGGCTCGCTTTTAATCACCACACCATCTTTAATGGTAAGTTTTAAAATTCCCCAATGTGCTGCTGTTATCACACTTCCATTTTTTACTAAACCAGAATTTATTTGAGAAACTTCTATATTTTTACTCATGGCTAAACTAGGAGCTAAAGGCAACACGCTTAACCCTGCTCCGATTTTTAAAAATTTTCTTCTATCAAGTCCCATTTTATTTTACCTCCTTAAAATCTTTTGCATTTTTTTGTAAATACTGTATCACTAACCAATGATCTTTTTTATCAATTCCTGTTCTATTTACCATTGATCTAAAAGTAGCAGGCCAGCCATTAGCACTAAATTCGCTTTCTTTATGAACACTATGGCAAATTCCGCAGTTATTCATATAAAGTTCTTTTGCTTTTATAAACATTTCTTTATTGCTTTTTGTAAAATCTTTCTTATCAGTCCAAACTTCTATGGTAGCTTTATCCCATTTGCCATTTTTACTTTTAGTGTAAGTTTTAAAATCAAGTTTTGTATTTTTAGAAAATGCAGCAACGATGATTCTTTGACTATCGTTGTAATAAAGCACAGAAGGCGAAGCAGGATTAACATAGCCTGTGATCTTGACCAAAACTTTATTTCCATCAGTTTTTAATACTTCAAAAGGATTTGTGGGTAGCAATCTACCAACAGCTTTTGTGTCATTTTTGCTTAAGTAAAGTGAGCTTACTTCACTTGTAAAAAATTCATTTTTAGCGCAAACAAAAGAAACAAGCGCTAAACAGAAAACTAAAATTTTTCCCATTTTGCCTCCTTGATATTTTTAATATAAACTTATTGTATAACTTTAGTATTAAAATTTTCTTAGTATAAAAATATAAAAAATGCAATAATAAATATTATATAATAATTTTTTATTGATTTTTAATTTATTTGTTTTTTATATTTTCATAAAGCCTTTTCAATCCTTTAAAGTAAATTTTAGTAAAATATAAAATATTCTTTATAAAGGTTAAAAATGCACTTTACTTTGCTAAATGAAAAAGATTTTTTCAACCCCTACTACCGCAAAAAGCAAATTACACAAAATGAATTTGACACTTTTAGCAAGGCTTTAATGCAGTATCTAGAAAGGCTTGAAAGCTCACAAAGTGAAAATGAAGATTATCTTGTAGCTAACACACTTAGTCCATTTTTAACCACTCTAAATTTCAAAACCCACATCAAAACCAAGCAAAAAGGCAAAAGCGAGATTGATTTAGCCATTGCTAAAGATGAGCTTAGCAAAGACTTAGAAGTTCTCATCGAAGCTAAAAAGCCCAACTCAAAAGAATTCATCATCCACGCAAAGCCAAATTCCAAAGCCTTGCATGAAGCCATTTTGTATTATTTTAGAAACAGAGAGCATAGCTTTAGTTTGAAATTTATCATCATCACAGACTTTTATAAATTCTACATTTTCAAAGCTAGTGAATTTGAAGAGCTTTTTTATAAAAACACAAGCTTTAAAAAGCTTTTTGAAGAATTTCAAAGCCCAAATTCACTTTTTAAAGGCAACACTGATGAATTTTACAAAGAAGCAAGCAAGCTTATAGAAAATTCCAAAGAAAGCTTAAAAGGCTTTTTCATCGATTTAGCCTTTTTAAAAGACAAGCAAAAGTCAAATTTCAAAAATCTAGCAAGCATTTTTAAAACCTTTCATAGAGACTTTTTGCTAAATGAATTTAGCCCAAATGACGCAAACTCACTAAACAACGCATTCTATAAAGAGCTTTTGTACATCCTAGGTTTAAGCGAGAGCAAACAGCTTTCTAAATTCATCATCACACAAAGTGAGCAAAGCAAACAAGCCCAAGGCACACTTTATCATCTCATAGCGAGCAAGCTTCCAAAGCATAACTTTGAAGAGGTGTTAAAATTCATCATACTTTGGCTAAACCGCATTTTATTTTTAAAGCTTATCGAGTCTAATTTAGTTAGATTTAATGATGATAAAACCCTTAAATTTCTAAACTATGAAAAAATTCCAAATTTTACTACCCTTTCACATCTTTTCTTTGATATCTTAGCTAAAGAAAAACACACAAGGACGCAGAGTAAATTTAGCTATTTGCCTTATTTAAATTCATCGCTTTTTGAAAAACAAGCCATCGAAAAAACCACACTAGAAATCGCTGCTTTGGAAAATGACGCTTTACTAGAGTACCACCCGCACACGCAGTTAAAAGATGACAAAGGCAAAAGCAAAAAAGGCAAAGTAGGTTTGCTTGAGTATTTGTTTGAGTTTTTAGACAGCTTTGATTTTGGAGCAGATGAGCAAAGCGAAGAACTCATCAAACAAAAAGAACTCATCAACTCAAGCGTTTTGGGAAATGTCTTTGAAAAACTAAATGGCTACAAAGAAGGTAGTTTTTATACCCCAAGTTTTATCACTTCATACATGTGTAAAACAAGCATAGAAAAAGTCGTGCTAGATAAGTTTAACCATACTTTTAAGCTAAATGCCACCAAGCTAAGCGAGCTAAGAACCCAGCTACGCCAAGAAAAAATTCCTCAAGAGCAAAAACTAGCTTTGCTAAATTCCATACGCATTTGCGATCCTGCGGTGGGAAGTGGGCATTTTTTAGTTTCAGCTTTAAATGCCATGCTTATGGTACATTATGAGCTTGGCTTGTTTGAAGAGGACTTTTACCTAAGCGTGCAAAATGATGAAATTTTAGTGCAAAATCACAAAGGTCAGTTTTTAGAATATAAACGCCCTGATTTTGACAAAGACAAAACCCACCTTTGTCAAAAAGAACTTTTCGAGCGCAAAAAACTCATCATAGAAAACAACCTTTTTGGAGTGGATATCAACCCAAACTCATGCGAGATCACTAAACTAAGGCTTTGGATAGAGCTTTTAAAACACAGCTTTTATGAAAGCTTTGATGATGCAAACTATCATGATCTTAAAACCCTACCAAATATCGACATCAACATAAAATGCGGGAATTCTTTAATAAGCTACTTTGAAATTCACAAAAGCCTTTTTCACTACCCCAACATCAAAGAACGCATGGATAAATACAAACGCATAGTCAAAGACTACAAAGAAGGCTTTTACACTGATAAAACTCTCATCGCAAAAGAGATCAAAAACCTCAAAGAGTCTTTTAAAAATTTCTGCTTAAAAGACAAATTTGCCAAAGAGATCAAGCAGCTTACCAACGGCGCTAATGAATACTCTAAAAAATACGGCGATTTTTTAGCACAAGATGAAAAAGATGAGAATTTTAGAGCATTTTTCTCTAAAAATATGTTTGAATTTGACTTTGATGAAAGTGCTGCCAAGAAAGAATTTAAAAAGCTTAAAAAGCTTTATGAGAGTATATTTGACTTAGAAAGTGCAAATCCTTTTGAATGGCGTTTTGAATTTAGCGAAGTGCTTGATGAGGGCGGGAATTTTAAAGGGTTTGATCTCATCATCGGTAACCCACCTTACATCAGACAAGAAGACATCAAAGAGTTAAAGCCAAATTTAGCTAAAAACTATAAAGTATATAAAGGCACAAGCGACATTTATACTTACTTTTATGAGCTTGGGTTTAATGTGCTAAAGCAAAATGGTGTTTTGTCTTTCATCACTTCAAACAAATACACAAGAGCAGGTTATGGAGAAGCTTTAAGAGAGTTTTTACTCAAAAATACCACACTTTTAGAATACATCGATCTAAATGGTATAAAAGTCTTTGAAAGTGCTACGGTAGATACTTCCATACTAAGCTTTGAAAAAGCAAAAGCTAAAGATAGTAGCTTCAAATACCTAACCCCAAACACCGAGCTTTTAAAAGAAAACGACTTTAGCATAGAAAGCATTTTAAATTTTAACAAAATCGCACAAAATTCTTTAAGCAAAGAATGCTTTACTTTTAACGATGAAAGCACAAATGCACTAAAAGCAAAGATAGAAAAGCACGGCACTCCGCTTAAAGACTGGCATGGGCTTAATATATATCGTGGAATTTTAACAGGGCTTAATGAAGCCTTTATCATTACTACTGAAAAAAGAGATGAAATTTTAACTAAATGCAAAGATGAAGTCGAAAAAGAACGCACCGCCAAACTCATACGCAAAATGCTACGCGGTAGAGATATAAAAAGATATAGTTATGAATGGGCAGGGCTTTGGGTGATATTTATACCTTGGCATTTTCCAAATGTTGAAAAACCAAAAACAATGCTAGAAAATGAACAAGATTTAAAAGAACAATATTCGAGCTTATATAATCACTTATTATCACATAAAGAAAAATTATCTAATAGAAATAAAGCTGAAACAGGAATTCGTTATGAGTGGTATTGTTTGCAAAGATGGGGAGCAAATTATTATCAAGAATTTGAAAAAGAAAAGATAGGCTGGCAAAGAGTAACCCAAGAACCGAGTTTTATTTTAGAAAACGAGCGTGTTTTATTGGATTCTATGGCTTTTATGGTAGGAAATTCTAAAAATGAACTTAAATATCTTTTGGGATTTTTAAATTCTAGTTTGATATTTTATTATTTTAAAAATATCGGGCATTTGTATTCAGATAAAGGTTTTTTATTATCAAATCAATATGTAGAAAAATTTCCTATACCAAAAATAAATTCTAAAAATGAAAAACTAGCAAACGAGCTTATAAGCTTAGTCGATGAGATTTTAGTTTTAAAAGAACAAGACAAAAAAGCAGACACCAAAACCCAAGAAGACAAAATAAATTCTATCGTTTATAAACTTTACAACCTAAACGAAGAAGAAATAAAAATCATTGAAGGCAAATAATGGAAGATTTTAATGAATTTGGTATTTTTGTAAAAAATGGTAAGCAAGATGTAAAAGATAATAAAATAATCATATTTGATGCTGAAATAGAAGAGATAAATTTTAAAAAATTGCAAGAAAAAGATATAAAAGAAATTTTTATACTTAGAAGTGAAATAAAATATCTTTACTTTTCTAACACAAATACTATAAAAATAGAGTTTAGAAATTGTAATTTTAAAAATCAGATTATCGCTAGAGAATTATATTTTGAAAATGAAGTTATATTTCAGCAATGTATATTTGATGTTGTAGTAGATTTTTCTAAAACAAAATTTAAATGCAAGATTGATTTTTTAACATCTATATTTAAAGATGAAGTGAGATTTATAGAAGCTCAATTTTTAGCAAAGCAAAATGATGATAAAATAATAGAAAATAATTTTAAAGAAGTCATTTTTGAAGGAAGAGTATCTTTTTCTAATGCTACATTTCAAGCAAAGGTTAGTTTTGCACTTTCACAGTTTAAAGATAAAGTAAGTTTTATAGAAACTCGATTCTTAGCAAATCAGATCAATAGTGAAATAATTGAAAATCAATTTTTAGGGGTCATTTTTGCAGGAAATGCAATCTTTGATAATGCTACATTTCAAGCAAAGGTTAATTTTGGAATTTCACAGTTTGAAGATGAAGTAAGGTTTATAGGAACTCAATTTCTAGCAAAACAAGATAGCAATGAAACAATAGAAAATGAATTTAGAGAAACTATCTTTAAAGGAAAGGCAATTTTTGATAGTCTTGTATTTAAAGCAAGAATTAGCTTTTTATCTTCATTATTTAAAGATGAAGCACTCTTTTTAAATATAAATCTAAATAATTTTATATTTTATAATGTAGAATTTAATAAAACAAAGTTTGTTTATAAAACTCTTACAAACGCTACTTCCTGTCTATTTCAAAACTCGGTATTTAAAGATGTGTTAAGTTTTGAAGGGATAGAATTTGAAAGATTAGGATTTGATAATGTTTTATTTGGTGGTGTTGTAACTTTTAGCAATATAAAGCTTAATGCCAAACCGCAATTTATAAATTGCACTTTTTCTAATCAATTTAACATAGAACATCAATATATCAAATATAGCGATAAAGATATAGAGAATAAGATAAATAGTATACAAAATGAAAATGATAAATTTCAAGCCTTGCTAAATTTAAGGGATTTGTTTAGAAAATTAAAAAGCAACCGCATAGCCCATCATAATCTAATTGATGCTTCAGAATTAAGAATACAAGAGCTTTATGTTAGAGAATCAGAATTAAAACATAAAGAAAATAAAAGCTTAAAAGAAAAAATCGAACAATTTCAACTTTTCTTTTATCGTAAACTTTGTGATCATCATACAGACTTGCTAAAGGTATTTCATAATTTACTTATCATCATCATGCTTTTTAGCGTTTTTTCTTTTGCGCTTGATAAATTTAAACAACCTAGCATAGAAAATCATGCAAAATATCACATCGTTCAAGTAGATACTAACGAAAGCTATATCTTTAAAGAACACAATAAAACGACTTATAATATTTTTGGTTTAAATATAAACAAAGAAAGTGGCAAGCTAGATGAATTTATAAAAAGCAATTTTGCTTATGTATTGATTTTATTATTTATAGTTTTACCGATATTTTCTTTCAATATTTTTACTAATTTATATATTTTTGGTAGCTTTTTTTATGTGATTTTTAATTTTTTAGATTTGGTAGCTTTGTATACACATATTGCTATTATAAGTCTTTTTTTATTTTTTGCTTTGAAATTTATTTTACTTGATGATAAGCAAGAAATTATAAGAAAAATCATCATTGGTATTTCTTATATAGTTTGCATTTTTGCACTACTTGTAAAACCTAGTTTAATGCTTCCTGTGTTTGGAAGCTTTTTGGAAAAAGGCACCAACGCCACTTATCCTTTACTGCTTAGTTTATCAGTGGTGTATTTTATACTTGTAGCTTTAGTGATATTCTCGCTCCAAAAAACAGCACGTAAAAATTCCATAGTGCCAAGTTGAAAAATATAAAAATGGAAAAACAATAATTCAAGATGAAATAAAATAATAATAGGTGTTTAAATTTATATATGATATACTTTAAACAATTGATTAGGATTTTATATGTCGATATGATTAATAAAACAAACTAAAGGAGTAACAATAGTTAATGCTTTAGATTTAGCAAAATATATTCTTTATAAATCAGATAAAGATTTGAGTAATTTAGAACTACAAAAAACTTTATATTTTACGGAACTTGATTATATTAAAAAATTTGATAAACATCTTATTAATGATGATTTTGAAGCTTGGAAGTATGGTCCTGTTGCTAGAGATGTTTATTGTGAATATAGAAATTATGGGGCTAATTCTATAGATAAACCTAATGATGAAATTCAATTAAATCTTGATAATGATGAATTGGAAATAATTAATAATTCGATTAAAAAATGCAATAAACAATCTTATTGGATTCTTGTTGAAAAAAGTCATAAGAAAGGTGGAGCATGGGAGCAGAGTTTTAAAGAAAATAAAAAGGAAATTATCGATAAGAAACTAATAAAACAAGAAGCTAAAAATGAATTTTAGAGAAGAACATAAGGAACTAAAAGTAATTATAGAAAAAATATATAATGAGCAAAGCTTAGAAAGTAGTTTTGATGATATTATAGATAAGTTAATCGCAATTTATAAAACAGAATATAAGCATAAGTATTCAGAACTTACGACGATAATATTAAATATCGCAAAAAGCGATAGAGAACAAGATTTGATGACATTAGCTCAAAATGTTAGAATGCTTGAAGAAAAATTAGATAATAAAAATTGCGAAGAGTGTATTAAAGAAAAAATTAAAGATTTTTATGATCATATTAATTTAGAGTGTGTCAGATTACAAGATTCTGATGGTAAAATAAAAAAGATAAAACATGAATACAATGAACTTTATAGAAATTACAATAATATAAAAGATAACCTTAGTAAGCAACAAACTCAATATATTACTATTTTAGGTATTTTTGCTTCTATTATTTTGACTTTTGTTAGTGGTTTGGTTTTTTCAACTTCTGTGTTATCAAATATAGATAAAGTGAGTATTTTTAGATTAATTTTTACTATGGCTTTTATAGCTTTTTTTTGTAGGAAATATTCTTTATTCTTTGTTTGTTTTTCTTTTAAAAATTTCTTCAATAGATAGTTGTAAAAGTAATAATTACATTTATATTTTCAATTTAATTATATTTTTAATTATGCTTATTGATTTTTGTTTTTATTTGTATTGTTTTTATTAAAAACTCCATAGTGCCAAGCTAAATTAAAAGGCTTATTAAAGCCTTTTTTTGTTTTTTTGCTTTTCAAATTTTGCTCGTTTTTAGCTTATGGTATAATGAAAATTATCCAAAAAAGGAGTACCATGCTAAAGACAAGTTTTAAAAAATCAGTTTTTATCCCAAGCATTAGCATTATAATCATCTTAAGTCTTAGTTGTATTTTCTTACCTAAGCTTACAAATGATTTTATCAATCATATCAAAAGTGGGATTTTTGCAAATTTTTCATGGTTTTATATACTAAGCGTGAGTTTTTTTGTGTGTTTTATGCTCGCACTTGCACTTTCAAAATTTGGCGATATCAAGCTCGGCGATGATGATGAAAAACCTCATTTTAAATTCACTTCATGGCTTGCTATGCTTTTTGCTACGGGTATGGGTGTGGGGCTTATGTATTTTGGTGTGGCTGAACCTCTCATACATAAAAAAGCCTTGCAAACAAGCGATGAGGAAGCTATGCTACATACTATCTTTCACTGGGGAATTCACCCATGGGCTATTTATGGGGTGTGTGCTTTGGCTATGGCGTATTTTGGTTTTAGATATAAAATGCCTCTTAGTTTGCGTAGTGCTTTTTACCCTTTGCTTAAAGACAAAATTTATGGTTTTTGGGGAAATTTAGTCGATATGCTAGCTTTAATTGTCACGGTTTTTGGTATTAGTACCACGCTTGGTTATAGTGCTTCTCAGCTTAATGCTGGCTTTTTAAATTTAGGCATTTTAAACGAACAAAGTTTTTTAGAACAAAGCATGATTATAATCATCATCATTTCTTTAGCTACGCTTTCATCGATTAGTGGTTTGACAAAGGGCTTAAAAATTTTAAGCGAGGCAAATTTGGTTTTTGCAGTGTGTTTAATGCTTTTTGTGCTTTTTTCAACCAACACCATTCAAATTCTTTCACAATTTAGCTCTAATATTGGCAATTATTTGCAAAATTTAATTTCTTTGAGTTTTAAGACTTATTATTATGAAAAAGAGCATATAGAGTGGTTTAATAACTGGACTATTTATTATTGGGCTTGGTGGCTTAGTTGGGCGCCTTTTGTGGGTTTTTTCATTGCTAAGATTTCTCGTGGTAGAACGATAAGGGAATTTATCTTTGGCGTGCTTGTAGTGCCTGCTAGTTTTAATATACTTTGGTTTAGCATTTTTGGTAATAGTGCTTTAAATTTCAATGATATTTTAAGTCCTTTTACTTCAACGCCTGAAAGTTTGCTTTTTTATTTTTTACAAAATTTTTCTTTTTCTTATTTTAGTTCTTTGCTTGCACTTTTGGTTTTAGCTTTGTTTTTCATCACTTCAGCAGATAGTGGGATATTTGTGTTAAATTCTTTAAGTAGTGGTGGGGCTCATGAGCCATACAAATGGCAAAATATCCTTTGGGGTTTTGTACTTGCACTTTTGGCTACTTCTTTGCTGTATTCAGGTGGTTTGGGAGCGATTTTAAGTATCACTATGATAGTGGCCTTACCTTTTGCCTTTTTGCTTTGTTTGATGTGTTTTTCACTGCTTAAAGGTTTAATCGTAGATGTAAATTACTCTTTAACTAAACTTAGTCAAAGCAGTGTGTATTTTTCAGGGGAATTTTGGCAAGAAAGACTAGCTAGAATTTTAAAACAAAGTAAAGAACAAGACATACAAAATTTCTTAAACACCAAAGTTAAAAATGCTATGGAATCACTCAGCCATAGTCTAAAAAATTACGGTTTAAAAACACAAATTGTTCAAGAAAAATCAAGTATAAGTTTGATTATAAAAAAAGAATTTGCAAAAGATTTTATCTATGGAGTGCAAGTAGCAAAAAAACAAGCAAGCCAAAGCATAATCGATGATAAATTTATGCCAACTTATTCTAAAGAATTTATTTTTGAGCCACAAACTTTCTTTGCTGATTCGCGTAATGGTTATAATATAGAGTATTTAAATGAACAAGAAATCATCGTAGATATACTAAAGCAATATGAGAGGTATTTGCAACTTTTATTTGATGATAAAAATGAAATTTTTACCAAAGCTTATGATTAAAAGCGTTATAATTTCACTTTATTTTATAAGAAAGGCCTTTTATGTTGAGATTTTTTATCATGCTTTTTTGTGCTTTAAATCTTTTTGCTATCACGCCAAAAGATACGATTGTTATAGCAGTGGAAAATGAACCAGAGCGTGTAAATCCGCTTTTTAGTGAAGATCATGATGTGGCAATTGCTCTTGTGTTTTCAGGGCTTACACGCTTTGATGAGAATATGAAATTAGCACCTGATCTTGCTAGTTCTTGGAAAGTTAGTAAAGATGGGCTTGTTTATGAATTTACTTTAAGAGATGATATATTGTGGCATGATGGGGCTAAATTTAGTGCTAAAGATGTGGAATTTAGTATAAATGCTTTAAAAGATGAGAGGTTAAATTCGCCTTCAAAAGTAAATTTTGACGCAGTTAAAGAAGTAAAAATCATCGATGATTATCATTTGATTATCACGCTTTCGAAGCCTTTTCCTGCATTTTTAGATGCTTTGAGTGTAGGGATTTTACCAAAACACTTGCTTGAAAAAGAAAATTTAAACACCACTAAATTTAATCAAATGCCTATAGGAACAGGATCATATAAGCTAAAACAATGGAAAAAAGGTCAATACATGATCTTAGAGGCAAATGAAAATTATCATTTAGCTAAGGTAAAAACACCAAAACTCATACTAAAACACATTAAAGATCCAAGCATTAGCGCAATTGAGCTTAAAAATGGTTCTATTGATGTGGCTTTGGTTGATTTTGCTCTAGCTTCAAATTTTGCAAATGATAAAAACTTTAAAATGCTTATAGAACCTTCGGCTGATTATCGTGCTTTGATGTTTAATCTTAATCATGAGTTTTTAAAAGATCAAAATGTGCGTTTAGCACTAAATTATGCTATTGATAAACAAGCTATTATAAATTCACTTTTGCATTCTTTTGGAAAGGTAGCAAATCATCCTTTAGAAAAATCATGGGCAAATCCTAAAGAATTTGCAAGCTATGCTTATGATGTAAAAAAAGCAAATGAGCTTTTAGCAAAAGCAGGCTTTGTGAAAAACAAAAATGGCATTTTAGAAAAAAATGGCAAAGAATTTAGCTTTGAAATGTATGCTATGAGTGAAGATCCACTAAGAGTGGCTTTAGTAAATATCTTACAAAGTGAGTTTTTAAAGCTTGGCATAAAAGCAAAAGCAGTAGCTAAGCCAAGTGGAAGTTTTGATTATACGAAAATTGATAGTTTTTTAGTGGGTTGGGGTAGTCCTTATGATCCTGATTTTCATACCTTTAGAGTTTTTGCAAGCTCTCAAGATAGTGCTTTAAACTCAAGTGGATGGAATTTTGGTCATTATCAAAATGCTAAAGTTGATGAGGCTTTGACAAAGGCTAGAAATTCACTTGATGTAAATGAAAGAAAAAAACACTATAAAGAATTTATTGATGCTTTATATAAAGATCCTGCGTTTTTATTTATAGCTTATATTGATTATCCTTTAGTTTTTGCTAAAAATATCCAAGGTATAAAACCTCACATTTTAGGTCATCATGGAGTAGGTTTTACTTGGAATGCTTATGAGTGGAGCAAAAATTAGTGTTAAAACTCATTTTTAAACGCCTTTTATGGGCGTTTTTCTTGATGATTTTTGCAAGTTTTTTGTGCTTTGTGATGATTTATCATGCTAAAGGAAGCGTGGTTTTTGCTAGTGTGCCTCAAGGAACTAGCCTTAAAATAAAAGAAGAAATTGAGCATAATTTAAATTTAGACAAGCCCTTGTTAGAGCAGTATGAAAATTGGCTTTTTAATGCCATGAAAGGCGACTTTTCCTACTCTTTAATTAGCGGAGAAAAGGTTAGTGAAATTTTAAAAGAAAAACTTCCCTATACCATCATACTAGGGAGTTTGGCTTTTTTTATACTTTTTGTGTTATCTTTGGTTTTGGCACTTTTTTGTGTTCTTTATAAAGATAGTTTTTTGGATAAATTTATCACTTTTTTAACGATGAGTTTTTTTGCATTGCCTGCTTTTTCTTTATCGCTAATGCTTATTTTGGTTTTTGCTGTATTTTTTAAGCTTTTTCCAAGTTCGACTATTGCAGATATTGGCTTTGAAGATGATGTGCTTAATCGTTTATGGCATTTGTTTTTACCAGTATGTGCTTTAGTGCTTTCGCATTTAGCTGTTTTTGTGCGTTTTATAAGGACAAGTTTGATTGATAGTTTAAATCAAAGCTTTATAGAAAGTGCTTTTGCAAGAGGGCTTAGCAAAACAAGAATTTATTTGCACTTTGTGTTAAAAGATGCTTTTGGTTCTATACTCGCGTATTTTGGTGCTTCTTTTGTGAGTTTTTTAATGGGAACTTATATAGTAGAAAGTGTGTTTTCTTATGAGGGCGTGGGAAATTTGGTGATTAAAAGCATATTGTTTAAAGATTATCCTGTGGTGCTAGCTGTGGTGATTTTTAGCATTTTAGTGGTGGTGCTTGTAAATTTGATTGTAGAAATAATTTGCAAGATGATTAATCCAAGGTTTGCTAATGCGTAAGTTTTGCGTGATGATGATTTTGCTAAGTTTTATTTTAGCACTTTTTGCACCTTTAATAAGTTCTTATGATCCAAATTTAGTGGATTTAAGCAAGGCTAAAATAGCCCCAAATTTAAGTCATATTTTTGGTACAGATTTACTTGGTAGAGATGTTTTTACGCGTATTTTATATGCCTTGCGTGTTTCTTTGTTTGTAGGAGTAATGGCAGCATTTTTTAGTGTGCTTTTTGCCTGTGTTTATGTGTTTTTAACAAGATTTTTTGCTTATGCTTTTTTCGCTAGGGTGCTTGATATGCTTTTAGCACTACCTTCTTTGCTTGTGATTATGTTTTTTCAAAGCTTTTTGGCGGGATCTTTGTGGAGTATGATTTTTATCATCGCTTTGGGGCATTTTGCTTTTGTGGCAAAGGTGCTTGATACCCAGCTTAATAAATTTCAAAAACTTGAGTTTTATCAAAATGCTATCATTTTAGGCTCTAGCAAGATGAAAGCTTTATTTAGCGAGCTTTTGCCTGCTTGTTGGAATTTGCTTTTTGTGCTTTTTGTTTTAAATATCGCTCATGCTATTACAAGTGAAGCCACTTTGAGTTTTTTTGGTTTGGGTGTAGAGCTTTGGACTCCAAGTTTAGGAAATATGCTAAATGAAGCAAGTAAGGCTGTGTTTTTAGGGTTTTGGTGGATGATAGTTTTTCCAGTAGCCTTTATACTTATGCTTATTTTGCCTTTGCTTGCTTTGGGCAATGATTTACAAGAAGAGATTAAAGCATGATAGAAATTTCAAATCTTAACCTTAGCTTTAAAGATAAAATCTTATTAAAGGATGTAAATCTTAATTTAGAAGATGGCAAAGCTTTGGCTATCATGGGTAAAAGTGGAGCTGGAAAAAGTTTGCTTTTAAAAAGTATGATTAAGCTTTTTGATAAACACTATAAGCTTAATGCACAAAAATTTCAGATAGATCAAAAAGATATTTTAAATTTAAAAGAAAAAGAACTAAATGCCTTAAGAGCTAAGGTAAATTTGCTTTTTCAAGATGTTTATGGGAGTTTTTATCCTCTTGTTGATATAGGGAGTTATTTTAATATAGTTTTAAAAACTCATACTAATTTAACCACAAAAGAGATTAAAGAAAGAGCCTTTTATTATTTTGAGTGTTTAGGGCTTAAAAATCATGATCTTTTGTGGCATTCTTTTATATATCAGTTAAGTGGTGGTATGGCAAGACGCGTTCAAATAGCGCTAGCTTTGTTAAGCGGGGCTAAGTACTTATTGTGTGATGAGATTACAAGTTCTCTTGATAGGGCTAATGAAGAAAAAATCATTGTCATTTTAAAAGAGTTAAAAGCACAATTTAAAAATCTCATTTTCATCACGCATGATATAAATTTAGCTAAAGAGCTTTGTGATGAGGTGGCCATCATAGAAGATAAAACTTTGCTTTATCAAACACCTGTGAAAGAGTTTTTAAGCAATCCAAAAGGTGTTTTTGCTAAAGAGTTATTAAATTATTTTGAGAATGAAAATGTTTTTAGAAGTTAAAAATTTAAGTAAATCTTATAATTTTAAAAAACACTGGTATTTAAAAGAAGAAGAAATTTTTGTTTTTAAAGATGTGAGTTTTTCTTTAAAACAAAATGAGAATTTATTGCTTTGTGGGGAAAGTGGTAGTGGCAAAAGCACTCTAGCTAAAATTCTTTGCATGCTTGAACGAGCAAATACTGGAGAAGTTTTGTTTGAAAATGAAAATATATTAAATTTAGATTTTAATACTCAAAGAAAATTGCGCCAAAAAATTCAATATGTTTTCCAAGATCAAAAGCTAGCTTTAAATCCTTACAAAAGTACTAAAAGACTTTTACTTGATGTGTATGAAAATTTTAAACTTAAGCCTGATTTTGAAGAGCTTTTTAAACTTTTTGATGCTTTTGAACTTGAAAAAGATATTTTAAATTTAAAACCCTCTAAACTAAGTGGTGGTCAAAGCCAAAGACTAGGTTTGATTAGAGCTTTGCTTTTAAGGCCAAAATTGCTTATTTTAGATGAAATCACAGCAGCGCTTGATGTGGTGACTGCTTATAAAATTTTAAACTACTTGCACGCTTTTCAAAAAACACACGATATTACTTATATATTTATTTCTCATCAAGAAAAAATCTTGCAAGATATATGCCATAAAAAAGTGTTTTTATAATAAAGATAAAAATTGTTTCATTTTGAAATATCATAAAATTTATTTTTTTGATAATAAGTTTTTATATAGCTAAGTTAAAGTAAAATAAATTTTAATTATGCTTGAATAAAAGGTTTATTATGACGCACGCAACTATAGAGCATCAATACTTTGGCATCTTTGCAATGCTTGTTATTGCAAGTGTTATATTTTTTACTTTGGTGTATATTTCTTCTAAAATAGGCTCCAAACTCGCCTCTTGCAATAGAAAAAAACTCGGACTTGGAATTTATGAATGCGGGCCTATGGCCTCTAAGCAAGCAAACAAAATCAATTCTCAATTTTTTGTTTTTGCTTTGATTTTTATTTTGCTTGATATTGAAGTGGTGTTTTTATTTCCATGGGCGGTGATTTTTAAAGATTTAACCGCAGAGCTTTCAAAATACGGCTTATCTTTATTTGCCTTAGTGGAAGTGTTTGTTTTTATTTTATTGCTTGCAATAGGTTTTTTATACGCTTATAAAAAAGGAGCATTCGCATGGCAGAGTATCAAAAAATGAGTAATGCACCAGTTGTTTTAACTACGGTTGATAAGTTAGTGCAATGGGGTAGGAGTAATTCTTTATGGGCGCTATCTTATGGGCTTGCTTGTTGTGCTATTGAAATGATGGCAGCAGGTGGTGCAAGATATGATTTTGATAGATTTGGAACGATTTTTAGAGCAAGTCCAAGACAATCTGAAGTAATGATTATAGCAGGTACTTTAAGCAAAAAACACGCTGAATTTACAAGAAGGCTTTATGATCAAATGCCTGATCCTAAATGGGTTATTTCTATGGGTTCTTGTGCAAATACCGGTGGTATGTTTAATACTTATTCTACTGTTCAAGGGGTAGATAGGATTATTCCTGTTGATATTTATGTACCAGGTTGTGCTCCACGTCCTGAAACTTTTCAATTTGCTTTGATGATTTTGCAAAAAAGAATTCGTAAAGAAAAAGCAAGCAGAAAAATAGCTCCAAAAAGGCTTATATGATGAGAAAATATAGCGATAAGAAAAATGCTCAGCTAAAAAATTATTATGAAGATAGATTTTACCATGCACCTGCAACTAAAAAACTAAGCATAGAAAGTAGTGCTTTTGAGAGTGATCATCAAATTTTAAGCCAAGAATTTGAGTTAAAAAATTCTTTTATAGAGCTTGATTTTTGGGTGATTGAGATAAACAAAGATGATAATGTTGCTATTCTTGATAAGCTTAAAAATTTAGGTTATAGTTGTTTTACTGATGCAAGTGCGATTGATTTTGTCGCTCAAAAACAAGGTTTTGAAGTATATTATCAGCTTTTAAATATGGAGAAAAATTTAAGAGTGAGAGTAAAGACTTTCGTTGGTTTAAAAGAAAGGCTTCAAAGTGTTATGAGCGTTTTTAAGGGTGCTAATTGGTGTGAGAGAGAAATGTATGATATGTTTGGAATTTTCATCATCAATCATCCGAATTTAAAAAGACTTTTAATGCCTGATGATTGGTATGGGCATCCTTTTTTAAAAAGTTATCCTTTGCATGGTGATGAATTTGCTAAATGGTATGAGATAGATAAAATTTTTGGAAAAGAATACCGCGAGGTTGTAGGTGAGGAAAATAGAGATCCAGGTTTTGTAGATGAAAAAGACACGCTAAACTTTAGCAGAATTTATCATGAGGTTGGTAAAGGTGAAGCTCCAAGAGAAGATAAATATCTACAAGAATATCAAGAAGAAGGTGGCGTGCCTTTTGTGAAAAAAGTCAAAAGAACGCAAGTAAAAATTTTAGATAAGAGAAGATAAAATGCAAATTTCTACTAAATTAAAACCTTATTATGAAAATATAAGCTTTGAGCGTGAAGATGGTACTATGATAGTAAATCTTGGTCCCCAACATCCAAGTGCTCATGGGAATTTACGCCTTATTTTAGAACTTGATGGAGAAGAAATCACCAAGGCTGCTCCTTGTATAGGCTATATGCATCGTGGTATGGAAAAAATGGCTGAAAATATGATCTATCAAGAGTTTATCCCAACTACTGATAGAATGGATTATATCACAGCTAGTGCAAATAATTATGCCTATGTAGCTGCTGTGGAAAAACTTTGTGGTTTAGAAATTCCACGCAGAGCAAGTGTAATAAGGATGATTTTACTTGAGTTAAACCGTATTGCTTCGCATTTATTATGGCTTGCTACGCATGCACTTGATATTGGTGCGATGACAGTATTTTTATACTGCTTTAGAGAGCGTGAATATGTGCTTGATCTAATAGAAAAATATTGTGGGGCAAGACTTACACATTCATCTATGAGAATAGGCGGGGTAATGCTTGATTTGCCCGAAGGTTTTTTAGATGAACTTTTAGCATTTTGCAATAAATTTCCAAATGATATAAAAGATTATAAAGCCTTGCTTGATGATAATAGAATTTGGCGTGCAAGAACTGAAAATGTAGGAGTTGTAAGCAAAGAACAAGCGCTAAGTTGGGGTTGTAGTGGGGTTATGCTAAGAGGTAGTGGTATTGCTTATGATGTTAGAAAAGAAGAACCTTATTTGCTTTATGATGAGGTAGATTTTGGCGTGCCTGTGGCTAAAATGGGCGATTCTTATGCAAGATATAAAGTTTATATGCAAGAATTTAGAGAAAGTTTGAAAATTTTAGTTCAATGCGCTAAGCTTTATCAAGATACTCCACCTGAAATTTTATGCAATCATCCTGAGTATGTAAGTGCTTCAAAAGAGCAAATCATGACACAAAATTATTCGCTTATGCAACATTTTGTCCTAGTAACCCAAGGCTTAAAACCACCAAAAGGAGAGGTGTATGTGCCAACTGAAAGTCCAAAAGGCGAACTTGGATTTTTTATCCACTCAGATGGTAGCGGTAGGCCATATAGATTAAGAGCTAGAACCCCAAGCTTTTTTCATTGTGCATTTTTAGAAGAAATGCTTGTAGGATCATATTTGGCTGATGCAGTGGCGATTTTAGGAAGTATTAATATAGTTTTAGGTGAGATAGACCGATGAGACGCGTGGATTTAAGAAAAAGTCAAGATTTATTTAAGGATTTAGAACAAATCATTCAAAATGCTTATATGGGTGAAGTTTTAGTGGTTTTGTTTGAAATAGGAGATTTTTCTAATGTAGAAAAAAGCTTTGCTTTCATAAAAGAGCAAAATTGCGAACTTTTAAATTCTTTAAAATTTAATCAAGTAGATTGGACTATAGTTTTTAAAAAGGTAGGACAATGAAATTAGCAAAATATCAAGAAGGCTTAAATGCTTTGTGTTTTGTGGATTTACTTTCTTTGAAAAATCCTTCACTTTGCGCTAAGCTTAGCAAAAGTAAAAATTATAATATTTCCTGTTTAGAAGATAAAAATTTAAAAGCAAGTTTTTATAAATGTGAGATTGCAAGTGTGCCTTTCGTGCTTGCTTTGCTTTGTAAGATGAGTTTGGATGCTGAATTTAACGAATTTGATGAGGGGTATTTAAGTGCTGAATCTTGCTTTGGTGAAGAAGAGGCTTTAGAGATTTTGGAGTTTTTAAAAGAAGCAAAATGTATTATTTTTGATGAAAATTTATATCAACATAAAGATTTTGAAAATATTAAGTATTTTTTAGAAAAACTTTGTCATAAATTTAATCTTTTGCTAATTTGCTCTAATGAAAATGAAGAAAATTTATCAATACAAAATTCTTTTAGTGAGCTTTTAGAACTTGATAATTTTGATGGAACTATTATCATGCAAGCGCCTTTAGAGGACAAAAATTTGCATTGCTCTTCTTCTTTTGCTTTGATTGCTAAGGTTAAGGATGGGGATAAAATTAATTTAAAAATAAACACTCAAGAATTTACAACTATAGTAAAAATCAATCATGATTTGAAAGGCACGGTGGCTTTGTTTGATTATGAAAGCGCTGATTTTGCTTTTTCAAAAGCTCAAGTTAAGGTTATAAAATGAAAGTTATCATTAATGGTATAGAATGTGAGGCAAATGAGGGTGAGTATATCTTAAATGTCGCAAGAAAAAATGATATTTTCATTCCCGCAATTTGTTATTTAAATGGTTGTTCTCCAACACTTGCTTGTCGTATGTGTATGGTAGAAGCTGATGGTAAAAAGGTTTATTCTTGTAATACTAAAGTTAAAGAAGGTATGGTAGTAGAGAGTGATTTGCAAAATTTATGGGATGAGCGCAATGCTATTATGCAAGCATATTGTATCAACCACCCTTTACAATGTGGGGTATGTGATAAATCCGGTGAGTGTGAGCTTCAAAACTTTACACACAAAGCAAGAGTAAATGTGCAAAATTATTGGATTAAAGATACCCATAAAGAGCATAAAAAATGGGGTGAGATTAATTATGATCCAGCTTTATGTATAGTGTGTGAAAGATGTATTACAGTTTGTAAAGATAAAATAGGAGAAAGTGCTTTAAAAACTACTCCAAGAGGGGCAAGCGCACCCGATGCAAGCTTTAAAGAAAGTATGAGTAAAGATGCATTAGCTATTTGGACTAAATTTCAAAAGAGTTTAATTGCGCCAAGTAGTGGTGATATACTTGATTGTTCTTTTTGCGGAGAATGTACAAGTGTATGCCCAACAGGAGCCTTGGTGGGTTCGGCTTTTCAATATACATCTAATGCTTGGGAGTTAAAGAAAATTCCAGCTAGTAATCCACATTCTAGTGATTGTGAGTTGATGTATTATGATATTAAACAAACTAGTATTAATAATCAAAAAGAAAAAATTTATAGAGTGAGCAATGATTTTGCTTTTGCTACGCTAAATAAAGCCGCAAGATATGGTTTTAATACCCAAAATGAAGTTCAAGGTAAAGATGAAAAAGCTTTTGAAAAATTAGTAAATATGATAAAAAATGATGAAATAAAAAATATTTTATTTAATAGTTTTATTACTAATGAAGAAGCTTTAATCTTGCAAAATTTAAGTAAAAAATTTAATCTTAATCTTATAAATCATGAAGCTAAAAAATTCCAAGATTTCCTAGCTTGTTTTTATCAAAATGCAAATGCAATGTATAATGCAAATACAGACGATATCACTCAAAGTGATTTTTTAATCATCGTAGGTTCGTTTTTACGCTATGATGCGCCAACGCTAGGATATAAAGTTAATAACGCTTTGGTAATGAATAAAGGTGCAGGGCTATATTTTCATCCTATAAAAGATAAAGGCGTGGATAAATATTCTAAAAATTTCTTGCAGATTAATCATGATATTAAAGATAATGAAAGTATTTTATTATTTATCTTGCAAAAATTTGCCAAAGAGCTTCCGCAGGATTTTAAAAACACATTAGAAAATGCATATTATCAAGATACAAAAGAAATAGAAGAAACTATTAATGAAGAAGTTACTGAAAAGATAGAAAAGCAAAATGAAAATGGCGCAACTATTATAGAAGAAGTTAAAAAACTTGTGCCTAAAAAAATTAAAAAAAGCATAGAGGTGCAAAGATCAAATTATGCGAAAAATCTTGGCATAGATGAGGATATTTTAGAAACTTTACTCGCAAAAAAGCAAAAATTTACACTTATTATAGGAAGTGATTTTTACTATGATGAGCAAAGTGTAAAGCTAGCAAAACTTTGTGCTTTGGTGCAAAAATATACTGAATTTAAAGTCTTTTTAAATCCAACTTGCACTAATACCTTAGGTGTGAGTTTAATTTGTGATTTGAGTCAAGATTTTCAAGTAGGAAAAACATTAGGTTATAACGAAAAAGGCGATTTTGCTTTTTCATATGATGGGCATTTTGATCTTGCAAGTTCTAGTTTAAATCAACAAGAAGGTAGCTTTGTAAATTATGATAAAAGATTAGTTCCTACAAATGCGGCTTTAGAATTTAAAGGTTATTTTTTAAATGATTTGGCAAATGCCTTAGGTTTTGATGAAGAATTTACGATCAACTATACTAAATTTTTACCACAAAATAAAGGCTTTAGGGTAATTGACTTTGATGAGTTAGAAAATCATTATGATAATGGTGGGGTAAATCATAGGGGTTATGAGCTCGATTTTTCCCATTTTGAGTTTGAAAAAACATTAAGCGTTCAAGAAGTTAAAGAGCAAAATGAAGGAAATTTAACCTTATATCATGCAAATAGCATTCATCAGTTTTCAAAGCTTAGTAATAGAGCTTTTAATGAGGTTGGGGCTTTATTTTTATCGTCTGATTTAATGCAAAAATTTGATTTAAACCAAGGTGATAGTGTTATTTTGAAAAATGAAAAAACTCAAATTGCTATAAGTGTAAAATGTGATGAATCTTTAGAAAATGGTGCGTATTTAGGGGATTATGATAGTAAGATTGATTATAAATCTTTATTTGATAATACTCGATATGTAAAAGTTTGGCTTGAAAAAGTAGGAGCTAAAATATGAGTGATATTACTTTTTTTATTATAGAAACAATTATAAAATGCGTGCTTGTTATAGCTATTTTTGCTACTTTAGCAGGCTTGGCAACTTATCTTGAAAGAAAGGCTTTGGCATTATTTCATCGTCGTTTAGGACCTGATATGGTAGGTCCTTTTGGATTACTTCAAGTAGTTGCTGATATGATTAAACTTTTTACTAAAGAAGATATAGTGCCAACTTATGCTCAAAAAGTGGTGTTTTTAATCGCTCCATTAATTGCAGCAATTTGTGCTTTTGTGGCAATTGCAGCTATTCCTATTTTTCCTGAATTTACTTTATTTGGTAGAGTGATTCGTCCTATTATCGCTGATATTAATGTGGCCTTGCTTTTTGTTGTAGGTATGGGTGGGGTTAGTTTTTATGCGATTTTTTTAGGAGGTTTAGCAAGTAATAATAAATGGTCGCTGCTAGGCGGGGCAAGAGGACTTGTTTCTATTATCTCTTATGAGAGCGTTGCAGGACTTTCTTTGGTGTGTGTTGTAATGCTTGTTGGATCTTTGTCTTTAGTAGATATTAATAACTATCAAAGTGATGGCATACTTTCTTGGCTTATTTTTAAACAACCTTTAGCTTTTATTTTATTTGTGATAGCTATTTTTATAGAAACTAATAGAACTCCACTTTGTTTGAGTGAAAACGAAACTGAACTTGTTTCAGGTTATGGCACTGAATATAGTGGACTTAGATGGGGTATGTTTTTTATTGGTGAATACACAGCCATGATTACCGGAGCGATTATGATATCGCTTTTATTTTTGGGCGGATTTAATGATTTTTGGATTATACCAGGGGCTATTATGATGCTTTTGAAAGTGTCTTTTGTGTTCTTTTGGTATTTTTGGGCTAGAGGGGCTTTTCCGCAACTGCGTCCTGATCAAGTAATGAGAATGTGTTATTTGATTTTAATTCCTTTAGCGGTTTTAAATTTATTAATTAGTGCTTTAGTACTTGTGATATAGGAAAAACAATGAAAAAAGGTTATTTTAAAGTAGATTTTGAGCGTAAAAATCCTCAAAATGCTTATGAAAAATTCATACAAGTAATCAAGCGTTCTTTAAATACAGAGCTTTTTGTAGGTTTATTTGTTGTATTAAGAGAAATGTTTAAAAAAAACAATAGTGCAACGATTAAATATCCTATGGAAAAAGTTGCTTTAGATAATCGCTACCGTGCAGTTCATCGCTTAATGCGTTTTATTGAAAGTGAAAATGAATGTTGTATTGGTTGTGGCTTGTGTGAAAAAATTTGCATTAGTAATTGTATAAGAATGGAAACGAGTTTAAGTGAAGATGGACGCAAAAAGGTCGAAAATTATAGTATTAATTTAGGGCGTTGTATTTATTGTGGATTTTGTGCTGATGTTTGTCCTGAACTTGCCATTGTGCATGGTAAAGAATATGAAAATGCCGCAGAGCAAAGATCTTATTTTGGTCAAAAGGAAGATTTTTTAACTCCTATTGATGAGCTTAAAAATCAAGTGGTGTTTGAAGGAAGTGGTAGTTTAAGAAAAGATGCTGATGATTTAGTAAAGAAAACTCCAAATTATTATGAGATAGATTTGCAAAGACAGCAAGATGCTCCAAAGGAAGAAAATGTTTGAAACGATAGCTTTTTGTTTATTAAGTGTTTTGGTGTTGGGATTTTTTTTAATTAGTGTTTTAAGCACTAGTATGCTTTACGCTATTAGTTCTTTGGCTGTGGCTATGGTTTTTTTAAGTGGATTTTATTTTTTACTTAATGCTGAATTTATTGGAGTAATTCAAATTATCGTTTATAGTGGGGCTATTTTAGGTCTTTATAGTTTTGCTATGATGTTTTTTGATGCTTCTATAAAAGTAAAAGAAAGTTTAAAAGGTAAAAGAATCTTCATTTTTGCTGTGATTTTTAGTGCTGTTTTATTAGTTAGTATTATTATGGGATATGAGTTTGGTTTAAATGAAACTAGTGAAGTTTATAGTCTTGATTCTACCCAGCAAATAGGCTTTGCTCTATTTACAAAATATATGCTTGCTTTTGAATTTATGGCAATTTTACTTTTAATAGCTTTAATTTGTGCTATAGCACTTACTCAAAAAAATATAAAAAAGGACGAACAATGATGTTAGAAAAATACTACATTGTGGCTATTTTGATGTTTATCATTGGTCTAATAGGTATCATAAAACGCCAAAATTTAATTATGCTTTTTATTTCAAGTGAAATTTTATTAAATGCTGCTAATTTGGCTTTAGTTACAGCAGGAGCTTCTCATAAAGACATAGAAGGTCAAATTTTTGCTTTATTTGTAATGGGAGTTGCAGCTTGTGAAGTAGCTGTTGGGATAGCACTTTGTGTCTTATGGTATAGAAAAACAGGAACACTAGAGCTTAGCTCTTTAGCTGAAAAAGGAGAAATAAAATGCAAAATTTAGCTTTAATTGCACTTTTTTCTCCTTTGGCTTCAGCTGTTATTTTAGGTATTTTTGCTTTTAGTGTTAAGAAAATTATTTTAGGTTATTTGGCTTCTTTATTTATAGCTTTTTCAGCTCTTGCTTCAATTGTTTTATTAAACAATGGAGTACATTTTAATTTTGAACTTGGTACTTGGATATCTTTAGTAGATGTTAGTTTTGGTTTTAAAATAGACTCTATTACTTTAATTATGATGAATGTAGTAAGTATAGTAGCGACTTTTGTGCATTTATATAGTATATTTTATATGGAGCATGATGAAGGATTTAATCGCTATTTTAGCTATTTGGGGCTTTTTGTTTTTTCTATGATGTTTTTGATTATGAGTGATAATTTCTTAGGGCTTTTTATAGGTTGGGAAGGTGTTGGACTTTGCTCATGGCTTTTGATAGGTTTTTGGTATCATAATGAAAAATACACTTTTGCTGCCAATGAAGCATTTATCATGAATAGAATTGCAGATTTGGCTTTGCTTTTAGGAATTTTCTTAATTTATATAGAATTTAATTCTTTAAAATACGATGAGTTTTTTACCCTTTTATCTTTAGGGCATGAAAATGATACGATTTTGATTTTAATAGCGCTTTTACTTTTTGTAGGTGCTATGGGTAAATCAGCACAATTTCCTTTCCATACTTGGCTTGCTGATGCTATGGCAGGACCTACGCCAGTTTCAGCTCTAATCCATGCTGCTACTATGGTTACTGCGGGAGTTTATTTGGTAATTCGCGCAGGGGAGCTTTATTTACAAGTTCCTGAAGTAGGGTATTTTATCGCTATACTTGGAGCTTTTGTAGCACTTTTTGCTGCTTCTATGGCTATGGTGGCTAAAGATTTAAAAAGAATTATTGCATACTCGACGCTTTCTCAACTTGGGTATATGTTTGTAGCAGCAGGTCTTGGAGCTTATGCAATAGCTTTATTTCATCTTGCAACTCATGCATTTTTTAAATCTTTATTATTCTTAGGTGCGGGTAATGTTATGCATGCTATGAATGATAAGCTTGACATTAGTAAAATGGGTGGACTTTATAAAAGTATGCGTTTTAGTGCTATTTTAATGCTTATAGGTTCTTTAGCTTTAGCAGGAATTTATCCTTTCGCAGGATTTTTCTCTAAAGATTTAATTTTAGGATTTTCTTTTATAAGTCATCATCATGGAATTTTTTTAGTACTTTTAATAGCAGCTTTTATGACAGCTTTTTATAGCTTTAGACTTTTAATGCTTGTATTTTTTACTCCAAAAAGACATGAAGAACATCCCCATGAAGCTAGTAAAATAGCTTTACTTGCGATGAGTCCTTTGGCTTTGCTTGCTATTATTGCGGGTTTTTTTGAGCATAGCTTTATGAATTTTGTAAGTAAAAATTTAGCTTTTATTGATGGTCAAAATTCTTTAGTTATGGTACTTGCAAGTGCTGCTGCAGTGCTTGGAGTGCTTTTAGCTATCATGGCTTATTGGAAAAATTGGTTTAAGCCATCACTTTCTAAAACAAGTATTTATAAGCTTTTGTTTAATGAATATTATATACCAAGATTTTATCATCAATTTGTTGTTGGTAAATATGCGTTATTTTGTGACTTTTTAAGAAGAAATGACAAAGAAGTTTTGGATGCTTTGGTAGATAGTGTTGCTTATTTTCTCAAAATGTTTGCAAAAACTCTTAGTATAGAGAAAGGATTTTCATTAGTGTTAAGAATTTCTGTTTTGGCTTTTGTGTGCTTATTTTGTTTAGCTTTGGCGGTGTAGAATGCTTGGTCTGTTAATATTATTTCCATTTTTTGCAGCTTTTATGTCTTTGTCTTTACAAAAAGAAGATTCTAAAGCTTTTGCTATTTTAGTTAGCTTTTTGATTTTAATTTTAAATGTTTTTTTGTTGTTTAATTATCATGGTGGTATAGCTTATGAATTTAATTTAAATTCTTTATTGGTTAATTTTCATATAGGTGTAGATGCTATAGCGCTTTATTTAATGTTGCTTTGCTCTATTATGATTTTTTTATCTTTTATATGCTTGGATATTCAAGATAAAAGTGTTGTAGTAAGTATATTTTTATTACAATTTTGTATTATAGGACTTTTTGCTTCATTAGATGCTTTATTGTTTTATGTATTTTGGGAGTTTTCTCTTATACCACTTATTTATTTAATAGGTAGATATTCTAATAACTACAAAGCAGGGATTAAATTTTTCATTTATGCATTTTGTGGTTCTATGCTCATGCTTTTAGCGATTATTTATGTAGGATTTTTGTATTATCAAAGTTTTGGGTATTGGAGTTTTGATTTGCTTGCTTGGTATAAGAGTGAATTTTTTATACCTGAAAGTGTGCAAAATTTAATCTTTATAGGTTTTTTTGTTGCTTTTGCGATTAAAAGTCCTTTATTTCCTTTTCATACTTGGGCTCCAAAAGTTTATGCAAAAAGCCCAACACTAGTTTCTGTAATGCTTGTAAGTTTTAAAATGGCGCCTTTTGGATTTTTAAGATTTATTTTGCCTTTAGCGCCCGATACTTTGAATCATTATTATTCTTTACTCGCTATTTTATGCATAGTTGGGATTTTATATACAGCCTTAATTGCTTTTAAAACTAAAGATTTAAAAGAATTAATTGCTTATAGTTCTATTTCGCATTTGGGTGTAGTGGTTTTAGGTATTGTAACTTTTACTTATAATGGAGTAAGTGGTTCTGTATTTTACATGTTTGCACATGGTATAGTAACAGGTGGTTTGTTTTTGGCTGCTTACATACTCTATAAAAGATACCATACTTTTGATTTAGACTTTTATAAAAATTTAGCTAAAACAGCTCCACTATTTAGCTTTTTCTTTGCCGTGTTATTATTTTCATCTATTTCATTGCCTTTAACTATTTCTTTTGTAGGTGAGTTTTTAATATTGCAAGGTGTAGCAAGTGTAAATTTATGGTTCGCATTATTTGCAGGTGGTGTGATTATTTTAGGGGCTATTTATATGCTAAATGTTTATAGGAATATGTTTTTTGCTACTAATGCAGAAAAAATAGAAAAGCTAGTATTGAAAAAAAGTGAAATTTTTATTTTAAGTATTTTAAGTGCAATAGTGATTTATTTAGGTATAGCTCCAAGTGCTATGCTTGATCAAATTGCTTTAAATGTAAATAGTATTCTTGAAGTTATGCAAACAAGAAATATCGCAATAGAAAATCAAAAAATTATAGATAATATAAGAGGTTTTTAATGAGTGGCTTTAGTTTAGAAAAATTAAATTTTGTATTATTATTTCCTATGTTATCATTGCTTTTTTGGGCTATTACTTTGCTTTTGTTGAGTGTGTTTAAAAAACTTTCTAGAAATTTTTACATAGGAGCAAGTGTTATAGCTTTATTTAGCGCTTTATGCTTTTTATTGCTTTATAATGGTTTTGTTTTAGATAATTCTCATGCTTTTTTTGGTTTATTTGTAAGTGATAATTATGCAATTTTTGCACAAATAATTATTTTGGTTTTTTCTATGCTTTATTTATTAATGGATAAAGATGAGCAAAAGGCAGAGTTTTTTTCTTTATTTTTATTTATGGTTGCTTCTTTGATATTAATGGTATCAAGCACTAATTTAATTGTAATTTTCTTAGCATTAGAAGGGTCTTCTTTAGCTCTTTATACATTAATAGCATTAAGAGGAACTCATAATGCTATTAGCTCTAGTATAAAGTATTTTACTCTAGCAGCAGTAGGAGCTGGATTTTTTGTTTTTGCTTGTGCTTTTGTGTATTTAAAAACTCAGTCTTTGGATTTAGATAATCTATTGTATTCTGAATATATTTCAGATCCTATTTTACTTTGTGCTGGAGTAATGTTTTTGGTTATTGTTGGAGTGAAACTGTCTATTGCACCTTTTCATTTTTGGTTAAAAGATGTGTATTATGGGGTACATACAAATTTTATAGCATTTATATCTATAGTGCCAAAAATAGCTATGATAATAGTGGTTTTAAGAATTTTTTCTGCTTTAGGTGGTGGAGTAAAATTTGAATATATAGTGGCATTACTAGCAATTTTTTCTATGCTTACTGTAAGTATAGTAGCTTTAATCCAAAAAGATGTAAAAAAAATGCTTGCATATAGTTCTATTACTCATTCTTCTTTTATATTAGCAGTTATTGTTTCTAGCATGAGCGTGAGCTCTCAGGGTGATGGTACTTCTTATTGGCTTTCAATTTTTGCTTTATTTGCATATTGGATATCGTTTGCTTTTGCAAATTATGGAATTTTCCTAATATTAAGTTTATTTCAAAAAAGCTCATTTGAGAGTTTTTCAGGCTTGTTTGATCAAAGACCGGTGTTGTCTATAATACTAACTATATTTATTTTATGTATAGCAGGTATTCCGCCTTTTGGAATTTTTTGGGGTAAAATTTTAATTTTAGCTTCTATTTTAAACTCAGGTTATTATGTACTTGTATTTGCCATAGCTTTAAGCTCAATGATTATGCTTTATGCTTATTTGAAAATTTTAATTTATGTTTTTTTTAAAAAATCATATTTAGTAGAAAGTATGAAATTGAATATTAAACAAAAGATTATTTTGAGTATATGTTTGATAGGGAGTCTTTTTTTATATGTTTTTGCTTTTGTAGAATAATATTGCTATAATCACGCTTATGATAAGGGTTTTAGTTTCATTTTTATTAAGTATAACTTGTATGTTTTCTTTTGAAATTATTGTTAATAAAGGAGAAGAACATAAGCGTCCTTTTACTCTTTTGCATTTAAAAGATGACAAAGAATTTTCTTGCAAGAGTGTTTTTGAATTTGAAAGAAATTATTTTGAATGCAATGTTTTGGGTGTTAGTAATATGCAATTTCAAAATAAGGAATTTGATGATTTTTTAATTTCTTTTGAAAAACATCAAACTTTTTTGACTATTAAAATTTATCCAAAAACTTTAGCTAAAATGTTTAATTATTCTCAAGATATTTTCAATACCAAAGAAATTCAAAATCATAGTGGAGATTCTTTTAAGCATTTTGTTTTTGTATTTACAGAAGATTTGAGACACTATAAACCTAGTGACGGACTTGACTTTGATATTTATTTTGATAATGCTTTAATGCCTTTTATTGGCGCTTTAGATTTAAATTCAGATCCTATGGAAACTTCACAAAGTGCAGATTTTAATGCGTATTTTAGCATCAAGCAAGAATATGAAGCTAAAAAGTATGATCAAGTTTTAAGAGATTCTATAAATGCAATTAAACGTTATCAAGGTAGTGTATTTATGAATGAATTTGAACTTTATAAATTAAGAGCACAGAATAAGCTTTATACTTACGAACTTGATAAAGATCAGCAAGTTTTAGAGCAAATGCTTAATGATGCAAAAAGATGGGTAAGAACTTATATTAACGATAAAGACTATACAGAAGTAATGTATATTATGATGAGAGTTTATATGGGTCTATCTCAAAGATCTAATGTTGAATATGTTGTGGATATTTTAAATACTGAACATAAAGGGGATAAATATACAACAATAGCTTTACTTGATTATGCAGATTATTTATATCATTTGGGTAAGAAAAATATTGCAAACAATATTTATCAAGATGTGTATTATTCTACCGTAGACACTGATTTGGCAAGTAGAGCAGCGCTATTTTTATCAAAAAATTATTTAGAACAAAAAAATTTTAAGGAGGCAAAAGATTTAGCAAGTCGAATTTTAACTTCTAATCCTGATTTTTTTATTCAAGATTTATCTAATGCCTTGATATTGGCAAAAACTTTAGATAACTATAGAATTTATGACTTAAGTTCTAAAATTTATGAATATATTTTTACTCATTTAACAAAAGTGGATAAAGAATATGAAAGAGTGTTAAAAGATCTTGCTTTGGCTATGTTAAATGCAAATGAGCATACCAAGGCTCAAAAATATTTAGATCTTTATGCAGAAGATTTTCCTTTGGGTGAATATGCAAGTTTAATCAAAGAAGCTCAAGATAAAAACTTTTTGTATTTAAAAGATGCTAATGCAAGTTTTTTACATCAAAGATATGAAGAAATTATACAAAAATATGCCGGAGAAATTTCTAGTAAGGCATTGTTTGATAATGTAAAATTGTATTTTCAAGAAAAAAACTATGAAAAAGTTGTAAGTTATCAAAAAGATATTGAAAAATATTCTAACAAAGAAGCTAAAAATCTTTTAGAGCAAGCTGCTATTTTAGTTTTAGAACAAAAATTAAAAAACGATGAGTGTTTAGCTGCTGTGAAAATATATGATGATTTTAAAACTTATAAGGTAGGAGGTAAAATACAAAACAAAAAGCGTATGCTTGAGTGTTTTAAACGTACTTCTCGTATAGAAGAAGCTAAAAAGTATATCGTGGAAAATGAAAACGATGATGTGATTTTTTATAAGCTTCAGAGTGCAGATTTGGCTTTAAAAGATAAAAGTTATAAAAATGTTATTAAAACCATTAACGATATTTTAAATACAAGAACGATTATTAGTGATAGTGAAAAATTCGAAGCAAATTATATTAAATTTTTTGCCGAGCTTGGATTGCAAGATTATAATGCCATGATAAGAACTTTGCAAAAGTTAGAGCAATTTCCTATGAATTATCGTATGGTGGAATTATATTATGAATTTTTGCGTTATTGTGAAAAAAATAATTTTTTAACAAGTATTTTAACCTATGCTCCAAAGGCAATTAACTATCAAAATTTAAAAGGAGTAAATCTTTTTAGTCCTGATTTAGAATTTATCTATATCAAAGCTTTAAAACAAAGCAATCAAGCTCAAAAAGCCTTAACTTTGTTTAAAGATTTGCTTGCTAATCCTTTAAAAGATGATGAGCGTGCAAGAGCTTTTTATATGCAAAGTAATGTATATGAAGACTTAAAAGATGTGCAAAATCAAAAACAAAGTTTACAAAATTGTATAGATATTAACACAACAAGCAATTGGCAAAATTTATGTAAAGATAAATTAAATATTTTAAATACTCAGCCTTAATATTTTTTTAAAATATAAGCTTTTAAATTCTCATAAGCGCTTTGAAAATCTAAAATTTCTTTATTAAATTTTTTATTAAAAGTTCTTTGTCTTTTAGCAAGTTGTCTTGTGTGAATGATGATGAGTTCTTCAAGCTCTTTTAGATTTATTTTTTTATCTAAAAACTCTTTACATTCTTTCAAACCTATGGAATTTAGTGCTTTTAAATTATGATCATAATTATCAAATAGCATTTTAGCTTCATCTATTAAACCCTCATCAAGCATATTTTGCGTGCGTTTAATAATGCGTTTTTCCAAAAGTTCTTTTTGCCAAGAAATTTCAAAAACATCAAGCTCTTTAATTAAAGCTTCTTGTTTAGTTTCTTTTAAAACTTCACTTGGAATTTTATTAGTTTGTTCATAAATTCCAAGCCATTTTTTCAAACGATAAGTATCATTTTTTTCTATTTTTGCTTGTGGATCAATTTTTATCATTAAATGATAAATTTCATTATTACTTAGTGTACTTTGACTTTCTTTGAATTTTTCACTCAAGCCATCCATTAAAGCTTTTAAATAAAAACTAGTTCCACCTGTGATAATAAGCATTTGATTATTTTTTTGGGCAAAAGCTTTTGCTCTTTTGTATTCTTCAAAAAATAAAGCAATATTAAAATGCTCATTAACATTTAATAAATTTATGCCAAAATAATCAAGCTCATCTAGGGTTTTTTGCTCTGTTTTGGCTGAAGCGATGTTGATTTGTTTATACACGCAAAGACTATCAAGGCTTAAAATACTTGCATTAAATTCATAAGCTAGTTTATTAGCAAGTTCTGTTTTGCCACTTGCAGTAGTTCCAATGAGTGCAAATTCAAAAAACATCGTAAAAATATCCTAAATTTAAAATTATTTTAGTAAAATCATAACAAAAATATATTATAAAGAGAAAAAATGCCTATATTAAAAGAAAAATTAAAAGATATTTTAGATTTGATTGTTTTTAAGCATTCTATTTTTGCCCTACCTTTTTTATTTACTTCAATGATTGTGGCTTCTGTTATTTTAAATGATAGCACTTGGTTTGGTTTTAAAGCTTTGTTTTTGGGGGTTATTTGTGCAGTGAGTGCAAGAAATTTTGCAATGGCGATTAATCGTTTAATGGATGAGGATATTGACAAAAACAACCCAAGATGTGTAAATAGACCTAATATTGATGGGCGTATAGGTAAAACTAGTATTTTACTTTTTATTATTTTAAATGCTATTATTTTTGTTTTAGCAAGTTATTTTATCAACAAATTAGCTTTTGCTCTTTCTTTGCCAGTATTGTTTATTTTAGCTATTTATTCAGCCTTTAAAAGATTTTCATCCTTAGCGCATTTAGTATTAGGATTTTGCTTAGGACTTGCTCCTATTGCAGGTAGTATTGTAGTTTTGGGAAGTATTGAAATTTATAGCGTGATTTTGTGTTTGGGTGTTACTTTCTGGACAGCTGGTTTTGATTTACTTTATGCTTTGCAAGATATGGAATATGATAAAAAAACAGGCTTACACTCTATACCTGCTAAATTTGGACTCGATGCAACCTTGTTTATCTCAGCGTTTTGTCATGTTTTAGCAGTGCTTTTTTGGCTTTTATTTGTTTGGGTAGCTCCAACGGGAAATATTGCTTTTTTAGGCGTGATAATTAGTGCGATTATTTTATTTTTTGAGCACCGCATTGTTAGAAAGAATTTTGCAAAAATTGATAAAGCATTTTTTACTTTAAATGGTTATTTAAGTATAGTGTTTTTTATATTTATTTGGGTTGATCTTTTATGGAGATAAAATTTTTTAAAAGCTCGTTAGAGCTTGAGTTTGAAGAGAGTAAAGAAAGATATGAAGAGTTTTTGCAAGAATATCTTTCAAGTAATAATTATGTCAATTTAAGTAAATGGAAAAAACTTGCTTCAAGAGTGGAATTTAGTGAAGGTGAGCAAATTATTTTTGATTTGCTTATGGATATAAAACAAGAATTGTATTTGATAAAAAATGATATCAATAAAACAAAATTATTTACAGATTTAAAATATAAAGCCTTTGTGGTGGGTGTAAATTTTGCACATATTCAGTTTAAAGATAAGTGTTTGACTCAAGATGAGCAATATTATGCAAGATTTGAGTTAAATGGTCAAAAAATTAGTATTTTTTTTAAAGCCTTAAATGAAAATGAAGCAAAAATTACACAAATAAAAGCAGAAGATGAGCTTGTGTATGATAATTTTGTGGCAAATATGCAAAGAGCGATGATTAAGATTTTAAAGGAGCAAGAAAATGGATAGTGATTTATTGTTGTGGCTAGTTGTAGCTTTATTAATTTTTGCTATGTTTGCTTATATGATGATTAAAGAAAAAGAAAGTATTGTCAAAATTAATGAGCTTGGTAAGATGATAGAGGATTTAAATAAGCAATATCATTATTTAAAAAAAGAAAGTTTGGACGAGCAAGAACAAGAAAAAGAAGAAATAGATACTGAAGCTATTAAAGAAGAATTAAAAGAAGAACTTTTGCAGGCGCTAGAACAAAAAATCAATCAAAATATTATTCCTATTTTAAATGCTTTAAAAGAAGTAGAAGAGGTAATTGAAGAATTTCAAAGTGAACAAAAAAATCGTTTGTTAAATTTAGAACAAAAAACCCAAAGTATTACAAAATTAAGTCCAAGTTATGATAATGAAGAACAAAAAGTGATAGAGCTTTTTAATCAAAAAAAATCCATAGAGCAAATTGCCAAAGATTTGCGTATAGGCATGGGTAGGGTTGAACTTATCTTGAAATTTAATAAATTATTATAAAGGTTCTTTATGTTAGTGGATAGCTATGGAAGAGTGATAGATTATTTAAGAATCTCAGTAACGCAAAGATGTAATTTTCGTTGCCTTTATTGTATGCCAAAAACTCCGTTTGAATGGAGTGCTAAAGAAAATCTTTTATCATTTGAAGAACTTTTTATGTTTGTTAAAGTTTGTATTGATGAAGGAGTTAAAAAAATTCGTATTACAGGTGGTGAGCCTTTAGTAAGAAAAGATTTGCATAAATTTATTGCTATGATTAGTGAGTATAAGCAAGATATAGACTTAGCGCTTACTACTAATGCTTCTTTATTAAAACACCAAGCAAAAGACTTAAGACAAGCAGGTTTAAAAAGAATTAATATCTCTTTAGATACCTTAAAAGAAGAAATAGCTTTTAAATTAGCTCAAAAAAACATACTCAAAGATGTGTTAAATGGTATTAATGAGGCTTTAGAATTAGGCTTTAATATTAAATTTAACACCGTAGCGCTTAAAGGAATTAACGATAATGAATTTATTGATCTTTTAGAATTTGCCAAAGCACGCAAAAGTCAAATTCGTTTTATAGAATTTATGGAAAACTACCATGCTTATGGAGATTTAAAAGGCTTAAAATCAGCAGAAATTTTAAACATCATTGCTCAAAAATATTCTTTTAAACAAGGACAAAAAAGTCCAAATGCACCCGCGACTATTTATGAACTTGAAGATGGATATGAGTTTGGCATTATTGATCCACATAGTCATGATTTTTGTGATAGTTGTAATCGTATAAGACTTTCAGCCGAAGGGCTTTTAATACCTTGTTTGTATTATGATGAGGCTTTAAGCATTAAAAAAGCTATACGCAATAAAGACATAGCAGGTGCTTGTGAAGTTTTAAAAACCGTGATAAAAAATAAATCAGAAAAAAACAGATGGGCAGAAAATGAAGCCAATCAAAGTTCTACAAGAGCCTTTTATCAAACAGGTGGATAATGGAAGTTGTTGAGACTTTTTTAAGCTTGCAAGGTGAGGGAAAATATAGCGGAAATTTGGCTATATTTGTAAGGTTTGCTGGATGTAATTTTAACTGCACAGGCTTTGGAGTAAAAAAAGAAAAAGATTCTAAAATACTTTTAGGCTGTGATACTATAAGGGCTGTTTTTACTAAAGAATTTAAAACTTGTTATAAAACATATACTTCAGCAAAGCTTTTTGATGAGGTTTTAAAGTTAGCCAATTCACGCAAAGTTATAGTAGTAATTACGGGCGGTGAGCCCTTGTTAAATCATCAAAACAAAGATTTTTTGTGTTTTATTAATTTGCTTTTAGAAAATGATTTTAAAGTGCATTTTGAAACAAACGCAAGTATTGAAATTGATTTTGAAAAATATCCTTTGTATAAAAAATGTTATTTTGCTTTAGGAGTAAAGCTTAGTAATAGCGTGGTTAAAAAAGAAAAAAGGATTAATGAAAAAGCCTTAAAGGATTTTAAACATTATGCTAAGGATAGCTTTTATAAATTTGTTTTAGACAAGGATTTTTTACAAGAAAATAAAGCCTTAGAGGAGATTAGTGAAATTTTACAGATTTGCGAAAATGAGGTGTTTTGTATGCCTATGGGGTCAAATGAAGAAGAAATTTCTAAAAATGCCTTAAGTGTTGCTGAATTTTGTATAAAAAATGGATATAATTACTCTGATAGAATGCATATTAGAATTTGGGGAGATAAAGAAGGCGTATGATTATTAGAAAAATGTTTGAATTTGAAAATGCTCATATTGTTAGATTTTGTAGCTCCAAGCGATGTAAAACAAGCATACATGGCCACTCTTATAAGGTAGAAATTTTACTTGAGAGTAAATACCTTGATAATGCTGGAATGGTGTATGATTTTGGCTTGTTAAAAGATGAGATAAAACAAATTATTGATAGTTTTGATCATGCTATTACACTTTTTAAATATGATGATAAAGTTTATTTAGAAGATATGAAAAAGCACTCACAAAGATGGGTAAGTTTGCCTGTGAATGTAAGTGCGGAAAATTTTGTACGTATATTTTTTGTTTTGATCGATGCTTTGCTTTTAAAAACTAAGATGATTAATGGAGAGCAAGGTGTTAGTTTAAAAAGTATTATTGTGCATGAAACAAGAACAGGATATGCACAAGGTTTTAGAGAAGATGCTTATAGTGAGTTTTTGCCAAAGATAAATCTAACAGATATTGAATTTTCACAAGCTGTAATTGATGAATGGAGAGATAAAGATTTTTTTAAAAAACTTCAAGACTCAAATTTTGTTTTTGTCAATCAAAAGGAGGTGTGATGAAAAAGGTTTTACTAATTGTGCCATTGTTGCTTTTTATGGCTTGCTCAAGTCAAGAAAATAAAAATACAAAAAAAGAAGTTCAAACTGAACAAGTTCAGATTGAGCAAAGTGATTCTAATGTTATTATAGATGATGAGACGCTTCCTATACCTGTAGATGATGATATCAAAGATGAAAATAGCACACAAGGATAGTGATGGATCAAAGTTATGAGTTTTTCTTAGCATTGCATGTATATAGTCTATATGCAAATGGCTTTTTAATGTTGTTTTATTTATATCTAACTCAAAGTAGTTTTTCGCAAGAGTTTATTTTTATAAAAAGAATTCGCCTTTTTTTGCCAATTTATTATTTATTTTTAGCAATTACACTTTTTACAGGAAGTTTGCTTTGGGCTTTAAAGCATTTTGAGCTAAATCTCTATATACTTTCTATGTGGTTTTGTTGGATTTTGATTTTTGCTTTGGCTATTTATCAATTTATTTTATTTAAAAAAGCAAGATTGTTTAAGCGTTATGCTAAATTTAGATTTTTAAGCTTTTTTATTTTGTGTTTGGGTATATTTTTACTTTTTGTGCCTTATTTGCTTCAAAGGTTTTATTTTTAATGCGATTTTTATATCACCCACAAAGTGGTGCTTTAAATTTAGAGTTGGAAAATGAAGCTTTCTTACATTTAAAAGCTAGAAGAATTAAAGTAGGTAATAAAATCATATTAAAAAATTTAAAAGATTTTTTTGCTTACACTTATGAATGTATAGAGCTTTCTAGACGCTCTTGTGTATTAAATTTACTTGATAAAAAAGAAGAAAAACAAGAATTAAAAACATATTTGCACTTAGCTTTAGCAGTGATTGATCCAAAGATCATAGAAAAAACCTTGCCTTTTTTAAATGAACTTGGAGTGGCAAAGCTTTCTTTTGTGTATATGGACTATTCACAAAAAAATTTTAAATTAGATTTTAAAAGAATGGAAAAGATTCTTATAGAATCATCCCAACAATGCGGTCGTGCTTCTTTAATGGAGCTTGAAAGCTTTGGTGATTTTAAAAAATTTCAACAAGCTTATGAAAATATTGTTTTGATAGACTTTGAAGGTGAAGATTTGATGAGTTTTGAGCCTAGTAAGCATGTTTTTTTAGTAGGCGCTGAAGGTGGATTTTCTCAAAAAGAAAGAGAAGTGAATACAAAAAAAGCAAAATTACAAGCTAATTTCATACTCAAAGCGCAAACAGCTTTGGTAGGGGTTGCTTCAAAATTCATAATTTAAAAACACGCTTAAATTTAGCTATTTTTTATATAAAAATCTATATAATTACGCCTTAATGTTTTGAAAAAGGATAAACAATGAAAAAAGAAATTCATCCAGAATATGTAGAATGCAAAGTTAGTTGTGCTTGTGGAAATTCTTTTACTACTAAGTCAAATAAACCAGAAATTAAAGTTGATATTTGCTCAAGTTGTCATCCATTTTTTACAGGTAGTGAAAAAATCGTAGATGCTGCGGGTCGTGTAGAGAAATTTAAGAAAAAATACGCAATGCAATAATGTTATATTTTATTCCTACACCCATAGGAAATTTAAACGATATTTCTTTTCATTCTTTAGAAATTTTACAAAAATGCAAACTCTTTTTATGTGAAGATACGAGAGTTTGCAAATCTTTAGTCCATCTTCTTAACGAAAAATTTAATTTAGAAATAAAACCTGATAAATATCTAGCCTTACATACTCATAATGAAAAAGATTTTTTGGTAAAAATAGATGAGAGTTTTTTTGAACAAGATATTGCATATTTAAGTGATGCGGGTATGCCAGGTATTAGCGATCCGGGACAATTTTTAATTGAATATGCTATTAAAAACAATATTGACTATGAAGTCTTAGCAGGATCAAATGCTGCTTTGCTTGCATTAGTTTCAAGTGCATTTTGTAAAAAAGAATTTATTTTTATGGGTTTTTTGGCTAATAAAAATCCTCAAAGACAAAAAGATATTGAAAATTTAATGCTTAATCCTTATCCTAGTATAGTTTATGAAGCGCCCACTAGAATACTTAATTTAGTAGAAGAAATTAGTAAAATTGATCCTTTACGAGAAATTTTTATCATAAAAGAAGCAACAAAGAAATTTGAAACTAAATTTAGAGCAGAAGCTTTAGAGGTTTTGGAAAAATTAAAAATAATGGATTTGCGTGGTGAATGGTGTGTAGTGGTAAGTGCCAAAGAAAAGCAGTTTCATCAAAATACCTTGTGTGAGCAAGATATTTATGAGCTTGATTTACCTTTAAAAGCAAAAGCAAAACTTCTTTCGAAAATCAATGCAAAATCTCCAAAAGAAAATTATCAAAAACTGCTTTTAAGTTGAATTTGGTTATTATTTAAAAATGATAGTTTATGGTAAGCAAGTGTTTTTTTATATCTTAGAAAAGCACAAAGAAAAAATTAAAGAAATTTATTTAGCAAAAGAATGTGAAAAAGCTGATTTTTCAAAAATAACAAGGGTATCAAAAAAAATTAAAAAGCTTGATTTTAAAACCGCACAAAGCTTAGCAAGAGGTGGAAATCATCAAGGTTTTTTAATGGAAATTGATGAGTTTGAATTTAGCTCTTTTGAAAGTTTAAAAGAAAAAGATTTTATAGTTATTTTATATAATATTAGCGATGTTGGAAATATCGGAGCTATCGTGCGCAGTGCTTATGCTTTGGGTGCTGATGGGATTATTTTGGTAGCTAAAAGTGTGGCTATAGATGGAGTTATCCGTGCAAGCAGTGGTGCGGCTTTAGATATGAAAATAGTCTTAAATGATGATATTTTAAGTATGATAAATGAGTTAAAACAAAAAGGTTTTTATATCTATGCTAGTGCAAGTGGAGGTAGTGATATACATACTATTAAGGCCAAAGATAAAAAAGTTTTGATTATGGGAAGTGAAGGTTTTGGTATAGCACCTAAGATACTTAAAAAATGCGATGAGTGCGTAGGTATAAAAATGCACAATGATTTTGATAGTTTAAATGTTAGTGCAGCGTTTGCAATACTTTGCGATAGGATGAAAAATGGATAGTTGGAAAAAATTAGAAGATTTAAATTTATTAGAAGTTCAAAAAAGAACACAAATAGAAATAGCTTGTCTTGAGTATATCATCAAAAAAGATTTCAAGTCTTTATCTCGCTTTAATGTAAACGGTTTCATTAAAATTTTACAAAGAGAGTATGAGCTTGATTTTTCTAATTTTTTAGAAGAATATCATATGTATTTAGAGGAAAATGGCATTGAGAGAAAAAATCATGTGCATATTTCACCTAGAATGAACTCATATACTAAAGAAAGCTCAAGTGTATGGTATATTGTGATTATAGTAGTAGTGCTTTTGATGGTAGCTTTAGCTTGGGGTGTTTCAAGATTTTTTCAAAGTTCCACTTTAGATGAAAATACTACCAATGTATTAAATCAAGAGCAGGTTGTTTTAGAAGAAAAAGTTGATGAAAATGAAACACCAGTTCTTAATTTTTTTATTGATAATGTTATGGAAAATAATGAAACAAATACAACTATTTTGGAGCCAATAGATGAGAGTAATAACACCATAGAAGAAACACTAGAAGATAATGCTAGCTCAAATATGCCTGAAGAAAATATCATTTTACTCAATGAAAGCATTATAAAACCAAGTGCAGAGCTTTGGCTTGGTATGGTGGATTTAAAAACTTTTAGAAAGAGTTCTTTAACTATTAAAAATGATTATGTTTTATCTTTAGATAAGGATATGTTAATTACTACAGGTCACGCTGCTTTTAGTTTAAATGATGAAAATAACAATACTTTAGAGTTTAAAAATGGCGTGTCTAAATTTTTAATGATTAAAGATGGTAAAATCAAACAAATTACAAAAGCTGAGTTTATAAAAGAAAATAGAGGAAAATTATGGTAAGAATTTTAATATTTTCTATTTTTTTTACCCTTAATGCTTTTGCACTAAGTGCTTTAGAAGTTGCAAAACATATTGTTAATGATAATTCCAAAGATGCAAAATTAGAGCTTTTGTTTGCAAGGAATGATTATAAAGATGAACGCGGAAATGTAGATATTTACACTATTTCTCAAATTTTAAAAACTAATTCTTTGGCAAATTTTATATTAAATGAGCCAAAAACTCTAACTTTTAGTTTTAAAGCTCAAGCTGATTCTGTTTTATTTTTTAAAACAATTAACGATACTTTAAACGAGCTAGGCTATGTGTATTTTATACCAACTGAATTAACTTTAAGAGAAAATTATATTACTTATAAATTAGCTGTAGATTCTCAGTACATGCTTGATCCGGGAGTTTTTTATAAGGCTTTATTAGGAAGTTCTGTTTTTATTAAAGACATTTCTAAAATTTCAGAGCTAAATTATGAGTATGAATTGGACTTTTCAAAAGCAAAACCCAAAGTTAATACTCAAATTTCACTAAATACCATTACTCAATTAAACAAACCTTTAAGAGAATATATTATTGATTTGCAGGGTGCAAAAAGTATGGAGCTTAGTGCGCATAATCTTGATTCTTGGTTTTGTAAAATTCAGTTTTTAGATAAAAATTTAAATTTTATTCAAGGTGTAGAAAATACACACAAGCAAAATGAAATAAATGTAAATATACCATTGGGTGCAAAATATGCTATTATAGGGGACATGTTTAGCCTTGATAATATAAAAAGGGGTTTAAAAATTTACTTAAGACGCTAAAAGGATGGACGATGTTTGAGGAAATTCATTTTAATACCATAGAAAGACTTCCAAATTATGTTTTTGCTGAAGTTAATGCGATTAAAATGGCAGCAAGAAGAGCAGGGGAGGATATAATAGATTTTTCTATGGGAAATCCTGATGGCAAAACTCCTCAGCATATTATAGACAAGCTTTGTGAAAGTGCAAACAAAGAAAAAACTTCAGGTTATTCCGCTTCTAGTGGAATTTATAAACTAAGACTTGCAATTTGCAATTGGTATAAAAGAAAATATGATGTCGATTTAGATCCCGAAAGTGAAGTTGTCGCAACGATGGGCTCTAAAGAAGGCTTTGTAAATTTAGCAAGAGCCGTTATTAACCCAGGAGATGTAGCTATTGTGCCTACACCTGCTTACCCTATACATACCCAAGCTTTTATCATAGCAGGTGGTAATGTAGCGACTATGAATTTTGATTTTAATGAAAATTATGAATTAAATGAAAATACTTTTTTTGAAAATTTACAAAAAACATTACATGAAAGCATTCCGCGTCCAAAATATGTAGTAGTAAATTTTCCGCATAACCCTACAACGGTTACAGTGGAAAAAAGTTTTTATGAGAGATTAGTTGCTATGGCAAAAAAAGAAAGATTTTATATTATTTCTGATATTGCTTATGCAGATTTGACTTTTGGGTCTTATAAAACTCCTTCGATTTTTGAAGTTGAAGGTGCTAAAGATGTAGCAGTAGAAACTTATACGCTCTCAAAATCTTACAATATGGCAGGTTGGCGTGTGGGCTTTGTGGTAGGCAATAAATGCTTAATTGCAGCTTTGAAAAAAATCAAATCTTGGTTTGACTATGGTATGTATACTCCTATACAAGTCGCTGCTACTATAGCTTTAGATGGAGATCAAACTTGTGTTGAAGAGATTAAAGCAACTTACGCAAGAAGATTAGAAGTCTTGCTTGATTCGTTTTTTCAAGCAGGATGGGAGCTGAAAAAGCCTAATGCAAGCATGTTTGTTTGGGCAAAACTTCCTCAAAGTAAGGCTCATCTTGGTAGTATGGAATTTTCCAAACAGCTTTTGCAGAAAGCAAATGTAGCGGTAAGCCCTGGAGTTGGCTTTGGTGAAGCGGGTAATGAGTATGTTAGAATAGCTTTAATAGAAAATGAAAACCGCATTCGTCAAGCAGCAAGAAATATAAAAAAATATTTAAGAGAATAAAATGAAAATAGCAATTTTAGGCTATGGCACGGTAGGAAGTGCTGTTGTAGAAACTTTGTTAAAAAATCAAGATTTAATCAAAGCAAGATGTGATGAAGAAATTATTCCAGTGATTGCTTTGGCAAGAAATCCAAAGCCAAATGCATTGATTCCTGTAGTAAATGATATTGATGAGGTTTTAGAGCGTGAAGATATTGATGTGTTTGTGGAGTTAATGGGCGGTATTGATTTACCTTTTGAGATAATTTCAAAGATTTTAAAAAGAAAAAAATCAGTAGTAACCGCTAATAAAGCTTTGCTTGCTTATCATCGCTATGAGCTTGAAAAATTAGCACAAGATACAGCTTTTGGTTATGAGGCAAGTGTGGCAGGTGGAATTCCTATTATTAAAATTTTAAAAGAGGGTTTGAGTGCTAATAATATTGTTTCTATTAAAGGTATTTTAAATGGTACAAGCAATTATATTTTAAGTAAAATGACTGAGGATAATGCTAAATTTCAAGAAGTATTAAAAAAAGCACAAGATTTAGGATATGCTGAAACTGATCCAACTTTTGATATAGAAGGTTTTGATGCTGCGCATAAACTTTTGATTTTAGCAAATATTGCTTATGGACTAAGAGTAAAACCTGAAGATATCTTGATTGAAGGTATTAGTAAGGTAAGTGATGAAGATATTTATTTTGCAAAAGAATTTGAATACACCATAAAGCATTTGGGTATTGCTAAAATAAAAGATGAAAAAATAGAGCTAAGGGTTCATCCTGCTATGTTAAATAAAGACAAAATGTTAGCAAAAGTTGATGGAGTGATGAATGCTATTAGTGTTGATGGAGATATTTTGGGTGAAAGTTTATATTATGGCCCAGGAGCAGGTGGCAAGGCAACTGCAAGTGCTGTGATAGCAGATTTAATCGATATAGCAAGAAAAGAAAAAAACAGTGCTATTTTTGGATATTTAAATGATACCTCTTATAAAGTTTTAAACAAAGATGAAATTTATACAAGATATTATTTAAGATTAAAAGTATTAGACAAAATAGGGGTTTTATCAAAAATTACACAATTAATGAGTGAACATCAAATTTCAATTGATACATTTTTACAAAAACCTAAAAAAGAAAAGCAAGATTGTAGTACTTTATTTTTTATCACTCATCAAACTTATGAAAAAAATATACAAATTTTAATTCAAAAGCTTAGAGAACAAGAATTTGTAAAAGATGATGTTTTTATGATGAGAATAGAAGATTAATGGCGCTTATGCAGTATCTTTTTGGTAAAAAAGGAGAGGATTTAGCGTGTGAGTATTTAAAAACTCAAGGTTTTGAAATTTTAAAAAGAAATTTTCATTCTAAATTCGGAGAAATCGATATCATTGCTAAAAAAGATAAAATTTTACATTTTGTTGAAGTTAAAAGCACACAAGGTGATTATGAAGTAGAATATAGATTAGATAATAAAAAATATAATAAAATTGTTAAGACTATAGAATATTACTTTATGAAACACAAAAGTGATGAGAATTATCAAATAGATTTGCTTTGTGTATATAAAGATGATATAAAACTTTTAGAGAACATCGGTTATTAAGAGAATATTTATTCTAATTTAATAAAATGTGAAAAAATAAAGGAGAAAAAATGGGAAAATATATTGATTTAACTACAGAAAATTTTGCACAAGCAAAAGAAGGTGTAGCTTTAGTAGATTTTTGGGCTCCATGGTGTGGACCTTGTAGAATGCTTGCACCAGTAATTGATGAGCTTGCAAATGATTTTGATGGTAAGGCTAAAATTTGTAAAGTAAATACAGATGAGCAAGGCGATTTGGCTGCACAATTTGGTGTAAGATCTATCCCAACTATCATTTTCTTTAAAGATGGCGAAGTGGTTGATCAGCTAGTGGGCGCTCAATCAAAACAAGCTTTAGCAGACAAACTAAACTCACTTTTATAATCTTAAGCCACTTTTTGTGGCTTTTCTTCATATTTTTTACTATTTAATAATTTTTATTATTTATAATTAAAGAAAAATTTGTATAATACCTATAAATAAAACTACAAGGAAAATATTATGTTGGATTTAGCTATTATAGGTGGTGGACCTGCGGGTTTAAGTGCCGGTTTGTATGCTACAAGAGGTGGATTAAAAAATGTTGTCATGTTTGAAAAAGGTATGCCTGGCGGACAAATTACTTCAAGTTCAGAAATTGAAAATTACCCTGGCGTTGCTCAAGTTTTAGATGGAATTTCTTTTATGACTCCTTGGAATGAGCAATGTATGCGTTTTGGTTTAAAACATGAAATGGTAGGTGTAGAACAAATTAGCAAAAATACTGATGGAAGTTTTAATATAAAATTAGAAGGTGGTAAAAATGAACAAGCAAAAGCTGTAATTGTATGCACAGGTTCTACACCGCGTCGTGCTGGTTTTAAGGGTGAGGATGAATTTTTTGGTAAAGGTGTAAGTACTTGTGCAACTTGTGATGGCTTTTTTTATAAAAACAAAGAAGTAGCTGTTTTAGGTGGTGGAGATACAGCCTTAGAAGAAGCATTGTATCTAGCTAATATTTGCTCAAAAGTATATTTAATCCACAGAAGAGATGAATTTAGAGCAGCACCTTCAACAGTTGAAAAAGTAAAGAATAATGAAAAAATAGAATTAATCACAAATGCAGTAGTTGATGAGGTTTGTGGTGATAATATGGGTGTTAATAAAATTAAAATAGCATTTAATGATGGCTCTAAAAGAGAACTTGATGTGCCTGGAATCTTTACCTTTGTTGGATTGAATGTAAGAAATGAAATTTTAAAACAAGATAATGGTGAGTTTTTATGTGCCATGGAAGAAGGCGGTCAAGTGAGTGTAGATCTTAAAATGCAAACTAATATTGCAGGATTATTTGCAGCAGGTGATTTAAGAAAAGATGCGCCAAAACAAGTAATATGCGCAGCAGGTGATGGAGCGGTTGCAGCGCTTAGCGCTTTAGCTTATATTGAAAGCTTACATTAATCTTCACTTAAATTTCACAAAAATTAATTAAGATTCTCCTATAAAAATTAAGGAGAATCTAAAATGAAAAAAATACTAATTCTAAGTACAACTTTAGTGCTAATGGCTAGTGCAAATATTACACAACAAAATGCTAACTTGTATCAACAAAATATGCCTCAGCATAATCCTTATGCGCAAAATTATTACGGACTTTCTAAACCTATTATGGATAAAATTCAAAGTTCCTTTCCTGGAGCTTTTATTGTAGATGTAGATTGGGAAGAGTTTGGATATGAAATTAAACTAAGTAATAATATGGAAATGTTTTTTGATAGAAATGGAAATTTTTTAGGTCAAAAATGGGATGATTAATTAAAAGAGTTATTTGCTTTTAAATAAATAAACGCTACAATTTTCCAAATTCTAAAAAGGCAGATTTTAAAATGATTAATATTGGAATTCATGGAAGTAACGGGCGTATGGGTACTCAAATAAGACTTTGCTTAGAAGATGATGAGCAGGCAAAGGCTAGTGCATTTTTTGATCAAGGATCAAATTATGAAGATTTTTTTAATAAATGTGATGTGATTATTGATTTTTCTACTCCAAAGGGTTGTGAGGATTTGCTTTTATACGCAAGAAGTAATCCTAAGCCTTTGGTGATAGGCACTACAGGTTTAGATGCTAAGCAAAATGAATTGATGCAAAGTGCAAGTATTACTATGCCTATTCTTTATGCAACTAATATGTCTTTGGGTGTGGCGATTTTAAAAAAACTTTCTTATTTAGCTAGTGAGGCTTTGAGAGATTTTGATATAGAAATACTTGAAATGCACCATAATAAGAAAAAAGATGCTCCAAGTGGTACTGCGATGACTTTAGCACAAAGTGTTGCAAAGGCTAGAAATTTAGACTTAGAAAAAGTTAGAGTAAGCGGTAGAGATGGGATTATTGGGCAAAGAAGCAAAGATGAAATTGCAGTGATGAGTTTAAGAGGTGGCGATATAGTGGGTTCACATAGGGTTGGTTTTTACAATGAAGGTGAATTTATAGAGTTAAATCATACCGCAACATCACGAGCTACTTTTGCAAAAGGTGCAATAAAATGTGCAAAATGGCTAGTTTCTCAAGAAAATGGCTTATATGATATAGATGATTGTTTAGGAATTTAAATGTGTGCAGTAGTTGGAGTAATTAATTCAAAAAATGCAAGTACGGTGGCTTATTATGCTTTATTTGCAATGCAGCACCGCGGACAAGAAGCAAGCGGGATTAGTGTAAGTGATGGTTTAAATATCAAAACTCATAAAGCTAAAGGTGAGGTTGGACAAATTTTTAATACTCAAATTTTAGCAGGATTAAAAGGTGAGATAGCTATAGGACATAATCGTTATTCTACGGCAGGAAATTCTTCTTTGCATGATGCACAGCCTGTTGCGGCTACTTGTTCTTTGGGGGATATTTCTTTAGTACATAATGGAAATTTAATTAATAAAGAAGAAGTTAGAAAAGAGCTAATTGATAGTGGCGCTATTTTTCACTCAAATATGGACACAGAAAATGTGGTACATTTAATAGCAAAAAGCAAAAAAGAAACTTTAAAAGATAGATTTATAGAAAGCTTGACTCAAAGCAAGGGAGCATATTGCTTTATGCTTGCTAGTAAAAATCAACTTTTTGTAGTAAGAGATCCTTACGGGGTTAGACCTTTGTCTTTAGGCAGATTAAAAGATGGCGGGTATATTGTAGTGAGTGAAACTTGTGCTTTTGATTTGATAGAGGCTGAATTTATTCGTGATGTAAAGCCAGGTGAGATGCTAGTTTTTACTCAAGGTAGTGATGAGTTTGAAAGTATTCAAGTTTTTGATAAGACAGATCCAAGAATTTGCGCATTTGAATATATTTATTTTGCTAGACCCGATAGTATTATAGAAGGTAAAAGCGTATATGAAGTGCGTAAAAAAATGGGTGAAGCCCTAGCTAAAAAATTTAAAGAAAAAGTGGATTTTGTAGTGCCAGTTCCAGATAGTGGCGTGAGTGCTGCTATAGGTTTTGCGCAATATTTAAAAATCCCACTTGAAATGGCAATAGTGAGAAATCATTACGTAGGCAGAACCTTTATAGAGCCAACTCAAGAAATGAGAAATTTGAAAGTAAAACTAAAACTCAATCCTATGAAAAAAGTTTTAGAAGGCAAAGATATAGTGGTGATTGATGATAGTGTGGTAAGAGGAACAACTTCTAAAAAAATCATCGCACTTTTAAAACAGGCAGGTGCAAGAAAAATCCATTTGGCTATAGCATGCCCAGAAATCAAATTTCCTGATATTTACGGTATAGATACTCCTACTTTTGAAGAACTAATCTCGGCTAATAAGAGCGTTGAAGAGGTTAGAGAATATACAGGCGCAGATAGCTTGACTTTTTTAGATATTGATGAATTAGTTTCAAGTATAGGCGATGAAAGAAAATATTCTTTGATTAGTTTCGATGGGGATTATTTTATTAAATAACCCTCATCTGCATTTTAATTGTTTGAATATCTTGTAACTTTGAAAATGAGGTGGCAACCCCACTTCAAATGAAAAATCTTTATAGGTATGCCCTGGTAAGTTTTTTGCAATATTTATATTATATGACGCATCTCTTTGTTGTTGGTTTGCTCTTTTGATACTATCAAAATTTTGTTGATTAAAAATTTCGCCACTAACTTCATGTTTTTTATTATCATCAATTATTCTAAGCTCTAAAAAACACTCTGAAAGCTTAAAATTAGTGTCGTTGGTAATTCTACCTTTGACTATAATGCTTTCTGTTGCTAAGCGTCTGTAGGTTGAAAAATTACTCAAACTTGCCTTTTTAGTGTATTGATCTATGGTTAGCAGTAGTGAGATGGTTAAAATTAAAGCAAGTATAAAACTTACTACGCAAAAAATAATCATATATTTTTTATTTTGAACTTTTAAGTAAAGTAAAACCCAAGTCAAGCCTGTGGAAGCTAACATAATGAAAATGATTAGAATATGAAAAAAATTAAAATATCCCATTTAAAAACACTTAGAATAAATTTTAATGTCAAAATTTTGACCTTCCTTAAAATCGGAAAATTTGGTTTTAAAATTAATGGTTTGGTTAGGGTTTATTGTTTCTTCTATAATGGTAGATTTGCTTTTTAAAGGTTTTATATTGTGCAATAAATCTCTAAAACTATTATTTTCATCACTTTTTTTAAAGACTTCCACATTTAATTTGCAATATTTAAAACTTTTTTTAGAAGTGTTTGTTAAGCTGTAATCAACACTTAATGAGGTGTCATATACAAAGTATTGTACATGATCTAAATTAGTTATTCTAGATCTTACTTTGGTGTCAATTAAAAAATATCCCAAATATGCAATACTAATTGAACATAAAATTCCTAAAAAAATAACCATAAAAGCAAAAGCAGGTTTATTTCTAATAATTAAAGCAATAAATAAAGTGATAATAAAAAAAAATACAACCAAAGCTATTAGTAAAAAATCAATCAAGTGCAAATGGGTTGTATAAAAAACCATTTGCTCTCGAAAATACTGAACATTCATCAATTAATCTTTTAATTAGCTACCGAGCTCGTTCTTTTGTTATCTTTACTATCAACCCAAATATTTGGCACAGCTCCACCAGGTGTTAAGAAAATTTTAGCATCTTTGTTAACCTTAAGAGCCTCATTAAATTGCTTTTGAGTTTCGATTTGCTTTAAATCAAGTAAAGGATTGTTTAAACTTTTTGCTATTTCTCTGTTTGAATATGCTTGAGCATCAGCTTCAATTTTAACTGCACTCGCTCTACCTTTAGCACTAATAATGGTTGCATTTGCTTCCCCCTCAGCTAAAGCTGCTTTTTTAAGTGCTTCTTGGTTAGCTCTTTCAACCTCATATTTAGTTCTTTCAGCTTCTTGTTTGGCAATTTGCACTCTTTCGATTTGCTCTTTTACTTTTATAGGTAAGATAATTTCTCTAAGCTGTACTGCTTGGAGTTCAGCAGGCTCATTTGGTTGGCTTTCTATAGTTTTTCTAATGCCTTGATCAATTTGCACTGCTATGGTGTTACGATTTGTTGGAAGTTCTTCCGCAGTATATTGACCTACTACATTTCTTACTACATCTCTTACAACTGGATCAATGATTTTATTTTCCCAATTAAGCCCCCAAGTAGCTATGGTTTGAGGAACTTGCAAAGGATTTAATCTATATTGAACGGTTACATCAATAGATACAGGCAAACCTCTTGAATCAAGTACTGAAATACTATTTTTATTTACAACTCCTGAGCCTATTTGTAAATTTTCATTTACGCCTTCAATGGAAGCATAATTAATTTGTCTTACTCTAGTATCTACTATAGTGATTTTTTGCAATACTGGCATAAAAAAATGAAGTCCTGGCTCAAGCGGAGTAGGACTGTATTTACCCGTGGTAGACTTGATCCCCATTTCCCCTGAATTAACTATTGCAAAAGGTTTAAAAAGTGCAAAAACTAAAATAATCGCAATCGCACTATAAATTAATGGAGAAAATTTTCCAAAACCCTTGAAATTAAAATCAGGAGCTTTGAAATTTAAATTTTGCTTATTGTTGTTTTGATTGTTTTTTTTATTAAAATAATCATTCAAATCAGCTGGCATTTAGTTCCTTTATTAAATATAAGTTAGCATAGAAGCGTATTTTTCATTGCGCCCATAAACTATATCAAAATACGCATTTTGAAGCTTTGTTGTTAGCTCACCTCTTTTTCCATTTCCTATAATTCTTGCATCAATATTATTTATCGGAGTTATTTCTGCTGCAGTTCCTGTGAAAAATGCTTCATCGGCCACATAAACTTCATCTCTTGAAATTCTTTGGCGCATTACGCTTATGCCCAAATCATGTGCAATTTTTAAAACAGTATCTTGAGTGATACTTTTTAATGAAAAATCATTTGGCGGGGTGATTAATTTTCCATCTTTAACCATAAAAAAGCACTCGCCTGTTCCTTCTGCTACAAAACCCTCTTCATCAAGCATTAAAGCTTCTTCATATCCTGCTTCTATAGCTTCATATTTAGCCATTTGAGAATTTAAGTAATTTGCGCTTGCTTTGGCTTTACCTAAGCTAGATTTTACACTATTTCTAGCAAAAGAAGAAATTTTAACCTTAATACCTTTTTCCAAGCCTTCTTCGCCCAAATAAGCACCCCATTCCCAAGCAGCAATAGCCACTCTAACAGGAGCTTTAGCATGATAAACTCCCATTGTTCCATCACCTAAAAAGATCAATGGGCGCAAATAAGTGTTATTTTGAAAATCATTTGCTCTTAAAAGTTCAACTTGCGCATTTTCAAGTTCTTCTTGAGAAAAAGGTGAGTTGATTAAAGTGATTTTTGCAGACTCTAAAAGTCTTTTAGTATGTTCTTTTAATCTAAAAATTGCTAAACCATTTTGTGTTTTATAAGCTCTTGTTCCTTCAAAAACTGCATTTGCATAATGTAATGAATGTGTTAAAACATGAATTTTTGCATCATCAAAATTAATGATTTTTCCATCCATCCAAATTTTTTTTGCCCTAATCATAACCAAGCCTTTATTGAAAATAAAACTAATTTTATCAAAAATATACTAATAATTGCTAGAATATAGTAAAATTCTTTATTTAAAGCAAGGAAAAACAATGCCTATTATTAATATAAAACTTGCTAAACCAGAATTTAGCAAAGCGCAAAAAGAAGAGTTAATAGCAGATATTACAGAGCTTTTACATACAAAATATAATAAGCCAAAGCAAAATATAGTCATAATGCTAGAAGATATTGAGCCATATAATATTGCTTTTGGTGGTGAAAGTGTAGAAAAATTAAGAATGAAAGGTAAAAAATGAAAGAATTACAAATTGGTGATAAAGCCCCGGTTTTTGAACTTTTAAATCAAGATGGAGTTAAAATTTCTCTAAGTGATTTTTTGGGTAAAAAAATTATTTTGTATTTTTATCCAAAAGATAATACCCCAGGTTGTACTACACAAGCTTGTGAATTTAGTCAAAATTATGAAGATTTTTTAGGACAAAATGCTGTGATTATAGGTATTAGTCCAGATAGTGTGAAATCACATGAAAATTTCATAAAAAAATATGATTTAAAACACACTTTGTTAAGTGATAGTGAAAAAGAAATTTGCAAACTCTATGGTGCTTGGGGTTTAAAGAAAAATTATGGAAAAGAGTATGAAGGGCTTATAAGATCTACTTTTGTAATTGATGAGGAAGGAAATATCGCAAAAATTTATAAAAATGTAAAAGCTAAAGATCATGCTTTTAAGGTGTTAAAAGAATTATGCTAGTGCATATTTGTTGTAGCGTGGATAGTCATTATTTCATACAAGAATTAAGCAAAGCCTATCCTGATGAGAAAATCATCGGGTATTTTTATGATCCAAACATCCATCCATATAGTGAGCATGAGCTTAGATTTTTAGATGTTAAGCGTAGTTGTGATAAATTAGGCATTAAACTTTATAAGGGTGAATATGAGTATGAAAAATGGCTTGAGAGTGTAAAGGGCTATGAGGATGAGCCTGAAAAAGGCGCAAGATGTCAAATTTGTTTTGATTTTAGAATGCATAAAAGTGTTGAATTTGCCCAAAAAATAGGAGAAAAAAAACTTACAACAACTCTTTTAACATCTCCTAAAAAAGATTTAGAGCAATTAAAATTAGCTTTACAAAAAGAATGTGATAAATTTGGCATAGAGTTTTTAGCACCTGATTTTAGAAAAAATGGAGGCACACAAAGACAATTTACCCTAGCAAAGCAAGATATGCTTTATCATCAAAATTATTGTGGTTGTATTTATGCGCTTTCTAAACAAAAAGGTCAAAAAGCCTTTATAGATGAGTTGATGAGTCCTATTAATAAACAAATATTGCCTTCAAGTATAGAAGAAAAAATAAAATTTTATAACCAAGTAAAAAGTTTAGAAAAAAAAGGCATTAAATTTGAAATTCAAAGAGAGAAATTTTTAAATTATCGTTTGTTAAGAGCTTTGATAAAACAAAACAAACAAGCCATAAAAACTCATGTTTTATTTTACTCACATTTTAAAAATTCTTATACCAAATTTAGTATTTTAGATGAGGGTTTAAAGTATTATAAAAGTGCAAAGGATGAGATTAATTTATGGAGTTTTGATTATTTTAATAGCTTATGTAAAATGCGATTTAAAAATTACGAAGATTTTTTACAAAATCCTTTAAAAATAGAGCAAGAAATCAAAATAAGGCAAAAGCATTTTGGTGCTTATGATCTTTCACCGGTGATTATTGTTGAAAATATTATTAAAGGCGCTTATGAATTTATGGCAAAAAGTGAAATTTATTTTGATAGTAAAGAAAAGATTGTGAAGTTATAAAACTTAATTAATTTATTAATATTTTTTTTGTAAAATCTGAATTTTGAATATATTTTAAGGCTAAATTTATGATAGATGTAATGCAAATTCAAAAAATTTTACCACATAGGTATCCATTTTTACTTGTAGATAAAATCGTAGAATTAAAAAACAAAGAAGTTGTTAGAGGTTATAAAAATATTAGTATAAGCGATCATGTTTTTATGGGGCATTTTCCAGATCATCCAATTTATCCAGGTGTGTTAATTTTAGAAGGTATGGCGCAAACTGGAGGGGTTTTAGCGTTTGAAAGTATGGATGATAAAGTAGATCCAAGCACTAAAGTAGTATATTTTACAGGTATTGATAATGCTAAATTTAGAAATCCAGTGCGTCCAGGCGATAGACTTGATTATGAAATGAGTGTGGTGAAAAATCGCGGAAATATGTGGATTTTTCAAGGAAAAGCTTTTGTAGATGGACAATTAGTAGCAGAAGCTGAACTTAAAGCTATGATAGTAGATAAATGATGAGCAAAATTCATCCAAGTGCAGTTATAGAAGATGGAGCTATTATAGCAGATGATGTTGTAGTAGAAGCTTATGCTTATGTTGGTAAAAATGCCAATATAGGTGCAAATACTATCATCAAACAAGGTGCAAGAATTTTACCCAATGTAACTATAGGTGAGAATTCTAAAGTGTTTTCTTATGCCATAGTTGGAGATATCCCACAAGATATATCTTATAAAGATGAGATAAACTCAGGCGTTATCATAGGAAAAAATGCGGTTATTAGAGAATTTGTTACTATTAATTCAGGTACAGCTAAGGGCGATGGATTTACAAGAATAGGTGATAATGCTTTTATCATGGCTTATTCTCATATTGCACATGATTGTACTTTAGGAGATCATATCATCTTAGCAAACAATGCTACTTTAGCAGGTCATGTAGAACTTGGAGATTATACCGTAGTAGGTGGGCTTACTCCAATACATCAATTTGTAAAAGTAGGCGAGGGGTGTATGATAGCAGGTGCTAGTGCGCTTTCTCAAGATGTGGTGCCATTTTGTTTAGCTGAGGGAAATCGTGCAAGTATTAGAAGTTTAAATTTAGTAGGGATTAGAAGACGTTTTGACAAAGAAGAAGTAGATGTTTTAAGCAAGGCTTTTAAATTTTTATTCAGACAAGGAAATCTAAAAGATAATGCTTTAAATTTATTAGAAAGTACTTCTAGTGAAAATGTTAAAAAAATGTGTAATTTTATCTTAGAAACAAAAAGAGGAATTCCTATATATAAGGAAAAGAACCATGGTTAAAAGATGTAGTTTTTGCAATGAAATAGAAACAAGTGAAAGAAGAATTTTAGTAAATGATTATAATAATGCCTTTATATGTGAGTATTGTGCTGAAAGCGCTTGCAATATTTTCTTTGGAGAGGAAAAAGAGCTAAAAAATAAAGAAGTTGATAAAGAAAATTTTAAAGACATAACTCCTAAAGAATTAAAAGCATATTTAGATAAATATGTCATCGGACAAGATAGAGCTAAAAAAATCTTTAGTGTAGGGGTGTATAATCACTACAAAAGGCTTTTTAGATCTGACTTAGAAGATGATGATACAGAATTAGCAAAATCAAATATTTTATTAGTAGGTCCAACAGGAAGTGGAAAAACTTTGTTGGCGCAAACTTTAGCTAGATTTTTAGATGTGCCTATTGCAATTTGCGATGCGACTTCTTTAACTGAAGCAGGTTATGTAGGAGAAGATGTTGAAAATATTCTTACTCGTCTTTTGCAAGCTGCTGATGGAGATGTACAAAGAGCACAAAAAGGGATTATATTTATCGATGAGATAGATAAAATTGCAAGAATGGGTGAAAATCGCTCTATTACAAGAGATGTGAGTGGTGAGGGCGTGCAACAAGCTTTACTTAAAATCATTGAAGGATCTTTGGTAAATATCCCACCAAAAGGCGGTAGAAAACATCCAAATCAAGACTTTATACAAATAGATACAACTAATATTTTATTTGTGTGTGGTGGGGCTTTTGATGGTATTGGTGATATTATTAAAAGAAAACTAGGCGATAATGTCATGGGATTTTTTACTGATGATAAAAAAGATGAAAAAGAAGCCTTGCTTCAAAGGCTAGAGCCTGATGATTTGGTGCATTTTGGGCTTATTCCTGAGCTTATAGGAAGATTACATGTGCTTGCTTCTTTAGAAGAGCTTGATGAAGAAAGCATGGTGCGTATTTTGACAGAGCCAAAAAATGCCATTATTAAACAATATCAAAAACTTTTTGCTATTGATAATGTGGAATTAAAATTTGAAGATGAAGCACTAAGAGAGATTGCTAAGCTTTCATTAGAGCGTAAAACAGGGGCTAGAGGTTTAAGAAGTATTATTGAAGAGATGATGGTAGATTTGATGTTTGATTTGCCAGAGTATAATGGATATAGCATAGTAATTACTAAAGAAGTGATCAAAGAAGGTGCAAAACCTTTATTTATAAAAAATAAAAAAGTTAAAGGCTGAGAATGATTTTAGATCAAATAATTGGATTTTTTTCAAGTGATATGGGGATTGACTTAGGTACTGCAAATACTTTAGTTTTGGTAAAAGATAAAGGTATAGTGATTGATGAACCTTCAGTTGTTGCAGTAGAGCGTGAAAGATATGGTAGGGTTAAAATTTTAGCTGTTGGAAAAGAAGCTAAGGAAATGGTAGGAAAAACCCCAGGTAATATCGAAGCAATCCGTCCTATGAAAGATGGTGTGATTGCTGATTTTGATATGACTGAAAAAATGATCCGTTATTTTATAGAAAAAACTCATAGAAGAAAATCTTTTTTAAGACCTAGAATTATCATTTCAGTTCCTTATGGATTAACCCAAGTAGAAAGAAAAGCAGTTAGAGAAAGTGCTTTGAGTGCGGGTGCTAGAGAAGTATTTTTGATAGAAGAACCTATGGCAGCAGCTATTGGTGCAAATTTACCAATTAGAGAGCCTCAAGGGAGCTTGGTGGTAGATATTGGCGGTGGCACAACTGAAATTGGCGTTACTTCTTTAGGTGGACTTGTAATATCAAAATCAATTCGCACAGCTGGCGATAAGCTTGATACTAGCATAGTAAATTATGTAAAAGAAAAATACAACCTTGTCATAGGTGAAAGAACGGGCGAGGAGATTAAAATCGCAATAGGCTCAGCAGTTCAGCTCCCAAAAGAGCTTTCTATGGTGGTTAAAGGGCGTGATCAAGTAACAGGATTGTTAAATAGAATTGAACTAACAAGTGAAGATGTAAGAGAGGCTATGCGTGAGCATTTAAAAGAAATCGCTGATGCTTTAAAAATCGTTCTTGAAATGATGCCACCTGATCTTGCGGCAGATATTGTTGAAAATGGTGTTGTTTTAACAGGAGGTGGAGCTTTAATACGTGGGCTTGATAAATATTTATCTGAAATTGTAAAACTTCCAGTATATGTAGCTGATGAGCCACTTTTAGCAGTTGCAAAAGGTACGGGTAAAGCTTTAGAAGAAATTTCATTATTACACCAGCTAACGAATGAAGAGTAAAATTCTTAGCGTTTTAATATTATCTTTTTTAGTATTTATTTCGTTTTATTATGGAGATGTAATAAAACGAAATGTTTTAGATTTAAATATTGCTATTGTTAATCAATTTTCTCAAAGTATTGATCTTTTAAAAAATAAATTCAACGAACATTTTAATCAAGCTGAAGAAATTAGAACTTTAAGAGAAAGAAATGCCGAGCTTGAGAAAAACAATATCTACATGAAAAACTTTGCTAATGAGCTAAATAACATTTTAAGCGATAAAAACTCAAGTTTTTATTATCCTAGTGTGAGCATAGTTAAGGCAACTTCTTATGCTCAAATTAGTGATTATCATAAGGTTTGGCTTGATGTTGACTATAAAGGAAAAATCAAAGGTTTAATTTATAATGGCTATACAGCAGGTATAGTTATAGAAAAAAATGGCAGAGCTTTGGGCCTTTTGCAAGGTGATGAGGAATGTATTTTTTCTGTTTACATAGGTAAAGAGCAAGCACCAGGTATAGCTTATGGAAGAAATGATTATGTTTTAGTTAAATATATCCCTAAATGGCTTGAGCTTAAAATGGGTGATAAGGTTTATACAAGTGGCTTAGATGAGATTTTCTTTTCAGGAATTCCAGTGGGAGAAATTTTTAAAATAGAAGAAGAGGGTGCTTATCAAAATGCTTATGTTAAACCTTATGTTAAAATGAAAACACCAAGTTATTTTTATATGGTAGAAAATTAATAGTAAAAAATTATTTATTTTAATTGATATAAATTATTATTTATAATTAAATATTACAATAGCTTCTAAGTTTGAAACTAGGAGCTTTAATGAAAAAATATATTAGCAGTTGTTTGGCTATTTGCTGTTTAAGTGGTGCTATTTATGCAAATGAAGTAGAATATGATGCACAAAAAATAGCAGATATTTTTTATCAACTTAATGCAGATCCTAAAAATCCAAAATCAAAAGTTAATCATGCAAAGGGCTTTTGTGCTATGGGAACTTTTGAGCCAGATTTGTCTATCAATAAAGAAGTTGATGTACCTTTATTAACACACAAAAGCTTACCAATCCAAGTAAGATATTCTTTAGGCGGGGCTTTTAAAGATGATAAAAGCAAAACAAGAGGCATGGCTATTAGAATTACTGATCCTAAAGATTCTGCTTCTTGGACTATGGTTATGCTAAATACAGAAATAAATTTCGCAAAAAATCCTAAAGAATTCGGTCAGTTTTTTGAAATGAGACTTCCTGTAAATGGTAAAGTCGATCAAGAAAAAATAAGCAAAATGATACAAGAAGTTGATTCTTATAGAAATTTTGCTGCATATACTGATAAAATTGGTATTAGTAAAAGTGTAGCAAATACTCCATTTTTTAGTATTCATACTTTTTATTTTAAACAAGCAGATAGAGAAAACTATTTACCAGCAAGATGGAAATTAGTTCCAAGTGAAGGTGTGGCATATTTAAATGAAGCACAAATGAAAAGTGCAAGTAGTGATTTTTTAAAAGAAGATTTTCAAAATCGCATAAAGGCTAATAAACCGGTGGAATATAAAATGTATTTAGTATATGCAAATAAAAATGATATTACCAATGAAACAACGGCTTTATGGAGTGGTAAGCACAAAGAAAGTCTAGTTGGGACTTTTAAGGTTAATGCCTTGAGCGATGAAGATTGTAATTTTGATGTATATTTTCCTTCGGATGTACCTCAAGGAGTTAATCCACCACAAGATCCTTTATTTGATATAAGAAATGAAGCTTATGCTATAACTTTTGGTAAGCGTCAATAAATTTTTTTAGCTCTTTAAGAGCTAAATTCTTTGTTAAATTCAACTTCTAAAAAACTTATATTTGTTATAATTTGGCTAAAAATTCAGCTTAGGAAAATACATGCCAAAAAGAACAGATATCAAAAATATATTATTAATAGGCAGTGGGCCTATCGTTATAGGTCAAGCTTGTGAGTTTGATTACTCAGGGACTCAAGCGGCAAAAACCTTAAAAGAGCTAGGTTATAGAGTAGTTTTGATCAATTCTAATCCAGCTACGATCATGACAGATCCTGAATTTGCTGATGCAACTTATATAGAACCAATTACCAAAGAAAGTATTCTAAGTATTATCAAAAAAGAAAAAATCGATGCGATTTTACCTACTATGGGTGGCCAAGTTGCTTTGAATGTTGCTATGGAAGTTTATGAAAGTGGTGAGCTTGCAGATGTCAAGTTTTTAGGTGCAAATCCTGAGGCGATTAAAAAAGGCGAAGATAGACAAGTTTTTAAAGAATGTATGAAAAAAATTGGCATGGATTTGCCAAAATCTATGTATGCGTATAATTATGAAGAGGCTTTAAAAGCTGTTGATGAGATTGGTTTTCCTTTGATGATTAGAGCTTCTTTTACCTTAGGTGGCGCAGGAAGTGGCGTGGTGTATAATATGGATGAGTTTGCAGAGCTTGCAAATACTGCTTTAGCACTCAGTCCTATCCATGAAATTTTAATTGAAGAAAGCTTGCTTGGTTGGAAAGAATACGAAATGGAAGTCATTAGAGATAAAAATGATAATTGTATTATCGTTTGCTCTATTGAAAATGTTGATCCTATGGGGGTTCATACGGGCGATTCTATCACTATAGCTCCTGCTTTAACTTTGACTGATAAAGAATATCAAGCAATGCGTAATGCCTCTTTTGCTATTTTAAGAGAAATCGGAGTAGATACAGGTGGATCAAATGTGCAATTTGCTATCAATCCAACTAATGGTAGAATGATAGTCATTGAAATGAATCCTAGGGTTTCAAGATCTTCAGCCTTAGCTAGTAAAGCTACGGGCTATCCTATAGCTAAGGTAGCTACGCTTTTAGCGGTTGGATTTAGTTTAGATGAGATTAAAAACGACATCACAGGCACTCCTGCTTCATTTGAACCGGTAATTGATTATATCGTAACCAAAATTCCTCGTTTTACTTTTGAAAAATTCCCAAATGCAAACACAGAGCTTGGCACTGCTATGAAAAGCGTGGGTGAGGTTATGGCTATAGGAAGAACTTTTAAAGAAAGCATTCAAAAAGCACTTTGCTCACTTGAGAGAAATTTAAGCGGGTTTGATACTATAGAATGTGATAAAAATGAGCTTTTGGCAAAAATTCGCCAAGCTAATGAAAAACGCTTGCTTTATATAGCACAAGCTTTTAGAGAAGGTTTTAGCACACAAGAGCTTTTTGAGCTTTGCAAAATAGATCCTTGGTTTTTAAATCAAATCAAAGAAATAGTGGAATTTGAAAATCAAATAGATATGGATATTTTAAGCAATAAACAACTATTAAGAAAAGCCAAAACCTTAGGTTTTTCAGATAAAAAAATCGCTAGCTTAATTAATCAAAAAGATAATCTTGAGCTAAGCCAAAATGATATTTATTATGCAAGAATTAAACATAAAATCATCGCTCAATATAGCGAAGTAGATACTTGCGCAGGCGAATTTGAAGCATTGACTCCGTATTTATACTCAAGTATCAATGCAAATGAAGCTACACAAGTAAAAGAAAGTAAAGATAAAAAAGATAAAAAAGTAATGATTATAGGTGGTGGGCCAAACCGCATAGGACAAGGCATTGAGTTTGATTATGCTTGTGTGCATGCTTCTTTTGCTCTAAAAGATATGGGCGTAAAAACTATAATGTATAATTGTAATCCAGAAACGGTTTCGACAGATTATGATACAAGTGATATTTTATACTTTGAGCCGATTGATTTTGAGCATTTAAGAGCGGTTATTGATAGAGAAAGACCAGATGGAGTGATAGTGCATTTTGGTGGTCAAACTCCGCTTAAATTTGCAAAACGCCTTAGTGCTTTTGGAGCAAAGATCATAGGAACAAGTGCAAGGGTGATAGATTTAGCTGAAGATAGAAAGAAATTTGCTAAATTTATCGAAGATTTAGGCATAAATCAACCTAAAAATGGCACAGCTATAAGTGTAGAAGAAGCGATTATAAAAGCAAATGAGATAGGTTATCCTGTGCTTGTTAGACCAAGCTATGTTTTGGGTGGTCGTGCAATGCGTGTGGTGCATGATGAGAGCGAGCTTAGACTTTATATGCAAGAAGCAGTAGATGTGAGTGATAAATCTCCGGTATTAATTGATCAATTCTTAGACAATGCAACTGAGCTTGATGTAGATGCGATAAGTGATGGAAAAGAAGTTTATGTAGCAGGCATTATGGAGCATATTGAAGAAGCAGGAATTCACTCAGGCGATAGTGCTTGCTCTTTGCCTGCTGTAAATATTGATGAAGCTATGCTTGAAATGATTGAGCAAAAAACAAAAGATATTGCTTTAAATTTAGGTGTAGTAGGGCTTTTAAATATACAATTTGCCATTCATGATAATAAACTTTATATGATAGAAGTAAACCCAAGAGCTAGTAGAACCGTGCCTTTTGTGAGTAAAGCTACAGGAATTCCTTTAGCTAAGGTTGCAACGCGCGTGATGTGGCAAGGAAATTTAAGAGAAAGTTTGAAATTTTATGATACCTTTAAAGTGGTAGAGGAAAAAAATGGAATTTTAAGAGCTAAAAAACCAAAACACATTAGCGTAAAATCAGTGGTATTTCCTTTTGCCAAGCTTAGTGGAAGTGACCTTGAGCTTGGGCCTGAAATGCGCTCAACCGGTGAGGTTATGGGGGTAAGTAAAGACTTTGAAAACTCTTATGCAAAAAGCCAACTTGCTTCTTCAAATTTCTTACCAGAAAGTGGTAATGTGTTTTTATCATTAAGAGAGCAAGATAAAAAATATGCAGTAGATTTAGCTAATGAATACATTAAGCTAGGTTTTAAAATCGTTGCTACAAGTGGAACTTATAAAATTTTACAAGAAGCAGGTTTGGAGTGTGAGTTTGTGCATAAAATTTCTGAAGGACGTCCAAATGTAGAGGATAAGTTAAAAAATTCTCAAATTCAACTTGCTATTAATACTAGCGATGAGCATAGTTTTAGAGGTGATACTAAAAAAATTAGAGCAAATATTTTACGCTTTAAAACTCCGTATTTTACAAACCTAAGAGCAGCGTATGCAGGTGCTAAAGCGATTAAAGCTATACAAAATAAATCGTGTCTTGAAGTAAAGAGTTTACAAGAATACTTAAAAGCATGATTTATCTTGCTCAAACTGATACAACAGCAGGGTTTTTAAGCAAGGACTTAAAAGCCCTTAATACTTTAAAAAAAAGGCCTTTAAGCCAAGATTGTTTGATTACCACAGCTAAATTTGGTGAGCTTAAAAAACTTACAAGAGTACCAAATCATTTTAAAAATACTATTAGAAAATCCAAAAAAACTACTTTTTTATATCCTAATTCTAAAGCAATACGCGTTGTAAAAGATTGTGCTCATGAGGAATTTTTAAAAGAGTTTGATTGGCTTTATTCTACTTCTGCAAATCTTCATGGAAAAAAATTTGATCTAAATTGGGCTATGCAAAATGCAGATAAAATAGTAGATGAAAAGTTTTTTGAAAGTGGAGCCTCAAAGATTTTTAAACTTCGAGGCGTTAAAAAAGTTAAACTGCGTTAATTTCCAAGCGGCCAAAATACTTTTGGTTCTTCGCCGATTTTTGCTTGTCCATGATACATTCCAAGTTTATCTTTAGTCCAAGCATAACCAACTTTTCCATTTTTGTCTATAGAGATGATTCCACCTGTGCCACCAAGTTTTGCAACTTGTTTGATAGTTTCTTCAGCTGCTTTTTGCACTGAAAGTTTTTTGTATTTATACAAAGATGCAACTTCATGAGCTGCAGCTACTCTTATGTAAATATCACCTGTTCCTGTGCAAGAAATTGCTACTGAGTCATTATTTGCATAGTTTCCTGCTCCTATGATAGGAGAATCCCCAATGCGTCCTGTCATTTTATTTGTAGTGCCACCTGTGCTTGTACCTGCTGCTAGGTTGCCATTTTTGTCTAAAGCTATTGCACCTACTGTGCCTAAATATGGCTCAGTGCTTACACCAAGATGAGCTTTGGCTTTGTCACTATCTAATAAAACTTCCTTGCTTTTTTTAGCTTCTTGAAGTTGTTTGTATCTGTGTTCTGTAAAGAAGTATTTTTGTCCTACTATTTCTAAACCATGTTTTTTGGCTAATTTATCCGCACCCTCTCCCGCTATTAAAGTATGAGGTGTTTTTTCCATAACAAGTCTTGCTGCTTCTATAGGATTTTTAATCGTCCTAGCCATAGCAACTGCGCCTGCTTTTAAATTTTTTCCATCCATTAAAGATGCATCAAGTTCATTAAATCCATCAGAAGTAAAAACAGCGCCTTTTCCAGCATTAAATTCAGGACTATCTTCCATTACTTTAATGGCAGCTATAACTGCATCAACCGAGCTTCCTCCTTTTTCAAGTATGCTTTGACCCGCTTTTAAAGATTCTTTCATTACCTTTTCTCTTTTGGTAAATTCTTCTTTAGTAAGTCCTAAGCCACTTGTCCCACCGTGTATAACGATAATAGGCTCAAAATCTTTTGCAAAAGTATTATTGCTTGTTAAAAATGCTAAACTAGCTAATACTAATAAAGCTTTTTTGCTACCTGCTAAAAATTTCATATTTATCTCCTTTTTTTGTAAGCTATGTATTATATTAAATATATATTAAATAAAAATTAATTTAAAATAATAAATGTGAAAAAACAAAACAAATAATTTATATTTTATGTAAAATATTTAATATAAAGATAATATTTTATATAGTTATATTACAATAGACATAACTATGTTAAATTGGAGGTAAAATGATATTTAAAACAATTATTGCAAGAAGAATTTCTATATATACTGCTTTGATTTTGTGTATAGGTTTTGGGGTTTTTGTGGGGTTAAATTATTATTCTTCTAAAAGAGATATTTTACAAAGTATTACACATGGAAAACAAGAAAGTGTCAAAAATGGTAGAAGTTTTACCGAGCTTTATTTTAATTCTAAGAAAGAAGATATAGAAAAAATAACTCAAAGTATTACTTCTAATAAAGATTTGAGTGAAGATTATATCGCTGGTTTTTTAGAGCATGTTTTTACTTTATACTCTTTTACGGCTATTTATGTTGGGTATGAAAAGGATGGAAGTTTAATTGATGTGGATATTAATTCTAAAGGAAAGCATTTCTTTTTAAATCAAGAAAAAGATGGATTTGATGCTAGAACAAGGGAGTGGTATAAACTTACAAAAGATACTAAAAAAATTAATATTTCAGATCCATTTGTGGATGTTGTGACTAAAAAAATGGTTGTATCCATAACAGCTCCCATAGAAATAGATGGAAAATTCTTAGGGGTATTGGCAGGTGAAATTTTTCTTGATGATATGCGAAAGGCTTTTGAGGGGTTAAAAATAACACCAAGTAATAGTGTATTTTTAATAAATGATAAAGGAAATTTAATAGCACATTCTTCAGGATATATTGATATTAACAAAGAAACCGAAATAGCAAATGCTATTAAAATGTTTATAGAAGTAGCAAGACTAACACCTAATGAACCAACAAATTTGATTGAATATACATTGAAAAATGATAAACGTGTAGCTGTATGTTTAAACACTACAAATGGAATGATGTTGTGTTCTGCAAATTCATTGAAAGACTATGACAATATTTTCAATAAGCTTTTGATAACACAAATTGTTTTTGGAATAATGTTTGTGTTGATTATTATTGCTATTTTAGGAGGAATGATAGATTATTTTCTTAAAAAGATTATTATTATTAAAAATACATTAGAGAGTTTTTTTGATAGTTTAAATTATAAAAAACAAATGGATTCTATAAAGATTAATCTTAAAGGAAATGATGAATTTTCAATTATAGCACGTGAAATTAGCGAAAGTATTGCAAATACTCAAAGTAATTTACACAAAGATCAAGAAGCGGTGATGGAAAGTGTGCAAAAAGTTAAGAAAATAGAATTAGGAGATTTATCTGTTAGAATTGAAAAAAACCCAGTAAATCCACAACTTATTGAATTGAAAAATATTCTAAATGAAATGCTAAAAGTTTTAGAAGAAAAAGTAGGATCTAACATCAATGAGCTTGATAGAGTGCTTGAAAGTTATAAGGCATTAGACTTTTCAACACAGGTTCAGAATGCAAAAGGTAATGTAGAAATTACAACAAATGTTTTGGGCGATGAGATTAAAAAAATGCTTATTTCATCTTCTTCTTTTGCAAAAGAATTAACTTTGCAAAGTGTAAAACTAGAAGAATCTATGCAAAAATTAGTAGATGGGACACATTCTCAATCTCAATCGCTTGAAAAATCAATACATGCAGTAGATCAGATCAATATTTCCATGCAAAATGTGGGGGATAAAACAAAAGAAGTAGTAACACAAGCTGATAATATCAAAGAAATTGTGAATGTGATTAAAGATATAGCAGATCAAACTAATTTGCTAGCTTTAAATGCAGCTATTGAAGCTGCACGTGCGGGTGAACATGGCAGAGGTTTTGCGGTGGTGGCAGATGAGGTACGTCATTTAGCTGAAAAAACAGAGAAAAGCTTAGGGGAGATAGAAGCCAATGTTAATATTTTAGTTCAAAGTGTTAATGATGTTTCTATATCAATGCAAGAGCAAACACAGAGTATTACTCAAATTAATGATGCTATAGTTAATTTAGAAGATGTTACAAAGGAAAATGTAGAAATTGCTAATTTCACAAATGAAGCTACCAAAGCTGTAGGAAACATATCTCAATCTATATTAAAAGAGGTAGAAAGTAAGAAAATTTAATTTTATAGAGCTTATTGTTTTGTAAATTTAGCTATAATTTGCGCTTTTGAAAAAAGGTAGATTATGATAGAAAGAACAAAAATAAGCTCTAATTTTGGTTGGTTTATGGTGATTTTAGGTGGTTTGGTTGAGTGTTTTTGGGTGAGTGGCTTAAAATACTCAACTGAAATTTGGCATTATGCTTTAACAGCCATTGGGGTGTGTATATCTTTTACATGTTTTTTGAAAGCTTGCGAAAGACTTGAAGTAAGCATTGCTTATAGTGTTTTTGTAGGTATTGGCACGGTTGGAGTGGTGCTTAATGAGATGTTTATTTTCAATGAGCCAAGCTCTATTACCAAGCTTACTTTAATAGCCATTTTGCTTTTAAGTATCATAGGCCTTAAAATCATTAGCAAGGAAGCTAAATAATGGAATGGTTTTTTTTATTTTTAGCGACTGCTTTTGAAATTTTTGGTGTGATTATTATGAAGCAACTTGTAAGCACTAAAAATAAGCTTTACCTTTTAGCTTTGATAGTATGTTTTGCTTTTTCATTTGGATTTTTAAGCCTTAGCATGCAAAGTATTGCTATGAGTGTGGCTTATTCTATATGGACAGGAGCTGGAACTGCAGGTGGGGTTATCATAGGGGTGCTTTTTTATAAAGAAAGCAAAAGCTTTTTAAAGCTTTTTTTGATCGCTCTTATCATTGCTTGCACCGTGGGTTTAAAAATACTTTCATAGGTTTAAAATGAAAATATACATTAGCGGTATAGACACAGATGTTGGCAAAACTTATCTAAGTGCTAGAATTTGTAAGGAATTGGGTTTTGATTATTTTAAGCTTATTCAAGCAGGTATGCCAAAAGATTGCGAGATAGTAGCTCAATTTAGCCCAAAAACTAAGATTTTCAAAGAAGGTGTGTTTTTACAAACTCCTGCTTCACCACATAAAGGTAGGATTTTAGAGAATTTAAATTATAAAGCTTTTGATATACAAATTCCACAAAGTGAAAAACTCATCATCGAGTTAGCTGGTGGGCTTTTTTCGCCCCTTGATGATGAAAAAACAATGATTGATTATATGAGTGCATTTAAGCACCCTACGATTTTAGTCGCAAAAGACTATCTAGGAAGTATCAATCACACGCTTTTAAGTATAGAAGCACTAAAACAAAGAGATATTAAAATCCTTGCTTTGATCTTAAAAACCCAAGATACTTTTAGCAAGGATTTTATAAGTAATTATGCTAAAATTCCTATCATAGAATTTGATGATAAAGTGTGTGAAAATCTTTCAAAAATCCTTGAAAATCTCTCTTAAAGACTGCACTACATAAGCAATCTCATCTTCATTTATAACATATGGTGGCATGAAATAAATTGTATTTCCAAGCGGTCTTAAAAGCAATCCTTTTTCTAAGGCTCTTTGAAAGACTTCAAGTCCTGCTCTTTGGTATTTGCTTTTTTGTATATCAAATGCACTTACCATGCCTAAATTTCTAAAATTTCCTAAAAAATCAAATTCTTTCAAACTCTCCCATTGAGTTTTTATAAAAGCACTTTTGATTTTATTTTTTGTGATGATATTTTCTTTTTCAAAAATATCCAAAGTCGCATTAGCTGCCGCACAAGCTAGGGTATTACCTGTGTAAGAGTGAGAGTGCAAAAAGGCCTTTTGACTTTCATAGCTATCATAAAATTTCTCATAAATTTTATCTTTAGTAAGCACCACTGAAAGTGGTAAATACCCACCCGTGATACCTTTAGAAAGGCATATATAATCAATACTTTGTGAGCAATAATCTAGCGCAAACATCTCTCCCGTGCGTCCAAAACCTGTGGCTATCTCATCAAATATCACTTGCACACTATAATCTTTAACAAGTTTAATCGCCTCATCTAAATACCCAAGCTCATACATGTGCATATTACCCGCACATTGAAGTAAAGGCTCAAGTATAAAAGCACAAATTTCATGATGATGATTTTTTAAAATGCTTTCTAAAATTTCGAGTTCTTTTGTATAGTCTTTGCTTGTTGGAACAGGCGTTGTGATACTTTTTAAAAGTAAAGGCTCATAGGTTTTTTTATAAAGTGCTACATCACCAACGCTTAATGCGCCTAAGGTTTCACCATGGTAAGAATTGCTAAGTGATAAGAATTTATCCTTTTTAGAGCCATTGTTTAAGTGGTATTGAAAACTCATTTTTAAAGCCACTTCTATGGCTGAACTACCATTGTCTGCAAAAAAGCATTTATCAAAAGGTAAAAGCTTGCAAAGCCTTTGTGAAAGCTTTATGATAGGCTCATGTGAAAAGCCTGCAAGTAAGACATGCTCTAAATTTTGAAGTTGATCTTTGATTTTTTCATTGATGTATTCATTACAATGACCAAAGATATTTACCCACCAAGAGCTAATGCAGTCTATGTATGATTTTTCATCAAAATCATACAAATACACTCCCTTAGCCTTTTTTATAGGTATTAAAGGTAAAAACTCATGATCGCTCATTTGCGTGCAAGGGTGCCAAATGTGCTTTAAGTCTAGTTCTTTTAAATTCATTTTTACTTCTTTGATTTTTATTACTAATGATACTACAATTAAGTTTATGTGTTATCTTAAAAATAGCAATCACTTCTTTTAACATTTTTTGTATAATTGAATATTTAAATAGTATAACAATAGGTTGAGTATGCAAATTGCACAAATTTTAGATGCATTAAAACAACAAGATAATTTTAGAATTCTACGCTCATTAAAACATGAGGGAAAATATGTCGTTTATAGTGGGCAAAAATTACTAAATTTAGCGAGCAATGATTATTTAAATTTAAGCAATGAAAAAGCATTAAAGCAAGATTTTTTAACACATTTAAAAGAATTTGAATTTTCTAGTTCAAGTTCAAGAAGCTTGAGTGGAAATTATGCGATTTTTGATGAATTTGAAAGCTTTTTAGAAGCTAAATTAGGCAGAAAAATCTTGCATTTTAACAACGGCTATGCCTTAAATGTTAGCTGTTTGCAAGCTTTAGCAAGCATTAAAAATACTTTGTTTTTAGCAGATAAACAAGTGCATGCAAGTATCATTGATGGTTTAAGGCTTGGCGGGGCTAAATTTATAAGATTTAAACACAATGATATAAAGCATTTACAAAGCTTAGTGCAAAAACACCATAAAGAATTTGAAAATATCATCATCATAAGTGAAGCTTTATTTAGCATGGATGGAGATTTTGCACCTATAAAAGAATTCATAAAATTAAAAAAAGAATTTAAAAATATCAAAATTTACATTGACGAAGCTCATAGCATAGGGTGTTTTAATGATGATGGTTTGGGTTATGTGAAATTTTTAGGCTTAGAAAAGGAAGTGGATTTTTTAGTTTTTACCTTTGGTAAGGCCGTAGCTTCTATGGGAGCTTGCATGATAAGTGATGAGAAAGATTTTTTTATCAACAAAGCAAGAGCCTTTATATACTCAACTGCTATTGCACCTATCAATGTAGCTTGGACTTTGCATGTTTTTAAGCATTTGCATGAATTTAATGCTCAAAGAAAAAAGCTTTTAGAGTTAAGTGCTTGGTTTAAAAATGCTTTAGCAAGTAAAGGTGCAGTTTTAGGTGAGGCTTATGTGATATCTTTTATTTTAGGACAAAATGCACTAGCTAGTGAAATTTCACAAAAGCTTTTAGAAAATGGTATTTTTGCACCTGCTATTAAAGAGCCAACCGTGGCTAAAAATACAGCTAGAATTCGCTTTTCTTTGCATGCTGGTTTAGTAAAAAAAGACTTAGAAAAGGTTTTGGAGGTACTTTGAAAACTCATTTTTTACATGAAAATGCAAATTCATCTGAGTTAATTTTATTTTTTTCAGGGTTTTGCTCACATTTTAGCCATTTTGCACACTTAAAAAGTGATGTAAATGTTTTAATGGTGTATGATTATACGAGTTTTGATTGGAAGATTAATCTTAATAAGTTTGAAAAAATCACTCTTATTGGCTTTTCTATGGGAGTTTGTGTAGCGAGTAAAATTTTAAAAGATATAAAATTTGATAAAAAAATAGCCATAAATGGCACAAATTTACCTATAAATGATGAATTTGGGATTAAAGAAGCTATTTTTAAGCTAACGATGAAAAGATTTGCTTTAGAGGATTTTAAAACAAATTTGCTTGAAAAAAGAATGAGTTTGAGCGATGAATTTTACTTTGAAAAAAACGAGTATTTAAAAGCAGAACTTTTAAGTTTATATGAGTTTTGTACTAAGGATTTAAATGAAAATTTCACTTGGGATAAAGCCATAATTAGTAAAGATGATAAGATCTTTCCACCAAAACATGTTTTAAATTTTTTCAAAGAAAAGGCAATGTTTATCGATGAGCCACATTTTGCATTTTTTAAATACCACACTTGGGAAGCACTTTGCAAACTTTCATAAGAGCAAAAGATACTTATAGTGCAAATACACCTGTGCAAAAAGACATGGCTAAGGAGCTTTGTAAAATGCTTAGTGAGAATGATTTGAGCGATTTTAAAGCGGTATTTGAGTTTGGCTGTGGAGTAGGGGTTTTTAGTAAGGCTTTGCAAGAGTGTGTTAAATTTAAGCATTATTTTTTAAATGATATTTATACTTTTGAAAATCCTTGTAAGTTTGATGAATTTGGTGTTTTTGATATGAATGAGCTTAAAAATCATCATTTTTATACGAAAAAATTTGATCTTATAGCTTCAAATGCTTGTATGCAGTGGCTAAAGATAGATGAGCTTTTAGAAAATCTTGCAAATATGTTAAATAAAAATGGGATTTTGCTTTTTTCTACTTTTGGAGAAAAAAATTTCACTCAAATAAAGCAAAGCACTAATTTATCACTTGAATATTTAACTTTAGAGCAAATTACACAAAAGCTTTCTAAAAAATTTAAGATCATAAAGGCAAAAGAAGAATTAAAAGAGCTAAAATTTGATCACACTTTAGAGCTTTTTAGGCATTTGAAATTAAGCGGGGTTAATGCTTTGAGTGATAAATTTTTCATAAGCAAGGCATTTTTAAAAAACTATGAAAAAGAATTTCAAAATACCTTGACTTATCATCCTTTATTTTTTATGTGTCAAGTTTATTAAATTTGATAGATATTTTTTTGCCAACTTTTCTCTTAGATAAAGTTTATTAAAATCACTTATATCCATACATAAAGCAAAAGCATAAATTTGATGAGTTTTTTTGTCTTTTATAAAACCTACGATTTGTCCATATTTTTCTTTTCCCCAGCCTGTTTTTGCAAAAAACTCATAATGATCATTTTCACTAAGTTTTATTATATTTATAATTTCTTTTTGTATATTTTTAGGATAATCTAGCGTTAAGTTGGCAAGTTTAAAAAGTAAAGTGGATTGCTCTTTAAGGCTAATTTGCAAAGAATCATCAAGCCAAAATTTATCGATTTTACTTATTTTTTGGTTGCCATAGTTGAGTTTATTTAGGTTTTTTTGCATTTTTTCCAAGCCTATTTTTCTAGCCAGTTCTTTATAGGCAGGAACTTGAGATCTTTGCATAGCTAGGGCTAAATTTGCATCGTTTTTCCAAGAGGGTAAAAACACTTTTTCGCCTTTGTAATGATAAAAAATCTCATTAGTATTTTTCACAATACCTTCATTAAGTGCGATTAGGGCGTTGAAAATTTTAAAAGTAGAGGCAGGTAGAATGCGTTTGTTTACTTTTTTAAAATCATTACTATAATAATTCTTGCCATCATAAGCTATAAAAACTCCACTTTCATTGTAATCTTTAAAAAGATTTTCTAAATTTTCATTTGCCAAAACAAAAGAACAAAAAAGACTAAAAAGCAAAAGTATTTTTTTCATTTTATTTCCTTTTTCATTAAAAAATTTTTTAATTCTTGTTGATCTCTTATAGCAATGTTTTCTTTGATGATTTTAAATCCTGCTTTTAAAAAGAAATTTTTAGCACTAAGGCTAGCAAAAGTATAAATTTCACTATAAGGGTAGTTTTTAAGAGCAAATTCTAATAAAGCTTTGCCATAACCTTGATGAGCATAGCTTGCATGAGTAAAGCAAAGATCGAGTGTTTTTTCTTCTAAATTTATATTTATAAAAGATATGATTTGACTTTTTTCTTCATAAACAAAGCCTAGTTGATTTTGAAATTTTTCTCCCCAAGCTTTTTGGTCTATATTAATCCAAGCATGAATTTGCTCTTTTGTATAATCATTTTTACAAAGAGTAGATACGCTTTGCTTAAAAAGCTTGATACAAGAAGCTAAGTCTTTTATATCAAGCTTTCTTATCAAGCACTTTCCTTAAAGCCAAAGAAGCTAAAGCAAGTCCAAAAGAGGCTGTCACACCCATAAATGAGCCAAGATCTTTACAATGAGCTTCTTCATCTGAAAATACCACATCAAAGTCTCCTTTAAAGCCTGATTTTCTAAGCTCATAGCGGAATTTTTTAGCTAGGGCATCGCCATGTGTTTTAAATATGCTTGTCGTTTTGATACGTGTTGGATCAAGCTTTCTAGCACCACCGGTTGATGAGATAAAAATTTGCTTTTTCAAATCAACCAAATTAGCCAAAGCAACCTTAGCAGGTATATCATCAATCGCATCAATGATTAAATCAAACTCACTTAGATCAAAACTTTTCAAAAACTCATCATCGATTTTACTAACTATACCTTTGGCATTGTAAATGCGTTCAAAAACCTTAGCTTTTTCTTCACCTATATTTTCACTATGAAGCTGGCGGTTTTGATTAGTAGTTTCAAATTTATCCGCATCGATTAAGGTTAGATTGCTAAAGCCACTTCTAAAAAGCGCATCAATGCAAATTCCACCAACTCCACCCAAACCACAAACTAAAACTTTGGTATTTTGAAATTTAATAAAATTATCTTCATTAACAAGCCATTTTATACGCGTGTATCTATCCATTTTTCATCCATTTTTTGAGATTTTTCATTTGTTTGTAAGCTGTTAGATCAAGCATTATAGGGGTTATTGTGGCATAGCCTTGTTTTAAAAGTGCTATGTCTGAGTCTTTTTCATTTTCATGATCAAGATTAGCAGCAGCTAGCCAGTAGTATTCTACACCTCTTGGATTTGTATTTGAGTGTGCTTCATAACTATAAATTCTTTTACCTGCTTTACAAATTTTTAAGCCTTGAAAGGCTGTTTTGCTAGAAGGAAAGTTGATATTTAAAAATTCTTTTTTATCTAAAGGAAAGCCCTTTTCAAAGATATTTTTGACTATTTTTTTAGTAAGTTTTAAAGCAAGTTTATAATCAAGCTCTTTTTGGCTATCTTTGTAAAATTGTGATAAAGCTATGGCAGGAATTCCATGAAGTACAGCTTCCATAGCACCTGCACAAGTTCCTGAGTAAGTGATATCCTCGCCTACATTAGCTCCTTTATTGATTCCACTTATGACAAGATCAGGCAAACGCTTTTTATATAAAGCATGCAAAGCAAGATAAACGCAATCTGCAGGTGTGCCATCATCAAGCTTGTAAAATCTTTTACCAACCTTGTGAAATCTTAAAGGTTTGGTTAGTGTTATAGAGTGTGAGCATGCTGATTTTTCGCTAGCAGGAGCTACTATGGTAATTTTAGCTTTAAAATGCTTTTTTAGCATTTTTACAAGCTTTTTTAAGCCTTCACTTTCATAGCCATCATCGTTTGTTATTAAAATTTCTTTCATGTTTTTTCCTTTTTTTAAATTTTAACACAAGTAATACAATATTTTTTATTGCTAAATTGTTTTTTCATTTTTTAAATATTAAAATTATAGTTTTGATTAATTTTTTAAAGGAAAGAATGATGTCAAAACTTTTGCTTTTTAGTGCTTCTGGTTATAAAGATAGTGTTTACTTAAGTCACACTAGAGAATTTATAGATGATTTTTTAAAAGAAAATTCCATGAAAGATGAAGAAATTCTTTTTATACCTTATGCGGGCGTTAGAAGGACTTATGATGCTTATGAAGCTAGGGTAAAAGAAGGCTTAAAAAAAGATAATATCAAATCATTACACCATTTTGAAAATTTAAAAGAAGCAATTTTAAATGCAAAAGTTTTTTTAGTAGGTGGAGGCAATAGCTTTATGCTTTTGCATAAATTATATGAAAATGATTTGCTTGAAGTGTTAAAAGAACGTATTGAAAAAGGAGCTTGTTATATGGGTTGGAGTGCAGGCTCAAATATAGCAGGACTTAGCATAAAAACAACTAATGATATGCCTATTGTTATGCCAAAAAGTTTTGATAGTTTAGGGGTTTTTCCTTATCAAATCAACCCGCATTTTATTAGTGGTAAAATTCCTGGCCATAATGGAGAAAGCAGAGAGGAGCGCTTGGAAGAGTTTTTATTAACTAATCCAAAAGACATTGTTTATGCTATACCGGAGGGTTCTGCATTAAAAGTGCAAGATGATAGCTTAAAAATCATAGGTCATCATGATGTGCTAAAGCTAAGCTATCCTTTTAATGTGGAATATTTAAAAGTCAATCAAATAACTAAAATCTAAAGGAGAAAAATGCAAACTTTTTATCTTTTAGCTGCGATTTTTGGTATTGTGGCTGTGGTTTATTTGCTTATTAAAAAAGTAGAAACAAAAACAGCTTTAATTAGTGTTGGTTTTATTTTATGTTTGATTTCACTTAAGCCCATTGAAGCTTTGAGTGCTTTTACGCATGCTATGGTGCAACCTGCTTTGATTAAGGCAATTTGTGCGAGTATGGGCTTTGCTTTTGTGATGAAAGTGACTAGGTGTGATAAGCATTTGGTTAAACTACTTACAACACCTTTGAAAAATGTAGGATTTTTCTTAATCCCGCTTGCTTTTATGGTGACTTTTTTCATCGCTATAGCTATACCTTCAGCAGCAGGATGTTCAGCTGCAGTTGGTGCGACTTTGATACCGCTTTTAATGGCTTCAGGTATAAAACCTGCTATGGCAGCAGCAACGGTGCTTTGTGGAACTATAGGAGGAATTTTAAGTCCAGGTGTTTCTCATACGGCTTTGATTTCTGAAATTTCAGGGAAAAATATACAAGAAATTGTTTTAACTCAAACTCCAAATGCATTAACGGCAGGAGTAATAGTGATGATTTCTTTGATGATTATGGCAGTGATTTTTAAAGATTATCAAAAAGGGCAAGTTTTTGAAGTGGCTAATCAAAACAAGACTGAAGATAATATTGAAAAAGTAAATGTATTTTATGCGTTTATGCCTTTAGTGCCTTTAATTGTGCTAATCATAGGCGCAAGTCCTTTAAATGATTATGAGTTTTTAACATGGACAAAAGAAGTTGGAGTTGCTGAAGCTATGCTTTTAGGAGCGATTATAGCTTTAGTAGTAACTATGAGCAAGCCTGATAATATTTTTAAAGAGTTTTTTAATGGTATGGGAAAATCTTATGCAGAGATTATAGGGATTATCATAGCTGCTAGTGTTTTTGTTGCAGGTTTAAAAGCATGCGGGGTAATTGATATCATCATAGAATGGCTTAAAAATGAACAACATTATGTGCGTTTTGGTGGAACTTTTATACCATTTTTAATGGCTATGGTTACAGGTAGTGGTGATGCTGCTGCTATGGCATTTAACAAGGCTGTAACTATTCATGCTCAAGATCTTGGTTTTGATCAAGTTAAACTTGGTACTGCAGTGGCAATGTCAGCAGTGCTTGGAAGATATCTTTCGCCTATTTTAGGAGCTTGTATTATCGTTTCAGCTATAGCTGGGGTTAGTCCTTTAGAAATTGTTAAAAGAACTGCTTTAGGTTGTGTTGTTTCGGTGGTTATAATTGCTTTTGTGTTATTATAAATTTAAGCCTTAAAAGGCTTAAATTTATTTTGCAGCTAGGATGATGATTTCTTGTATAACTTTGCTCGCTGCTTTTAAAGATTTAACAGGTAAATACTCATAAATAGAGTGAAAATTATGTGCTCCAGTAAAGATATTTGGACAAGGCAAGCCTTTTTCTGAAAGCACCGCTCCATCATATCCTCCACGCATAGGAATGATTTTAGTTTTGATATTTAAATTTTCATAAGCTTGTAAAGCAAGTTTAATAGGTAAAGATTTGGTTGTTTTTAGACTATTAAAGACATTTTTATAACGATCATTAAGCTTAATGTTAATTCTTTCTTCTCCGTATAACTTTTTAAAACTATCGTTTAAATCTTGTAAAAATTGCATTCTTTGTTTGTATTTTTCATCATCAAATTCTCTAATATCTATTTTTAAAATAGTTTTAGCGCTATTTCCTTGGAGTTCTTTAACCCAAAAATATCCCTCTTTATTTTCTGTGTATTCAGGTGCTTCGCCATTTGGAAGCATAGAGATAAATTTATGTGCTAAAAGTAAAGAATTAACTAGTTTTCCTTTGGCGCTCATAGGATGAGCAGATTTTCCTATAAATTCTACTTCACAATCTCCTGCATTCCAATTTTCATAAATAAACTCTCCTATCTCACAACAATCTAAACAATACCCAAAATCAGCATCAATTTCTTTTATATCAAAAGCTTTTGCTCCTCTTAAACCTTGCTCTTCATCAGGTAAAAAGCAAGCATAAATATCGCCATGTTTAATATCAGGATTTTTAACAAAAAATTCAAGCATATCCATAATAGCCGCAATGGCTGCTTTATCATCAGCTCCAAGCAAACTTGTGCCATCAGTGTGGATAATATCATCTCCTATGTAGTTTTTAAGCTCTTTAAATTCACTTTCTTTCAAATAAAGATCTAAGTTTTTATTTAAACATATATCCCCACCTTGATACTTAGTGATTTGTGCTTTGGTATCGTTGGTTTGTTCCATACTTGTATCTAAATGCGCAAAAAAGGCTATTTTAGGAGCATTTGGAGTGTTTGCTGGTAAAAGAGCTGTGGTGATGGTGTTTTCTCTTCTTTTGATGTCTTTTAAACCTAGTTCTTGTAATTCTTTTTCAAGTAATTTTGCAAGCTCCATTTGATTAGGACTTGATGGCATAATGCCTTTGGCACCATTTTCTCTACTTGTAGTGGTATTAATCTTAGTGTAATTTATAAATCTTTGCACAATATCCATAATTTTTCCTTTTAGATTAAAATTAATAAATTATAACAATTCATTTTTTAAATACTTAATAAAATCAAGAAAAGCTATTAATGATATTTTTTATCAAAATGTTTTAAAATTATGTTAATATATTCAAACTTAAAAATTCAAGGAGGAAAAATGCATAAAATTAAATTTGCGATGATGTTGATCGCGTTTATAGCATTTCTTATGGGGTGTTCTTCTAAGGAACAATTAAATCCTTTAGGACGCTCTTTTGGTAATATAAATGATACTGATCCTTTAAAAATAGGTAAAAATCCAACACCACCTGCAAAGCAAACAATTCCAGCTTTAGTAGAAGGTAAAGATATAGTTCCAGCTGTGCCTTTAGATCCACCGCTTATAAAAACAAATACTTTTAAAGGTAATAATGCTATAAAAGGTCCTTTACCAAGATTGACTTCAACTGGGAATTTTAGTGAGAGCTCGGTGTTTGAAAATAGAGGTTTTCCGAGTGATTTTGTTACTATTATGAATCCAAATGGAGCTGCGTTAACTGTATGGGCTTTAGCTGCTGGAAATTGGATTTGGGGTTATAATTTATATAATAGCAAACCTTTTGGCGATGCTAGGGTTTGGCAGCTTATAGAATTTCCAAATGATATGGTTATGATTAAGAACGCAAAAACTAATACTTGCTTAAATGCTTACGGAAATGGTATAGTACATTATCCTTGTGATCAAAGTAATTACGCACAATTTTGGAAATTTTTTCCTATGAGTAATGGATCTTTTCAAATTCAAAATTTTGCAACGCAACAGTGTATTCAAACTCCGGTAAAAGATGTAATGCATGAGTTTGATTTTAGTTTTTATAATATATATTTAACTGATTGTGTAAAAAAAGGGGAGAAAAATTTAGACAGACAATGGTATATAACTGTACCAACTTTCACAGCAAAAACCCCTTATATGGGAAAATAGGAGAAGAATATGAAAAAAATAATATTATCTTTTATTTTTAGTGTGAGCTTGGCTTTTAGTGCTTTAGATGATTATAATGTAGGAACTTGGAATTTACAAGGATCATCAGCATCAACTGAAAGTAAATGGAATATTAGTATAAGACAATTGGTAACTGGAGATAATCCTTTAGATGTTTTAGCAGTGCAAGAAGCTGGAGTTTTACCTTCTACTGCAATGATGACTCCAAGACAGGTTCAGCCACCAGGGGTAGGTATTCCTATTCATGAATATGAATGGAATTTGGGCTCTTTGTCGCGTCCAAATTCTGTTTTTATATATTATTCTAGGGTAGATGTTGGAGCAAATCGTGTTAATATGGCTATAGTTAGTAGAAGACAAGCTGATGAGGTTATAGTTTTACCTCCCCCAACTGTTGCTTCAAGACCTATTATAGGAATTCGTATAGGAAATGATGTATTTTTTAGTATACACGCTTTAGCAAGAGGTGGCAATGATGCAGGTGCTATTGTAACGGCAGTGGATATGCATTTTAGAAATATGCCACAAATTAATTGGATGATTATGGGTGATTTTAATAGAACACCTAATAATCTTATAGGATTACTTGATTCGGATTTAAGATCGCGTGTTAATATAGTATCACCGCCTTCTTTTACACAAACTAGTGGCAATATAATTGATTATGCAATTACCGGAAATTCAAATCAAGGTGCACTTTATACTCCACCTGCTTTTGCTGCTGTTTTAGCATTAGCTGGATTAAGGAGTTTTTTAGCTTCAGATCATTTTCCAGTAAATTTTAGAAGATTTTAGGAGTTTGTGATGAAAAAAATTATATTTTTATTATTTGCATATATTGGTTTTTCTTTTGGTGCGCCTCCTTCGCAAGGAGATTTACCAGATTTTACCCCTATGTTTGCTATAAGATCGCTTGAAACAGGAATTTCGTTAAGTCCATTTAGGGATAGTTCAACAAAATTAGAAGATCAAAACTGGATTCTAAGAGAAATTGTACTTAGCGAAGAATTAAAACAAAAAGATACTTTGGCAGATAAACTTCCTTTTGGTTATGTGCAATTTGTAAATCCAAGTGATGATGATTTGTGTTTAGCTATATTAGAAAGTGGTTTTTTTGGTGGAAAATCTTGCAAACAGGATTTAGAAGATGGAAAATTAGAAACGGTTTATTCTATTATGCCAACTACTACTTCTGCTGTACAAATTCGCTCTTTAGTGCTTGGGGGTGTAGAATGTATGGTAGTATTTAATAATCCTCAAGTTCCTATTGAACAGCGTTTTGGAATTCAACAATGTACTCTTGATGATCCTGCTTTATTTTTGGAACTTTATGAATTAATGTTTTTTACTCCTGCTATCGTTGAAGCAACTCCACTTTATTAAAAATTTACTTGCTATTTTAGCAAGTAAATTTTTACTTTTCTTAAAGTAATATCTATTCATTTTTTTAAGTCAAAAAAAGATATTATTTTAACTTACAAATTTAAAGGTAAAGCATGGATTATAAAAAAGCATTTTATTTAAAATTAGAGGATTGCTATTTGGGAACAAAAATCAAACATTCACAAAATCAAGCTAAAAATGGTTTTACAAATTTACTCGTTATAAAAGAAAAATATTTTCAAAAAATTAAAGACTATTTAGACACACAAAAGCTTTATACAGATACTTATAATAAACTTTATAATTTTTTTAGCACTTATTTAAACGAAACAGGAACGCCGTTTTTTTACGATACACCTATGTATAAAAATATCTATGCAAGGGTATATTCAAATTCAAAAGACACAAGTCTTTTTTATAAAACACAAAATTTATACTATGTAAAATCAGATACTATTTATAATCCTTTAAGCTTGCAAAGTGAAGATAAAAAATACACTTTAAATTTTCTTACCGATGAGTATGAGCAAAATGCTGATAATAATAAAAGTAAAATCAATTTTTATTTGCAAAATATACAAGATGATAATATAAACATAAAAGTGATAAATTCTAAAAATAATGATGGCACAAATGTATTTAAACAAAACTCAAGCGAATTTAGTGATGTTTTTTTAAAGACTTTAAAAAATGCACAAATAAACATAAAAGAAGAAGAGCTAAAAAAGCTTTTTAAAACTTATAAAAAACAAAATGAAGTAGATTTTTTCATCCATAAAAATGCGAAAGAATTTTTAAAAGAACAATTTGATTTGTGGTTGTTTTTCTATGTGAATGATAGCATTACTGATTGGACTAAAGAAAAGATAGATGAGATCAACGATCTAAAACAAATTGCTTTTGCTATCATCGACTTGATAGCTGACTTTGAAAATGAGTTAAAAGCTATATGGTTAAAGCCAAAATTTGCTAAAAATGCTCACTATGTATTTAGCTTAGATACTATTAAATCACACTCAAATAACGCTGGTGAAATTTTAAACTCCATATATAAAGATGTAAATTTTAATGAGCAAATCACAGAATGGAAAGAATTAAATTTCATAAATAATGAGTTTGATATAAAGTCTATAAATGATGAAAAATACAAATTCCTACCGTTTGATACAAAGTATTTAAGTGAGGAAAACTATTATAAACTTTTACAAAGTTTTGAAAATTTAGATGAAATTTTAAATGGAGAACTTATAAAAGCAGATAATTTTCAAGCACTTAATTCTCTAATGCCAAAATATCAAGGTAAAATAGATCTAATCTATATAGATCCACCATTTAATACAGGAAGTGACTTTGACTACAAAGATAAATTTCAAGATAGCACTTGGCTTTCTTTAATGCATAATCGCTTGGAATTAGCAAAAGAATTTTTAAGCGATAAAGGAAGTTTTTATTTGCATTTAGATCACAATGCAAATTATCGTGGTAGAGAACTTTTAAATGAAGTTTTTGGGGAAGAGAATTTTAGAAACGAGATTACTTGGTATTATTCAAATAAAATGGCAAATAGTGGAAATAGCTTTGCAAAAAATACAGAAACTATTCTAAATATATCAAAAACTTGCGATTTTATTTTTTATCGGCAAAAAGAATTAAGAGACAAGCCTGTTTTGTTAAGTAAAAGAGAAGGTAGAGATGGAAAAAACATGAGAGCAAGAGATGATGAGGGAAAGATTATTTATAAAATTTCTAATGATAGATATGTTGATACAATGTGGAATATTCCAATAATAGGTTCTACTTCATCAGAACGCATAAATTCAGAATCTAATCTAACTCAAAAACCCGAAGCTTTACTTCAAAGAATAATAAAAGCAAGTAGTAATGAAAATTCCATAGTTTTTGATTATCATTTAGGAAGTGGCACAACAATAGCTACTGCACATAAGCTAAAACGCAAATGGCTTGGGGTTGAAATGGGAGAGCATTTTTACAAAGTCATTATCCCAAGAATGAAAAAAATTTTAAATGGTTTTGTTTGTGGTATAAGCAAAGAAGTAGAATTTAAAGGCGGAGGCGTTTTTAGATACTATGAACTTGAAAGCTATGAAGAAAGTTTAGAAAATTGTAAGTATGAGCTTGATGAAAATTCACTCATAGATTATAGAAAATCACGCAAACTCATAAAAGCACTTAAAAAAGGCGAGAATATATGCCTTGATATGAATGCTTATGACAAAGAATTTGATATATTTTTAACGATGTCAAATCTTTTAGGACTTCAAATCAAAAATATTTTTATAGATGAAAATGGCATAAAATCTTGCAAATTTGAAAACGATGAGATTATAAATTTAGAAAATATAGACTTAATTAAATATCCAAAACTAAAAAATCTAATTTGGTGGGAGAAGTGATGAGTAACCTTGAAATTATTGAAAATATAAAAAAAGAATCAAAAAGAATATTAGAAGATTGTGAATATTCATCCAAAGGACATTTTGAGAGTGTGAAGTATTGGAGATACTGTAATTATGGTTTAATGTTTACTTCTATCATTTCTGTTTGTTTCAGTTTGATTTCTGTGTATGGTGGATGGAGTACAGTTTGTAGCGGGATTATAGCGATAAGTTCAGGCATTGTTACAATGTTGCTTATTTTTTTAAATCCCCAAGAAAAATATCTTTCGCATTATAATAGTGGTAATAGGTTTTTAGCTCTTAGAAACAAAACAAGAGTATTTTTGGAAATAGAATCTAAAGCAATGGACACAGAAATGCAAATGCAAGTTGTAAAAAAGTTAGATTTCAAAAGAAATGATATTAATAAATATTCTTTGCCAATTAATGAGTATGCATATAAAAATGCAAAAGAGCAAATTGAAATTGATAAAAATACACAATATGAAGCAGATAAGGAGCAAAAATAAAAATGAGTGTAAATTCATATTTGAATAATTTAGCTGAAGAAGCTATTGTTCGGGATAATGAAAAAACAAAAATCCAAACTTCGATAAAAGCTATCAAAGAAAGATTGGAAATTTATTTTGGCAGTGAACTAGAAAGTGTTTTTCTTTTCGGTTCTTATAAGAGAAACACAATTATTTCTAGAAAATTTGATGATAATTCTGATGTTGACATTATGGTAGTTTTTAAAACAAATGGTTATCAATTATATAAGCCTGAAACTTATATTAAGAAACTAAAAGATTTTATGAAACTAAGGTATTTTCAATCAGAGATTTATAAAGACTATCCAACTGCTGTTTTAGAATTAAATCATATTAAATTTGAATTAGTTCCAGCAATAAATCACTATTTAAATGGTTATCAAATTCCATGCAAAGATAAATATTATGATTGGATGAGTACAAATCCAAATGATTTAGATGGAGCATTATGTAATAATGATACTTTAAGAAAACTTGTTAGAATAGCTAAAATATGGAATGCAAGACAAGGTTATATTTATAAGTCTTATGAATTGGAAAAATGGATTGTTAATAATTATTTTTATGGAAATTTAAGTGAATATTTTTATCAATTTTGTGAGTTATTGCCTATTAATTGGAACTTATCGGAAAACAAACAAAATAAAATACGAAGATTAAAAGTTTCTGCGCAAAATACAAAATGTAGTGACAATGAAATATATTTACAAGGTTTATTTGAATAAGCTAAGTTTTGTGAATAACATCATTCTTTGCACCACTTGCAAGATAAGCTGTTACAAGAATTTGCAGTATGTAAAAATTCTTACATACTGCAAATGATAAAAACAATTAAAGCTTTAAAGGAAAAATAATGGCTAAAGCAAAACAAAACACAAGAAAACATTTATTGTTAAACAAATTTATCCATGATAAATCACTGGTACAAAAGCTTGATGAAAGTTATGATTTTAGTAATTTTTCTCAAGCCATAAAATTGCAATTTTATCAGCAAGAAAGTGTTAAAAATGCTTTAGCCATACTCTCTTTTTATATGAAAGATGAATTAAATTCACATGAATACAATCAAGAACGTAAAAAACTTTTAGAATTTTATCAAGATGAAAGCGAGAATTTAAAACTACAAAAAGAACATATCGCAAGAGCTTCATTTTGGATGGCTACAGGAAGTGGTAAAACTATAGTTATGATTAAACTTATAGCTTTGATACATGAATTTATTAAAAATAATCAATTACCTAAAAAGCCTATCATGCTTTTAGCGCCAAATGATAAGATTTTAAATCAATTCAAAGCAAATATAGCTAAATACAACAATCATCACAGCAATTTTATCAAAATAAAAGATTTAAAAGATTTTGAAAGCATAGAAAAAGAAGCTAGTTTGTTAAATGAAGCGGTGGTGTATTTTGCAAGAAGTGATTTACTTGAGAGTGAAGAAAATGTAGGCAAAGATAAAAAAGCAAAAAGATTAAACTATAAAAATTATCTCAATAAAGATGGTTGGTATATATTGTTAGATGAAGCTCATAGAGGCGATAGTAAAACATCACTAAGAAAAAACTATTATCATGAGCTTGCTAGAGGTTTTATCAAAGAAGATGAATTTCCAAAAGGCTTTGTTTTTAATTTTTCTGCTACCTTTGAAGATGAAATAGACTTTATAACTTGTGCTTATAATTATAATCTTCAAAAATTCAATCAAGAAGGATATGGTAAAAATATAGCAGTTTTAAATGAGAATTTAGATTTTAAAAGTGAAAATAACGAAGAAGTAAAAATTAAAACGATTTTAGAAAGTTTTATAATATTCAATGCGATTGTAAAATCAAAAGAAGAATTGTTTTTAAAAAGATCAGGCTTTAAATATCATAATCCTTTAATCATAGCAGTTTCTGATAAAGTAAATACTCAAGATGCGGGTATAAAAGCGTATTTTAAAGCAGTGCATAATGTATTAAAAAATAAAGCAGATATAGGCAATATAGCTTTAGAACTTTATGAAAAACTTCAAAATCAAAATTTGCATTTTGGTATAAATACGCTAAGCGATGATTTTTTAAAATATATAAAAAATGCAAATAATGATGAACTTAGAGAAAATATTTTTTATGCAAACGCAAACGCAAATTTAGAATGCTATAGTATTAAAGGGAATGATAAAGAATTAGCTTTTAAGAGTAAAAATTCAAACAAACCTTTCATGCTTTTAAATATTTCAAATGCAAAAGAATGGGAAAAAGATTTTTTACTTGAGCTTGGAGTAGAAAGCATAAGTGATATATCACAAAGTCATTTTGAAAATATCAATAGCTCACAATCTTCTATCAATATAATGCTAGGAAGCAAGGTTTTTTCAGAAGGTTGGGATAGTAATCGCGTAAATTTAATTTCTTTTATCAATATAGGAAGCATTAATGCTAAAAAATATGTTTTACAAACTATAGGAAGAGGTGTTAGAATAGAACCTTACTTAAATATAAGAAAGAGATTAAATGCTTTAAAAGAGATGTTTAAAATCGATGAGCGATGTGTAAATTTAGCATGTGGTTTAGAAACTCTTTTTGTAATGGCAAGTGATAATGAAGCCATAAAAGCTATCATAGAGGGTATAGAATGTGAATTTATGGAAAGTAGGCATTTAAAAGGATTTAAAGATATTAATTCAAAATTGTCGTTTAATCTACCTGTACCAAAATACAAAAACGAAGCAAAGCTAAAAAACATTTATAAAATTTCAGAAAAAGAAGCAAAATCTTTAAAAGAATTTATAAAATCTTATGATGAAGATGTTTTGATTTTAGAGCAGTGTTTGTATAAAAATTTTAAATATTCTACATTAGAAGAATTTTACAAATTTAGCGATGGCAAAGAAAGTAAAATAAAATTATCAGGAGATAGGGTAGAGTTTAATGAAAAAACAACATTAAAAACAATCAATAGTGTGTTAAATTCTAATGCCAAAGTTTTGGATAAATTTGTAAAGTTAGAAGAAGAAATAACGCACTATAAAAATATACAAGCAAAGTTAGATTTTGAAACCGTTCAAAAAATTAATAAGACTATAAAAGATGTTTTAAATGCAAAAAGCGAATATGAATTAAAAGCAGATTTTGAAAATAAAAAAATAAATTTAGATGAGCTAATGCAAGGTATAAAAGAAAGTCAAAAAAGCAAGGAGGTGCAAAACTATATAATTAGTGCAAAACTTAGCAAGCATTATTATAGCCCTTTAATCATTTACAATAAAAATGATAAAGAAAATAAGATTAATTTTGCCATTTCTAATAAAAGTGAAAAAGAATTTTTAGAAGATTTAGAAAGTAATTTAAATTTGTCTTTTTTTGAACAATATGAATGGTATTTTTCTAAATTGGTAGAAAATCAAGATGAAATTTATATCCCTTATTTTGATGAAGAACAGCAAAAAGAAAGAAAATTTTATCCTGATTTTATATTTTGGTTAAAAAATAAACAAAGCGGAGATTTTTTTATATATTTTATAGATCCAAAAGGCTTAAAAATAGAAGATAATCCTAGATTTAAATTAAAAGGCTTTAAAGCAATATTTGAAAATAAAAATTTAAGTTATGAAGATAAAAGTATAAAAGTTAATTTGTTTTTTTATAATAAAAATTATACTTTTTCAGATGAATTAAAAGACTTTGTTAAATCTACAATAGAGGATATTTTCAAATGAAAACCTTTTTAGTTTGTGCCTTAGAGCCTTCAGCAAATTTACATTTAAAAGAAGTTTTAAAAGCTTATAAAAATAAGTATAAAGAATTTGATTTAGTGGGAATTTATGATGAGAATTTATGTGAAGAATTTAGTCTAAATTCCAAGCCACTTTATAGCTCACATGAGTTTAGTGCCATGGGTTTTATAGAGGTTTTGCCACTCATTTTAAAAGCCAAAAAAGCTATAAAAGAGCTAGTAAATTTAAGTCTTGCTCAAAAAATTGATGCGATTTTATGTATAGATTCTCCTGCTTTTAACATACCTTTTGCAAAAGCTTTAAAAAAAGCAAATTCTAAAGTAAAAAGAATTTATTATATCTTACCTCAAGTTTGGGCATGGAAAAAAGGTCGCATACCTATCATAGAAAGTCATTTTGATGTGTTAGCTTCTATTTTGCCTTTTGATAGTGAGTTTTTTAGTAAAAGTACTTATGTGGGACATCCGCTTTTAGATGAGATAAAAGAGTTTAAAAACCAAGAAGATATAAATTCTATATTTTCAAAAAAAGATGATGAAAAAATCATCGCTTTCTTACCAGGTTCAAGAAAAAGTGAAATAAAGCGTTTGATGCCTATTTTTAGAGAATTAAGTGTTAAATTTGAAGGTAAAAAAATCCTTTGTGTACCTGAGTTTAATTTAAAGAGATTAGAAATTTACGGGGAAATGAGTAATTTTGAAATTCAAACTAACACCCCAAAGGTGCTAAAAAATGCTGATTTTGCTTTTATTTGTAGTGGTACAGCTACACTTGAAGCAGCTTTGGTCGGCACGCCTTTTGTGCTTGCTTATAAAGCTAAAGCTATTGATGTATTTATCGCAAGATGTTTTGTAAAACTCAAACATATAGGCCTTGCAAATATTTTTTTGGATTTTGCAGGAAAAAGCGAGCTTAATCCTGAATTTTTACAAGAGCAAGTGAATGTGGAAAATTTATATCAAGCTTATCTTAAATACGATTATAAGGCATTTTTTGATAAAGTAGATTTTTTAAAAGAATATTTGCAATTTGCAAGTGCAAAAAATTTAGCTAAAATACTTTATGAAATCAAATAAGGATAAATCATGCAAAAAGAACCTATGAGTAAATACGGCTATGAGAAATTAGAAAAAGAATTAGAGCATTTAAAAAAAGTTGAACGTCCAAAAGTAGTAGAAGAAATAGACATAGCAAGAAGCCATGGAGATTTAAAAGAAAATGCAGAATATCACGCGGCTAGAGAAAAACAAGCTTTTATAGAAGGAAAGATAGCTGAACTTGGGGATTTGATCTCAAGAGCGCAAATCATCGATCCATCTTCTTATGAGCATGATAGCGTGAAATTTGGCTCAACTGTTGTTGTAGAGGATTTAGAAAGTGAAAAGCAAAGCACTTATACTTTGGTAGGGGTAAACGAGGGAAATTTAGAAAAAGGTTATATTTCCATTAGTTCGCCTATTGCTAAAGCAATGCTTGGTAAAAAAGAGGGTGATGATTTTAAAGTGCGTTTACCAAAAGGTGAGAGTGAATTTGAAATCATTTCTATAGAATATAAAGCTTTGGAATTTTAGTTTTTGCAAAAAATAATTATAAAAGAAAATGCTATTTTTATTGCTGATGTGCATGAAAATGAAAATAGGCGTGGTTTTTGGGAGTTTTTGCAAGCCTTAAAAAATAAAAAAATTCAAACTCCACAGCTTTTTTTGATGGGTGATATATTTGATCTTTTAATTTATGAAGTAAAAGCAACACATGATTTTGCAAAAGCTTATATAGACTTACTTGAAGAACTTGCGTGTAAAATTGAAATCATATATTTAGAAGGTAATCATGATTTTAATTTAGCTAAATTTTTTAAAAAAGTGAAAGTTTTTAGTATAAAACAGCAACCTTTGCTTTGTGAATTTCATGACAAAACCTTAGTAAAATTAGCCCATGGGGATATTTTTTTAAAACCTTTTTTGCAATTTTGCTTAAAAAGTTTGAGAAATCATTATTTACTACTTTTTTTAAATTTTTTAAATGTTACTAGTAAAGAAAAAATTACTCAAAAAATTCTAAAAAGTCAAAACAAAAAACAACTTATTAGAAAAATTCCTCATTTTTCTGCCTTAGTAAAAGAGCGTTTAAAGCACTATAATATAGGTTTTATAATAGAAGGTCATTATCATCAAGATGTGTTTTTAGAATATGAAAATATAAAATATTTAAATTTAGCTGCTTTTGCATACAAGGAAAGTTTTTTTGTAGTAAAATATGAGCCAGAAATCAGATTTCACAAAATAGAACTTAAGGAGGCATAATGTTTGATGAGAATGTCGTTAAAACAGGTTCAAATGAAATGGAACTTGTTGATTTTCGCATCTTTAAGCAAGGCCACGATAAAGTCTATGAGGGAATTTATGGTGTAAATGTTTCTAAGGTTAGAGAAATCATTAAAATTCCTTTTTTGACTGAAATTCCAGGAGTGCCTGAATATGTGGAAGGTATTTTTGATCTTCGTGGTGTGGTGATTCCTGTAATCAACCTAGCAAAATGGATGCAAATTCAAGAACCAGAAATGACAAATATAAAACCTAGAGTTATCATTACTGAATTTAGTAATGTATTGATCGGTTTTATAGTGCATGAAGCAAAAAGAATTCGTAGAATTAATTGGAAAAATATTGAGCCAGCTACTTTTGCAACAAGTGCGGGTAGCTTAGATAAGGGTAAAATTACCGGTGTGACTAAAATCGAAGGTGATGAGGTTTTACTTATCTTAGATTTAGAAAGCATAGTGCAAGAGCTTGGAATTTATACTCCACAAACTGATATTGAAGATGATAAAATCCAAAAAATAGAAGGTATGGCTTTAGCGCTTGATGATAGCTCTACTGCAAGAAAACTTGTAAAAGATATTCTGAACAAAATCGGGTTAAAAGTTGTTGAAGCAAAAGATGGTGTTGAAGGCTTACAAAAATTAGAAGAGCTTTATAATGCTTATGGTGCTGATTTAAGAAAGCATCTAAAAATCATCGTAAGCGATGTTGAAATGCCACAAATGGATGGTTTTCACTTTGCAGCTAAAGTAAGAGAAGATGAGAGATTTAAAAATATTCCTATCGTGTTTAACTCTTCTTTGTCAAATGAATTTATGAGTGATAAAGGTGTTAAAGAAGCAGGTGGTGATGGATATTTAGTTAAATTTAACGCAAGTGATTTCTTTGCTGAAATTTCTCGTATTATAGCAAAACATGAAAAAGGTGAGGAGTAAAAATGGAAGATATTCAAGAAATACTTGAGGATTTTTTAGTTGAAGCCTTTGAATTAGTCGAGCAAATTGATCATGATTTGGTTGAATTAGAAGCAAATCCTGAAGACTTAGAACTATTAAATAGAATTTTCCGTGTCGCACACACTGTTAAAGGTTCATCAAGCTTTTTAAATTTTGATGTTTTAACAAAACTTACTCATCATATGGAAGATGTTTTAAATAAAGCAAGACATAATGAGCTTAAAATTACTCCTGAAGTAATGGACGTGGTTTTAGAGTCTATTGATATGATGAAAACTTTGTTAAATTCTATTAGAGATAATGGAAATGATACAGCAATAGGACTTGACATAGCTCCAATTTGCGCAAGATTAACCGCTATTTCAGAAGGTGAAAGCTTAGAGTCTGTTGCACCGGCTAAAGCTGAAGAGTCAAAAGAAGAAGTCAAAGAAGAGCCAAAAGCTGAAGAGCCTGAAGTTGATGTTAATAAACTTAGTGATGATGAAGTTGAAGCTGAAATAGAAAGGCTTTTAAAGGTAAGAAAAGCTGAAGATCAAGCAAGACGTGCTGAAAAGAAAAAAACACAAGAAGCAAACCCAGCTCCAAGTAAACCAGCTGCTCAAGCACAAAATGCAACTGCTGAGAAAAAAGTTCCTGCAGCAGGTGGTGGAAGCAGTGGTGCAAATATGGATCAAACCATTAGGGTTGAAGTTAAAAGACTTGATCATTTAATGAACTTAATTGGTGAGTTGGTACTAGGTAAAAACCGCTTATTGAAAATTTATGATGATGTTGAAGAAAGATATGATGGGGAAAAATTCTTAGAAGAATTAAATCAAGTTGTTTCTCAACTTAGTATTGTCACTACAGATATTCAGCTTGCGGTTATGAAAACAAGAATGCAACCTATTGCAAAAGTATTTAATAAATTCCCAAGGGTTGTACGTGATTTGGGTCGTGAGCTTGGTAAGCAAATGGAGCTTGAAATTTCAGGGGAAGAAACTGAACTTGATAAGTCTATTGTGGAAGAAATCGGCGATCCTATTATGCACATGATTAGAAACTCATGTGATCATGGTATAGAAGATCCAGCAACGCGTGTGGCTAATGGTAAACCAGAAAAAGGAACAGTTAATCTTAAAGCATACAATGAGGGAAATCATATTGTAGTAGAGATTGCTGATGATGGTAAAGGGCTTGATGCTGATGTATTAAAAGCAAAAGCTATGGAGAAAAATCTAATTACAGAACGCGAAGCTGATCAAATGAGCGATAAAGAAGCGTTTGCATTGATTTTCAAACCAGGTTTTTCAACTGCGAAAAAAATTACTAATGTTTCAGGCCGTGGCGTTGGGATGGACGTTGTTAAAACCAATATTGAAAAATTAAATGGTGTGATTGAAATCGATAGTGAGCTTGGAAAAGGCACTGTAATGAAGCTTAAAATTCCACTTACTTTAGCAATTATTCAATCATTACTTGTGGGTACGCAAGAAGAATTTTATGCTATTCCACTTGCAAGCGTTCTTGAAACAGTTAGAGTGCCAATTGATGATATTTATACTATTGAAGGTAAAAATGTATTACGTCTAAGAGATGAAGTGTTATCTTTGGTAAGACTTTCAGATGTGTTTGGTGTAAAACAAGTGCTTGAAAATACCGATCAAACTTATGTCGTTGTTATAGGTGTAGCAGAAAGTAAGCTTGGTATTATAGTAGATACTTTAGTGGGTCAAGAAGAGATTGTTATTAAGTCTATGGGTGAGTATTTACAAAACATTCAAGGTATAGCAGGAGCGACTATTCGTGGTGATGGTAGGGTTACTTTGATTATTGATGTTGCTGCTATGATGGATATAGCTAAAGAGATTAAAGTAGATATTAAAGCACAAATTGAATCACAATCTAAAAAAACTGCTAAAGAAAAACCAAGTGATTACACAGTACTTATAGTGGATGATTCTAAAATGGATAGAAATATCATGCAAAAATCACTAGAGCCATTAGGTGTGAGTATTATAGAAGCAACTAATGGTGTGGAAGCTTTAAATATGATCAAATCAGGTGAGCATGATATTGATGCAGTGTTAATTGATATTGAAATGCCAAGAATGGATGGTTATACCTTAGCAGGTGAAATCAGAAAGTATTCTAAGTATAAAAACCTTCCGCTTGTTGCAGTAACTTCAAGAACTAGTAAATCAGACCGCTTAAGAGGTGTGGAAGTAGGAATGACTGAGTATATTACTAAGCCTTACTCTCCAGAGTACTTAGAAAATGTAGTTAGAAAAAATTTAAAACTAGGATAAGAAGATGAATGATAAATTAAGCCAGGTTTTGCAAAAACAACAAGCGCAAATTGCAGAACCTGATGTAGATAAAGAAGAGGATATTATTCAGCTTGTTGGTTTTGTGGTAGGGGATGAGGAATATGCTATTCCTATTCTTAATATCCAAGAAATTATTAAACCTATAGAATATACTAGGGTTCCAAGTGTGCCTGATTATGTTTTAGGTGTGTTTAATATGAGGGGTAATGTTATGCCTTTGATAGATCTTGCTAAAAGATTTAATCAAGGTAGTTCTAAAATGACACCTCAAACAAGATATATTGTTTTAAAAGGTATGGCAAATGGTAATCAAACTCCTGCAGGTAATGCGGGTTTTGTGATAGATAGATTAACAGAAGCTATTAAAATTCACAGAAGCAGGATTGATCCACCGCCTGAAACTTTATTAAAAGAAAAAGGTATGATTTTTGGTATAGGCAAAAGAGAAGAAAATATCTTGACTATATTAAAAGCTGAAGCTTTATTAAAGCGTGAGTTTTAATGATAAAGCTTTGTGCCTTTGACTTTGATTCTACGCTAATGGATGGAGAAACCATCGATATTTTAGCGCAAGAATATAATGTTGGTGATGCTGTAAAAGCAATCACCAACAAAGCAATGAATGGTGAGCTTGATTTTTTTGAAAGCTTAAGTGCTAGAGTAGCCTTACTTGAAGGAATGCCTATTGATCAGGTAAGAAAGTGCTGTGAAAATTTACCTTTGATGAATGGCGCTAAAGAATTATGCGAGTATTTAAAAAACAAAAACATAAAAATTATTGTTTTTAGCGGTGGATTTCATGAAGGAATTGACTTAATACAAAATAAACTTCATTTTGATTTTGGTTTTGCTAACTTTTTGCATAGTAAAAATGGTGTTTTGACGGGAAAAGTTGGTGGAGAAATTATGTTTAATAACTCAAAAGGTATTATACTACAAAGACTTAAGAAATTTTTAAATTTAAAAACAGAAGAAATTATGTGTGTAGGCGATGGAGCTAATGATATTTCTATGTTTAAAGAATGTGGATTAAAAATAGCTTTTTGTGCCAAAGAAATTTTAAGATCTCATGCAGATATTTGTATAGATAAAAAAGATTTAAAAGAAATAATAAAGGTAATACAATGAAAAAATTTTCACTATGGTGTGATTTTATAGAAAATGAATTTTTAGATCATGAATTTTTAGATTTAATTTACTCAAAAACAATTAACGGCGCTACTTCAAATCCTGCCATTTTTAAAAATGCGATTTTAAACTCTGCTATTTATAAAGAAAAAATCAAAAAATCAAATCTTAAAGATAAAAAAGCTTTATATGAGTATCTTGCGGTAGAAGATATAGCTAAGGCTGCAGATAAATTAGCTATTAATTATTATGAAAATAATGATGGTTTTATTAGTATTGAAATTGACCCAAGATTAAAAGATAATACTAGTTTATCTTTAGCCGAGGCAAAAAGATTATACACACAGATTGCAAAAGAAAATGTGATGATGAAAATTCCTGCTACAGAAGCTTCTTATGAAGTAATGCAAGAATTAATGAAAAATGGTATTAGTGTCAATGCTACTTTGATTTTTGATTTTGAACAAATTAAAAAATGCTTTGAAGCTTTAAATTTAGGTTTAAAAGAATTTAGAAAAAATAATATCATAGCCAAAAAAGAACCTCAAGCTGTTATTAGCATTTTTGTAAGTCGTTTTGATAGATTATTAAATAATCAAGTTTTAGATAAAAATTATATGGGAATTCTTACTGCAACTAAGGCTTATAATTATATCATTAAACAAAATGAAGCAAATATTAGAGCTTTATTTGCAAGTACGGGTGTTAAGGGTGATGATTTAGAAAAAGATTATTATATTAAAGAATTACTCTATGATAAAGCTATTAATACTGCACCACTAGATGCTATTAAAGCTTTTAAGGGTAAGCAAATTGTATTTAAAGAGCCTTTAAAAGATGAATGTATAGAGAAAAAATTGAATGCAAATATTTCAAAAGATGCTTTAAGTAAAGCTTGTAAAAATTTACTTGACGATGGTTTAGAGCAATTTTGTATAGCTTATGAAGATATTTTAAAATCTTTATAATGTGGCTTAATCTCAAATGAGATTAAGCACTAATACTTGCTAAAGTTGGTCTTTTTAGTGAAAAAACATTAGATGGAGATCTTCTACCGCAATTTGGACATCTAGCTATTGTTTTCCATAAATTTTCTTTTATATATTCCGAAGGTTTCCCAAATCTTTTTTCATGTAAAACGCATGTTTCCTCCCAAGATTTATTAAGATTTTTGAAATCTTCCTCGCCTCTCATTCCAAAATAAGGAAAATGATGTAAGAAATAGCCAAAAAGATTTTCACAATCTTGAGCATATTTTAATGTATCTAAAATATGATAATGCCAAAATTTATCAACATCAGCTGGTGGTACTATTGAGGCATCTTTATTTTCTTGACATAAAAGAAGAAATTTTCTATATTCAGTTTCAATGAATTTGGTGTATTCTAAACTCCACCCTAACCCTTCATTTTTGTCAATTATTTTTACTATGATTGGTTCTAAATCCAATTCTTTTAATAGTATTGTAGACATATTATTCCTTATTATTTTTAATTATAGTTTAATAACACTTAGTGTTATAAACGATTGTAAAAAAATTATATAAAAACTAGACTTATAAATAAATAAAGTGTTATAAGGCTTGGTTATATGAAGCAAGATATATCTGATAAACATAGAGAAATAGGTAAAAGAGTTGCAAAAATAAGAAAAGAAAAAGGAATTTCTCAACTAGAATTATCATTATTATTGGGACATAAAAGCGTTTCTATAGTTGCAAGCGCAGAAAGACATTATAGAGGTGCTCATTTTAATTTAAATCATTTATTTCAAATGGCTGAGATTTTTGAAATAGATATTTGTGATTTTTTTAAATAAATTTATACTTTACTAAGCCAGAAATTGATATTATTAAGTCTTTTATTTTATAAAAAAGGGAAAAAATGTTAGAAGGTATCGTTAGAGAGAGTATCGGTAGAAAAGCTGCTAAAGCTTTAAAAAGAGATGGTTATCTAATCGCAAACATCTACGGAAAAGGATTAGAAAACATTAATGCTGCTTTTAAAGTAAATGAATTTATTAAAGAAGTACGCAAAAAAACTACTTTAGCTTTTGATGTAAAAGTAGCAGATAAAGTATTAAATGTTGTTGTGGTTGATTATCAAAAAGATCCTGTAACTGCAGAATTAAAACACGTAGATTTAAAAGTAGCACAAAAAGGTGTTATTTCTAAATATATGGTTCCTGTAAAAATCGTAGGAACGGCTATAGGTCTTAAAAATAAAGGTGTTTTAATCCAATCAAAAAGAAGATTAAAAGTAAAATGTGCAGCTGAAAACTTACCAAATTATTTTGAACTAGATGTAACTAAACTTGATGTTGGTGATGCACTTTTAATCCGCGATGTAGTTGTACCTGAGGGTGTAACTATGGTTGATGCTGATAGAGTGGCTGTAGTTGGCGTAGAAAAAGCAAGATAAAATGACCTTAGTCGTAGGACTTGGTAATATAGGAGAACAATACACTCAAACCCGTCATAATGTAGGGTTTATGCTAATTGACTTAATTTTGAAAGATTTGCAAACAACAAAACTTTCAAATGCTAAATTTAAAGGAGAGCTTTTTAAAGGCTCTTCTACTCTTTTTTTAAAACCTTCCACTTATATGAATTTATCCGGAGAAAGTGTAAAAGCTGTTAGTGAATATTATAAATGTGATAGAATTATTGTAATCCATGATGATATAGACTTAAATTTAGGTGCATTGAAATTTAAAATAGGCGGATCAAGTGGTGGACATAACGGACTTAAAAGTATAGATAATCTTTGTGGTAATGTTTATGAGAGAGTACGCATAGGAGTAGGAAAAGGACAAGATGTGATTTCTCATGTTTTGGGGAAATTTAAACAAGAAGAGCAAGAAAGTTTAACTAAGGTTTTAGAACATAGCAAAAAAGCCTTACTTGAGCTTTTAAATTCTGATATAGAAAAAATCGCTTCAAAATATTCTTTAAAAAGTTAAACGATGAGTGTATTTTTTCGCTATATTTCATCTTTGTATTTAAAATCATTTTTTATTTTGTTTTTTTCTTTGACTTTTTTCTTTGTAGCGATTGACTTTTTACTCAATTTTAATAGACTGCCAAAAAGTGCAAATTTGGAGCTTTTATATATATTTTTTTTAACATGCTCAGCAGCTTCTTATATACTGCCTTTAGCCATAGTCCTTGCTTTGGTTTTATGTATTTTTAATATGATACGCTCGAATGAATTTGTTAGCTTATATGCCTTGGGTTTAAGTAAAAACCAAGTGATTTTTTATCCTTTTTTATGGGCTATGTTTTTTTGTTGTGTTTATGTAGGACTTAATTTTAGTGCCTTTGCTTATGCAGATGAATATAAAAGTAATATTCTTAAGCGTGGTGTTGTAGATAGAGAAGGTGGGGAGGTTTTGATTAAATACAATGATAAATTTATTTATATACAAAAAATAAATTCTCAAACCCTATATAATGTAAAAATTTTTGATGTAAAAAATTTAGATATTCAAAGTACAATCCATGCAAAAACTGCTAAATTTAATGGAGATTCTTGGAATTTAAATGATGCTAAAGCTACTAATGTACCGCAAAATTTGATTGTTTCAAAAGAGGGTTTAAGTGTAGAAGAATTTAAAAATATTAAAGGCTTAGAAGATTTTTCTCCAAAAATTTTAGAAAGAATTTCTTTAGTAGAGAGTAATCCTTCTTATTCTATTTTAGACGCGCTAGAAAGTATGGCGATTTTTGTAAAACAAAATATTTCTACTAATACACTTAGAACAAGTTTATATTCTTTAGTTCTTACACCATTTTTTGCGCCATTTTTAATGCTTATTGTGTATTATTATTTTCCTTTAACAGCAAGATTTTTTAATCTCGCACTTTTAGCTTTTGTGTTTTTTGTGTGTATACTTTTAGTTTGGGGTTTGTTGTTTTTATTAACAAGATTGAGTGAAAATGAAATTTTACTTCCAGAGCTTGGTATAATGCTACCAGTATTTATTTTAATAAGTATAGGAAGTTTTTATTATTTTAAACACAAATAACTACAAGTGAGGTTTTTATGGATTATTTAAAACTAGCAAAAGAATACAACACACCATTTTATATTTACGATTTTGATAAAATCAAAGAGCGTTTTACAATGTTAAAAGATGCTTTTAAGGCAAGAAAATCACAAATTTTTTATGCAGTCAAAGCAAATTCTAATTTAAGTGTTTTAAAGCTTTTAGCTTCTTTAGATAGTGGGTTTGATTGTGTTAGTGCGGGTGAGATTTATAGAGCTTTAAAAGCAGGAGCTAAAAATTATAAAATTATTTTTAGCGGAGTAGGTAAAAGTGCTGATGAGTTAAAATATGCTTTAGAGCAAAACATACTTTATGTAAATTTAGAAAGCTATGAAGAAATGCTTCTTTTGGAGCAAATTGCTAAAGAAAGTCAAAAGATAGCTCGTATAAGCATAAGGGTAAATCCAAATGTAGATGCTAAAACACATCCTTATATTTCTACAGGTTTGCATGAAAATAAATTTGGCGTAGATATAGAAAGTGCTAAAAAAATGTATCTTTATGCTAAAAACTCACAATTTTTAGAGCCAGTTGGAGTGCATTTTCACATAGGCTCTCAAATTCTTGATACAAGCAGTATCCATGAGGCTTCAGCGATTGTTGCAAAATTAGTAAAAGAACTTTTAGCTTTGAAAATTAATATTAAATTCTTTGATATAGGTGGGGGTTTAGGAGTTTGTTATAAAGATGAGCAAGAACCAAATTTATATGATTATGCTCAAGGAATTTTAGCAAGTTTACAAGGTCTTGATGTGTGTATAGGTATGGAACCTGGTAGGTTTTTGGTAGCAAATGCAGGCGAGTTTGTTACTAAAGTTTTATATGAAAAATTTAATGATAAAAAGCGTTTTGTGATTGTTGATGGGGCAATGAATGATTTATTGCGTCCAAGTTTATATAGTGCTTATCATGAAATCAAACTTTTGAGCGAAAATAAAGAAGAAAGTCTTTGTGATATTGTTGGTGGGGTTTGTGAGAGTGGAGATTTTTTAGCTAAAGATAGAAAATTAGCTAAAACACAAGCAGGAGATTTGATCATAGTTAAAAGCACAGGTGCGTATGGTTTTAGTATGAGTAGTAATTATAATACTCGCAATAGAGTATGTGAGCTAGCTTATGAAAACGGCACAGTAAGAATAATTAGAAAAAGAGAAAGTTATGAGGATCAAATTGCTTTAGAACTTGATTTTTTAAAGGATTGAAATGTTGTTTTTAGATGTGCAAGGGACTTTGATTTCAGATTATGACAAAAGTCCTATAAATGGTGCTTTAGAACTCATTAAAACTTTAAATAAGGAAAAAATTCCTTATGTGATTATTACTAATAATACCAAAAAATTAGATTTTTTAAATTATTTGCAAAATTTGGGTTTTGAAATTAATGAAAAAGTTTATATCGATCCTTTTTGTGTTTTAAAAGATCATTTAAAACCTTGTAAAATAGCAGCTTTTGGAGCAAAAGAATTTTTAGATTCACTTCAAGAGCTAGGTTATGAGCTTGATTATAAAAATCCAAAAGCATTCTTGGTAGCAAGTTATGATGATTTTAAATTTCAAGATTTTGCTAGTATGATAGAGTATCTTAAAAATGGTGTGCAAGCTATAGCAATGCATGAGGGTAGTATTTATAAGAAAAACTCAAGGCTTTATCCAGGTGTTGGAAGTATCATGTCTATGCTTAAAAATGCATGCGAGTTTGATTATAAGGTGATAGGAAAACCTAGCAAGGCTTTTTATGAAAGTGCTTTAAATTTATTAAAACAGCAAGATTGTAATGCAAGTTTTGAAAATACTTTAATCATTAGTGATGATTTTAAAGGTGATTTGCTTGGTGCTTATGAGCTTGGTATGCAAACAGCTTTGGTTTTAAGTGGTAAAATTTCTAACACTCAAGGTCTTGATGCAACTAAACTTAATTTTGTATATGATAGTATTAAGGATTACTACATATCGAGGTTTAAATGAAAGAGATAGAAAAATTACGCAATAAAATTGATACTATTGATGATAAAATTTTGGCTTTACTTAATGAAAGAATGCTCCATGTTAAAGATATAGGAGTTATCAAGCAAAATTTAGGTGGGAGTATTTATAGACCTGAACGCGAAAGAGCTATTATAAATAGACTTAAAAATTATAATCATGGTTTATTAGATCAAAATGCAATCGAAGCAATTTACCAAGAAATTTTTGCTGTATCAAGAAATTTAGAAATGCCTCAAAGTATAGCTTATTTAGGACCTGAGGGAAGCTATACCCATCAAGTGGCAAGAACGCGTTTTGGCACTATGAGTCGTTATACTCCACTTGCAAATATAGAAGATGTTTTTAAAGAATTAGCTCACAAAGAGGCAAAATATGGAGTGGTACCTATAGAAAATAATACAGCAGGTGCAGTGGGTGTGACGCTTGATTGTCTTGGAAAATACGAAGATGTAAAGATTTTTGCTGAAATTTATATGGACATTCATCATTCTTTTGTAAGTATGAGTGAAAATTTAAAAGATATTAAACGCATATATTCTCATCCGCAAGGCTATAATCAATGTAGAAATTTTTTAGAAAGTCATGATTTAAGTGAAGTAGAATTTGTAGCAAGTAAATCCACAGCTCATGCGGCTTACTTAGCTTCACAAGATGTTACTTCAGCTGCAATTTGTTCTAAAATTGCAGCAAAGCTTTATAATGTACCTATATTGTTTGAAACGATTGAGGATAATTTGGCAAATCGTACTAGGTTTTTGATTTTAAGTGATATAAAAATACCTCAAATGCCTCATTGCAAAACTTCCATCTTAGCACTTGCTGCACATAAACCAGGTGGGCTTAGTGATTTATTATATGAGTTTAAAAAAGAAGGGATAAATTTAACAAAACTTGAATCACGCCCTATAAAAACAAGAGAATTTGTGCATAGTTTTTATATAGATTTTGAAGGGCATATTGATGATGAAAATGTCCAAAGAGTATTAAAAAAAGCTGAACATATAAAATGGCTTGGATCGTATTTATCAGGAGAAAGTAATGAAATTTAATCCTTTTTTGGAAGCTATTAAAACTTATGAAAGTGGCAAGGATATGGATTTAATTGCTAAAGAATATGGTTTAAAAGAAGTTATTAAGTTAGCAAGTAATGAAAATCCTTATGGTACAAGCAAAAAGGCCAAAGAAGCCATCATAAATAATGCACATTTAGCTCATTTATATCCTGATGATACTATGAGTGAGTTAAAACAAGCCCTAGCGCAAAAATATGATATTTTAAAAGAAAATCTCATCATAGGTAGTGGGAGCGATCAAATCATAGAATATATAGTGCATGCAAAACTTGATCATTCTAAGGCTTATTTACAATGTGGGGTTAGTTTTGCTATGTATGAAATTTATGCAAAACAACTAGGAGTTAAGGTTTATAAAACTCCAAGTTTAACCCATGATTTAAATGAGTTATATGAGTTATATCAAAAGCATAAAAATGAAATTAAAGTAATCTTTCTATGCTTACCAAATAATCCTTTGGGTGAGTGTTTGGATGCAAGTGCGGTTTTTGAATTTTTAGAAAAAATTGATGAGGATTGTTTGGTGGCCATTGATGGAGCTTATAATGAATTTGCTTCATTTAAAGATAGCAAAAAGCATATTAACCCTAAAGAATTAATTCATAAATTTCAAAATGTAGTATATCTAGGAACATTTTCTAAGCTTTATGGCTTGGGCGGTATGAGAGTGGGTTATGGCATAGCTTGCAAGGAAATTATCAATGCATTTTATAAGTTAAGAGCACCTTTTAATGTGACTAATTTGAGTTTAAAAGCTGCTGTTGCTGCACTAGATGATGATGAGTTTGTGCAAAAAACCTTAGAAAATAATTTTTCACAAATGAAACTTTATGAAGATTTTGCTAAAAAATATAAAATTCGATACATTCCAAGCTATACAAATTTTATTACCTATTTTTTTGATGAAAAAAATAGCACAGATTTATCTGAAAAACTGCTTAAAAACGGTATAATAATAAGAAATTTACAAAGTTATGGTTTAAATGCTGTGCGTATAAGTATAGGTACAGAGTATGAAAATTCAAGGTTTTTTGAAGAGTTTTCTAAAAATTTTTAGTTTGTAGGAAATAAATGGATTATAAAACTATACTGCACCAAGTAGGTCAGCTTTATCAAAATTTAAGTTTAAGACAGCGTATTATCATTGCTGCTTCTATTGTTGTTGTAGTTGGATTTTTAGTATTTTTAACCCTTTTTAGAAGTGGCTCTACAGTGGCTAGCGAGGCTGGATATTCAGTATTATTTGAAAATGCTAATACTAGTGATTCAGCGATGATAGTAACGCAGCTTGAAAAAAGTGGAGTTCCTTATATTTTGCGCAATGAAGGAACGATTTTAGTTCCTAATGAGCAAGTATATAAACAGCGTTTAGCTATTGCCTCAGCAGGATTATTGCCAAAAGATAATAAAGTAGGCTTTGAGCTTTTTGATAAACAAGAATTTGGAGCCACAGAAGCTGAACAAAAGGTAAAATACCAAAGAGCATTAGAAGGTGAGCTTGCTAGAACGATTGAAAGTTTAGAGCCTATTCATAGCGCTACGGTGCATATTGCTTTTGCTAAAGATACACTTTTTACCCAGCAACAAGTTCCACCAACTGCTTCAGTAGCTTTGACAATAAAAGAAGGTTTAAAGCTTAATAAAAAGCAAATTATGGGGATTAAAAACTTAATTGCTTCTTCGGTAACAAAACTTACTCCAGAAAATGTAAAAATCATGGATCAAAAAGGTATTCCTTTAGATGATGAGGGTGCTTTTGAAAGTGATTTAATAGCTGCTCAAATTAAATACAAAAGAGATCAAGAATACGAATTAGAACAAAAAATCGTTGCTTCTATTGCTCCATTTGCAGGTGGCTATGATAGGGTGGTAGCAAAGGTTAGTATTGATTATGATTTTTCTAAAGAAGAATCACAAAGTGAAGTATATGATCCAAATACCGTTGTGCGTAGCGAGCAAACTTTAGAAGAGCATAGAGAAGGTTATAAAGATAAAGAAATTCAAGGTGTGCCAGGTGCTGTTTCAAACATCGGTCCTGTGGAAGGTTTGGATGATAAAGGCGCGCGCGAGGTTTATACTAAAAACCAAACCACAACTAATAATGAAATTTCTAAAAAAATCACCAATACTACTAAGCAATTTGCAACCGTTAAAAGAATTTCTGCAGCCGTTGTGGTAGATGGAAAGTATAAAGTAATTACTGATGATCAAGGAAATGTTACTAATGAATACATTCCTTTGAATGATAAAGAAATTAAAGCGATTGAAAATTTAACTAAAGGTGCTATAGGTTTTAATCTTGCTAGGGGTGATGCGGTTGAAGTAAATAATTTAGAATTTCATAGAACAGCTAAAGTTGAAAATAAGGTTCAAACTTTTTATTCAAGATTTGTTGAACCATTTATCCCGCCTGTTAAATATGTCTTTGCGGCGATTTTACTTTTCATCTTTTACAAAAAAGTTATTGTTCCATTTTCACAAAAAATGCTTGCGGATATTAAGCTTGAAGAAGAAATGGAAGGTAAGGACGGACAGATTATTGATGAGGCTGAAGATGCTATTGAAAAATTCAACGCAGCACGTAAGAAAGTTGAAGAACAACTTGGTTTTGGAGATAGTTTTGATGAAGATGCGCTTCAATATGATGTTTTACTTGAAAAATTAAGAGCAGTAGCTAATGAAAAAGGCGAAGAAGTGGCATTATTGTTACAAAAACTTGTTGAAAATGAAGCTGAATTTGGTGAGAAGGATATCTGATGATAAAGCTTAGTGAAGAACAAAAAATGGTCTATGATGACCTTTCTATGCCAGAAAAGGTCGCAATTTTTTTAATCCAACTTGGAGAAGATGTAACGACAGTTTTATTTTCTCATATGGATATTAATGTCATCACTGAAATTTCTCGCTATATTGCTTTAGCAAAAAATGTTGACAAACCAGTTGCTACTGCAGTTCTTGAGGAATTTTATACTTTATTACAGTCAAACCAATATCTAAAAAGTGGTGGTTTGGAATATGCAAAAGAGATTTTATTTAGAACTTTTGGTCCTGAAATTGCCAATAAAATTTTGGAAAAACTTACTAAAAGTATGGAAAATAACCAAAATTTTGCTTATCTTTCTCAAATCAAACCACAACAGCTTGCAGACTTTATCATTAAAGAACACCCTCAAACCATAGCTTTGATTTTAGCTCATATGGATACCACTCAAGCTGCTGAAACTTTGGAGTATTTTAGTGATGAGTTAAGAGCTGAGGTTGTAATAAGAATGGCAAATCTTGGAGATATTTCACCTTCAATCATTAAAAGAGTATCTGCTGTGCTTGAAAGTAAACTTGAAAGTCTTACTTCTTATAAAGTTGAAGTGGGTGGTCCAAGAGCAGTTGCTGAAGTGCTTAATCGTTTGGGTCAAAAAGCTTCTAAAACAACACTTTCTTATATTGAGCAAAGTGATGAAAAACTTGCTACAACCATTAAAGATTTAATGTTTACCTTTGATGATATTTCTCAACTTAGCACTAATGCGATTAGAGAGGTATTAAAGGCTGCTGATAAACGTGATTTGATGATAGGTTTAAAGGGTGCAAGCGAGGATTTAAAACAAAAATTTATGTCCAATATGTCTACGCGTGCTGCTGAAGCCTTTGTAGAAGAAATGGGATTTTTGGGCGCTGTGCGTGTAAAAGATGTTGAAGAGGCTCAAAGAAAAGTTGTAGAAGTGGTACAAAAACTTGCAGAACAAGGTCTTATCCAAGTAGGTGAGGCTGATGAGATGATAGAGTAAGATTATGGCAAAATTAACTAATGTAATTTCACCTGAAAATATTTCTGCCCATGTGGTTGAAGGATATCATTTTAAAGTTATGAGTGAAATGTCTTCTAATGAAGAACAAAAACAAGAAGAAGTTCAAACTATAAATCAAACTCCACTTAGTCAAAATACTCAACAAGTAGTAGAAAATCAAGCAATAGAAGCTACTCCGCAAGCCCCACAACCTCAAATTCAACCTGATTTTGTAGAAGATTTACTTAAAAAAACTGATGAAATGTCAGGAAATATTATTAAGTTGCAAATGCAAATAGAAAGTCAAGAAGCTGAATTTAATAATCGCTTAAATACAGAATTAGAACATGCGAAAGAAAAATTTACCAAAGAAGGTTATGAGCAAGCTCAAAAAAAATTTGAAAGTGAATTAGAAGCCTTGAGGGAAAAATACTTAAAAAGCGTAGAAAAGCTTGAAAATACAGTGCAAAATTTAAATGAGTTTTTATCTAAAAATGAAAAAGAATTAGCTGATACAGCTGTAATTATTGCAAAAGAAGTGATTGCAAAAGAGCTCGAAGAAAATTCTTCACTTATAGCTTTAAATTTAGCAAAAGAGCTTATGAATGAGCTTAAAAATGCTACTAAAATAGAATTAAAACTAAGCCCTGAAGATTTTGAATATGTAAAATCACATTTAGAACAAGAGCAAAGTGATATCAAATTCAGTCTTGATGATGCGATTAATAAAGGAAGTGTTTTAATATTAAGCGATGCAGGTAATATAGAGTCAAACCTTAATAATCGTTTGCAAAAAATCAAAAACATGGTTAATGAATGATAGATTTAAATAACTTAAATATTAAAAATATGCAAATTAAAGAACTAGAAAATTTAGCTAGTAATTTGCGTGAAGTTATCATAGATACAGTGAGTAAAAATGGCGGACATTTAAGCTCAAATTTAGGTGTAGTTGAGCTTAGTATAGGAATGCATTATGTTTTTGATGTGCAAAAAGATCCTTTTATTTTTGATGTTTCACATCAATCTTATCCGCATAAGCTTTTAAGTGGTAAAATAAATAATTTTTATACTCTAAGACAATTTAATGGTTTAAGCGGTTATACAAAGCCTGATGAGGGAGATTATTTTGTAGCAGGACACTCAAGTACTTCTATATCTTTAGCGGTTGGAGCTTGTAAAGCTATAAGATTAAAAAAAGAAGATCGTTTGCCTGTTGTATTAATAGGCGATGGGGCATTAAGTGCGGGTATGGCATATGAAGCTTTAAACGAGCTTGGCGATAGAGAATATCCTTGTGTGATTATTTTAAATGATAATGAAATGAGTATTTCAAAGCCAATCGGAGCTATTTCAAAATATCTTTCTCAAGCAATGGCAACGCAGTTTTATCAAAAATTTAAAAAACGTATAGAAAATCTTTTAGAGTATTTTCCTCAAAGTGCTTCTTATATGGCAAAGCGTTTTGAAGAGGGTTTAAGGCTTATTACGCCTGGACTTTTATTTGAAGAATTAGGACTTGAATATATCGGGCCTATTGATGGACATAATTTAAATGAAGTTATTAACGCACTAAATCAAGCTAAGGCTATGAATAAGCCTTGCGTTGTGCATGCACAAACTATCAAAGGCAAAGGTTATACATTAGCTGAAGGTAAAAATGCTAAATGGCACGGAGTAGGTGCTTTTGATAGAAGTAGTGGAGAAAGCTTAAAAACAAATGTAAGTAAAAAAAGTGCGACAGAAATTTTTTCAAATACACTATTGAAACTTGCTCAAAAATATGAAAATATAGTAGGTGTAACTGCTGCTATGCCAAGTGGAACCGGAATAGATAAGCTAATGGAAAAATATCCCGAGCGTTTTTGGGATGTAGCAATTGCAGAACAACATGCGGTTACTTCTATGGCAGCTATGGCAAAAGAAGGTTTTAAACCTTTTATAGCAATTTATAGCACTTTTATGCAAAGAGCTTACGATCAAGTTATTCATGATTGTGCTATTATGAATTTAAATGTAGTTATAGCTATGGATAGAGCAGGAATTGTAGGAGAAGATGGAGAAACACACCAAGGTGTTTTTGATATTAGTTTTTTAAGTGCTATACCAAATATTACTTTAGCGGCCCCAAGAGATGAAGCTATGATGGAAAAAATTATGGAATATGCGTATTTTCATCAAGGTGTTTTTGCTTTTCGTTATCCTAGGGGTAATTTTTTATTAGATGATGATTTTAATCCATGTGAGATAAAACCTGCAAAAGCTCAAATTTTATCTAAAGCACAAAGCGATAAAGTATTTTTAGGTTTTGGTCAAGGTGTGGCTAAGGCAAAACTAGTTTTAGATAAACTTGGTTTAGATTATGCAAGCTTAATAGATTTGATTTTTGTAAAACCTTTAGATGAAGAGCTTTTAAAAGAATTAGCAAATAATACAAAAATTTGGTTTGTTTTTTCAGATAGTGCCAAGATAGGAGGAGTGGGAAGTTTAATTACAAATTTTTTACAAAAAGAAAATCTTTATCATATAAAACTAATAAGTTTTGAATTTGCAGACCAATTTATAACCCATGGTAAAACAAATGAGGTAGAAAAATTTTTAGAGCTTGATATTGATTCTTTATGCAAAAAGATCAAAAGTTATTAAAAGATAAAAAATATCCTTTAATATAATTATTTTTTTATAAAAAAAGCGTTATACTATATAAAAAATATCGGAGAATTAATAATGGAACTTATTCAAATGCTTAAAAATTGCGATTTAAAAGCTACTCCACAAAGACTTTGTATTTTAAAAATTTTAAAACGCCATGAACATCCTAATATTGAATCTTTATATGAAAGTATTAAGGAAGAATATCCTTCTATTTCTTTAGCTACAGTGTATAAAAATTTAAATACTTTAAAAGAACAAGGTTTAGTTGTAGAAATCAACACCCCAAATCAAAAAACTTGTTATGATATTTATGAATATCCTCATATTCATGTAATTTGTAGTAAATGTAATCATATAGAAGATGTATGCTATGAAGATAGTGGAATTAATAAATATCAAGAAGATCTTGAGAAAAAAATCGGTAATATTATTGATTACCTTGGTGTGTTTGCTTATGTGAATGGCTGTAAAGCTTGTAAAAAATAAAATGGTTTGTGAAGTTCAAAGACGCTTTTTACTTGAAAATGATGATTTTATAAAAATTATAAAAGAAGAAAAAATTGCTTATTCTAAGGATAAAATACGCGTTTTCTTTACGCGTATAAGTCCTTTTTGTGATGTTAAATATAAAAAAATCAATCAAGATTATTATCAATTTTCACTTTATAAACTGCACGATATTATAGATAAAAAAACTTATAAACTCTCTAAAAAAGAATTTAAACGCCAAAGTAAACATGCTCTAGGGGATATCATTAAAAAAACTAGAATTAGTTTTGAGATTGATGGTGTTTGGTTTTTTCTTTATAAATTTAAAAATAATTTGCAAGATTTAATTATTTTGAAAGTTATTTTTCCTACTTTTGAACAAGCAAAATGCTTTAACCTATCTCATTTTTTGCAAAACTATAAAGAAATTACAGATAATGAAAATTTTTATAGTAAAAATTTAGCATTATATGGAGATTTTTCTAAAATTTTTGATAGTGTAAAATGTATTAAAATTTTAGACAAGCAAGAAGATATTAGTTTATATTTCCCAAGCCAAATTCAAAGTTTTGAAGCGGGTAAAATTTTATTTTTTGCGCTTTTAAAAAGACTAAAAAATGATAGATTAAATTTTTTACAAAAATTAACTTTTGAAAGCTTAGAGCAATTTTTTATAAGCCTCAGGCAAATTTGTATTTTCTTTGAGTTTTTTAGCACTCTTTTTGAAAAAAGTATTCAAAATAAACTTCAAAATTATATTTTAAATTTGGAAAAACAGGTATGCAGTGATAAAAATTGTAAATTTGAATTAGAAAAATATATTTTTATTTTAAGTGATGAAAAAATCAATGATATTTTTCTTGATATGGATTTTATCTTAAAGAATGATTGTGATTTTTATCAAGGAGAAAAAAATCAAATTTTAAAGTCTTTAGTGGCTTTTAAGCTAAGAAAAGAATTAGTTTTTTTAAAGAAAAAAATTGTAAAATCTCAAAGAAATCTTGAAGAAGAAGTAGAAAAAATAAAATTTTTATTATGTTATTTTGCAACTATGTTTGAAGAAAAAAGTATTGAAAAACTAAAAAATTATTTTGAATCTAATCATTTAGAGCAAATTTCATATGATGCAAATATAATAAAACAAATTGAAAAAAGCATTAAAAAATTAAAAATATATAGTTAGGAAAAACATGCAAAAACAAGAAAAAATAGTCAAAATGTTTGATGATATAGCGCCAACTTATGATAAGGCTAATAGAATTTTAAGTTTTGGAAGTGATGTGAGTTGGAGAAAAAAAGCTTGTTTGGATGTTTTTAAATTTTCTAACAATGAGCTTGATATTATCGATGTGGCTTGTGGCACGGGCGATATGATTATAGAATGGCAAAATCAAGCCTTAAGAGCAAATAAAAATATCATTAGCATAAAAGGGGTTGATCCAAGTGTGGGCATGCTTGAAGTGGCTAAGAAAAAAATCCCTGAAGCAACTTTTGTGCAAGCAAAAGCACAAGAACTTCCACTTGAAAATGAAAGTGCAGACATCATAAGTATAAGTTATGGCATACGCAATGTGGTAGATAGAAAAGAAGCTATAAAAGAATTTGCAAGAGTGTTAAAAAAGGATGGGATTTTACTTGTACTTGAATTTACCAAAAGAGAGCAGGGTGGTTTTGTAGCTGCTTGTAGAGATTTTTACTTAAAAAATATTTTGCCAAAAGTGGGTGGATTTATCAGTAAAAATTATAGTGCTTATGAGTATTTACCAAATTCTATAGAAGATTTTTTAAGCAAAGAAGAATTTATTAAAGAATTGAGTGAGCATTTTGAAATATTAGAGTATAAAAGTTTTAGCTTTGGTGTTTGCTCTATGTTTATTGCAAGAAAAAAATGAAAGTTTCAGAACTTAATCTAAAAGCTAAAAGTTTATTAGAATTTCATCTTGATGATATAGAGCTTAGTGGAGAAATTTCTAAAATTACCATTCATAGTTCAGGACATTGGTATTTTGATTTAAAAGATGAAAAATCAAGCATAGCTTGTGTGATGTTTAAAGGCTTTAATCAATTTGTTCAAGCTAAACCAAAAGTTGGCGATATGCTTGATCTAAGAGGTTATGTGAGTTTGTATGAAGCAAGTGGTAGGTATCAATTTATCGCTAAAAGTATGCAAAAAACAAGCCTTGGGGATTTAGAAGCTAAATTTTTAGCCTTAAAAGAAAAGCTTGAAAAAGAAGGCTTGTTTGATACAAATGCTAAAAAAAGCATTGTTAAATTTCCTAAAAAAATAGGCATAATCACTTCTTTTACTTCAGCTGCCTTGCAAGATATGTTAAAGTTAATTTCACAAAAGGAATACAATCTTTGTAAAATAACTATTTTTAATGCTCTCACTCAAGGACAAAGTGCTCCAAATTCTTTGATAAATGCTTTAAAAAAAGCCAATAAGTATAATTTAGATGTGATTATTTTGGCAAGAGGTGGTGGAAGCAGAGAGGATTTGTTTTGTTTTAATGATGAAGAACTTGCAAGATGTATTTTTTCTTTAAAAACACCTATTGTTTCTGCTATTGGACATGAGATTGATTATGTTATTAGTGATTTTGTAGCAGATTTAAGAGCACCAACTCCAAGTGCAGCTATTGATATGATTTTTCCAAATAAACTAAGTTTAGAACAAGGACTTGATGAACTTACTATGCGTTTTAAAAATCAAATGCTAAACCATCTTAAGTTTTATCAAAATAAAATTGATCATTTGCAAAATTTAGCCAAAGCGAAATCTTTGGAAAATGCTTTTTTTCTTAGAAAACAAAAGCTTGATTTTTTACAAAGTCAACTAAAGAGCGTTTTAATTTTAAAATTATTAAACTATGAGAACAAACTTAATAATTTTGAAGAGCTTTTAACTCAGCATAAAAATTTCTTTGATAAAAGTAAAAATTTGATAAATTTACAAAAAGATGGCAAAAATATCTCTCTTGAAAAACTAAAAAAAGGAGATATTATAAAGCTTTGTTCAATAAATGAGAGTAAAGAAGCCCAAATACTATAAAAAGGAGACAAAATGAGAGTGATGAATTTTAGTGCAGGTCCTTCAAATCTGCCTGATGAGGTTTTAAAAGAAGCACAGGAGCATTTGTTTGATTATCATGGTAAAGGCTTTTCTATTATGGAAGTTTCTCATCGTGGAAAGGTTTTTGAAGAAGTGCATTTTGAAGCTATTAAGATGGCAAAAGAACTTTATGGTGTAAATGATGATTATGAAGTGCTTTTAATGCAAGGTGGGGCTAGTTTGCAATTTGCTATGATACCTATGAATTTATATATGGGTGGAGTTTGTGAATTTACTAATACTGGTGTTTGGACTAAAAAGGCTATTAAAGAGGCTGAAATTTTAGGAGTAAATACAAAAATAGTAGCAAGTAGCCAAGAAAGTGAGTTTGATCATATCCCACAATTTGAATTTAGCGATAATGCAGATTATGCTTATATATGCTCTAATAATACCATTTATGGAACCCAATATAAAAGCTATCCAAAGACTAAAAGTCCTTTGATAATTGATGCTTCTAGTGATTTTTTCTCCAAAAAGATAGATTTTTCTAATATTGCTATGCTTTTTGGTGGAGTGCAAAAAAATGCAGGAATTTCAGGACTTGCTTGTGCATTTGTGCGTAAAGATATGATAGAGCGTAGTAAAAATAAAAATATACCTAGTATGTTAAAATACAGTGTTTATGCTGAAAATAATTCTTTATTTAATACACCTGCAACCTTTGCTATATATATGTTTAATCTTGAAATGAAATGGCTTTTAAATCAAGGTGGCTTAGATAAAATCAATGAGCAAAACATACAAAAGGCTAAAATTTTATACGATGTGATTGATGAGAGTAATGGTTTTTATAAAGGTCATGCTAAAAAAGAGGATAGATCGCTAATGAATGTTAGTTTTAACATAGCTCATGATAAAAACTTAGAGCCAGTTTTTGTAAAAGAAGCTGAAGAAAATGGTATGATAGGTCTTAAAGGGCATAAAATTTTAGGCGGAATTCGTGCTAGTATTTATAATTCTATCAGTATTGAAAAGGTTCAAAAGTTAAGTGAATTTATGAAAGATTTTGCTAAAAAACATGTTTGATTAGATAAAAAGAGGATTTTTATGAATAATGACAAAATAAGTATCATTGGTGCTAAAGAGAATAACCTTAAAAATATCAACCTAGAAATTCCTAAAAATAAACTCATAGTTTTTACAGGACTTAGTGGAAGTGGTAAATCCACTTTAGCTTTTGGCACGCTTTATGCAGAAGGACAACGTCGTTATATTGAAAGTTTAAGTGCTTATGCAAGGCAGTTTTTAGATAAAGTAGGCAAGCCAAATGTTGATAAAATAGAAGGTTTAACTCCTGCTATTGCTATTGATCAAAAAACAACTTCTAAAAATCCTCGATCAACCGTTGGAACTATTACTGAAATTTATGATTATTTAAGACTTTTATATGCAAGGATTGGCTCACAGCATTGTCATCAATGTGGCCAAAAAATCTCATCTATGAGTGCAGCAGATATCGTAGGTGAAATCTTAAAGCTTCCAAAAGGCGCAAAAATCATCATTTATGCTCCTTTAATCAAAGAAAAAAAAGGAACTTTTGCAGATCTTTTGGAAAATTTAGTTGCAAAAGGCTATATTAGAGCGCAAATTGATGGAGTTTTAACGCGTCTTGATGAGGATATTGAGCTTGCTAAAACCAAAAAACATACGATAAAACTTGTAATAGATAGACTCCAAGTACAAGATGATATGTTAGCAAGACTTGCAAGTGATATAGAAAAAGGACTTAGTGAGAGTTTTGGTGAAGTGGAAATTGAAGTTTTAAATAATGAAGAATTAAACATAGCAAAACATTTTCATTATAGTGAGCATAATGCTTGTTTTGATTGTAAAATTTCTTTTCCTTTGCTTGAGCCTTTGAGTTTTTCTTTTAATTCTCCAAAAGGCGCTTGTCCAAGTTGTGATGGTCTTGGTATAAGATATACGCTAGATATGAAAAAGCTTATCAATGAAGAATTAAGCTTAGAAGCAGGAGCTATAAAGCTTTTATATGGGTTTAATAAAAGTTATTATTATAAGTTTTTAATGGCCTTTTGCGAGCAAAATGATATCAGGGTAAAAATTCCATATAATGAGTTAAGTGAAGAAGAAAAGCGTCTAGTGCTTTATGGTAATGCCAAAGAAATTAACTTTTTATGGAAAAGACATCGTTTAAATCGCAAATTTGAAGGTGCGGTTAAATATGCCTATGAAATGCTAAAAGATGAAAAAGATTTAAGCGAGTATATGAGCGAAAAAACTTGTAAAGATTGCAATGGTCATCGTTTAAGAGCTGAAAGTTTAGCTGTAAAAGTAGCTGAAAAAAATTTGGGTGAAATTTTAGATATGAGCATAGAAAATACCACTGCATTTTTTTCAAAAGAAGCTAATTTTGCGTATTTGAGTGAGCAAGAAAGATTGATAGCTAAACCTATTTTTAAAGAAATTAATGAAAGATTGTTTTTTCTTTATGATGTAGGACTTGGGTATTTATCTTTAGGGCGTGATGCAAGAACCATTAGCGGGGGTGAGGCTCAAAGAATTCGTATAGCATCTCAAATTGGTAGTGGTTTAAGTGGAGTGATGTATGTTTTAGACGAGCCTAGTATTGGTTTACATGAGCGAGATACGGCAAAACTCATTAAAACTTTAAGAAATCTTCAGCAAAAGGGTAATACTTTAATTGTAGTTGAGCATGATAAAATGACTATAGAAGAGGCAGATTTTATCGTAGATATTGGTCCAAATGCTGGTAAATTTGGCGGTGAGGTTGTATTTAGTGGAACTTATAAAGAATTGTTAAAAAGCAAAAGCCAAACCGCCCTTTATATGAGTGGCAAAAAGCAAATTGCTCATCAAAAAAATAGAGAACAAAAAGATTTTATTAGTTTAAAAGATGTGAGTATTAATAATATTCAAAATTTAAGTGTAGATTTTCCATTACGTAACCTTGTGGCAATTACAGGTGTTTCAGGAAGTGGTAAAAGCTCATTAATTTTACAAACTTTGCTTCCATTTGCAAAAGAAGAGCTTAACCGTGCTAAAAAAGTTAAAAAACTAAGCGGGGCTAAAATAGAAGGTTTAGAAAAACTTGATAAGGTGATTTATCTTGATCAAAGTCCTATAGGTCGTACCCCGCGTTCAAATCCTGCTACTTATACAGGCGCTATGGATGAAATTCGTAATCTTTTTGCAGCTACTAAAGAAGCTAAAATGCGAGGTTATAAAGCAGGACGTTTTTCTTTTAATGTTAAAGGTGGAAGATGTGAAAAGTGCAGTGGAGATGGTGAAATTAAAATCGAAATGCATTTTTTGCCTGATGTGATGGTAACTTGTGATGTTTGTAATGGTAAAAGATATAATGATGCAACACTTGAGATCAAATATAAAGGTAAAAGCATAGCTGATGTTTTAAATATGAGTATTATCGAAGCAAGTGAATTTTTTACTTCTGTGCCAAAGATAAAGCAAAAACTTGATACTTTGGTAAAAGTTGGGCTTGATTATCTTACTTTAGGACAAAATGCAACTACTTTAAGTGGCGGGGAGGCTCAGCGTATCAAACTAGCTAAAGAATTAAGCAGAAGTGATACAGGAAAAACTCTTTATATTTTAGATGAGCCTACAACAGGACTTCATTTTGAAGATGTTAATAAGCTTATTTTAGTTTTGCAACATTTAGTTGATCTTGGAAATAGTGTGTTTGTGATAGAGCATAATTTAGATGTGATTAAAAATGCTGATTATATCATCGACATGGGACCTGAAGGTGGAGTTAAAGGTGGTAAGGTTATAGCTAAAGGTAGTGTTGAAGAGCTTGCTAAAAATCATGAAAAAAGTGGTTCTTATACGGGGTATTATCTAAATTTAGAGCTAAAAAACACAAAAAAATAAATCGGTTGAAGTTATCCTTCAACCATAAATTTCACCTTTTTTATACTCATAAATACTTTGCATATCTTTATCGCCTCTTCCTGAAAGATTTACAACTATCACACTTTTTTTCTTTAAAGTTGGACAAAGTTTTTCTAGATAAGCTAATGCATGTGAGCTTTCAATAGCAGGTATAATACCTTCTTCTTTGCATAATAATTTTAAAGCATTGATACACTCATCATCGCTAATAGCATGATAGCTTGCTCTTTTACTTTCTTGCAAATATGCGTGCAAAGGTCCTATCCCAGGGTAATCAAGCCCTGCAGAAATACTAAAAGTATGAGCAATATTGCCTTTATCATCTTGTAAAACCTTAGTTTTCATACCATGGATAATACCTTCTTTGCCTTTAGTAAGTGTGGCTGCATGATAAGGTGTATCTTTTCCTAAACCTGCTGCTTCAACGCCTATGAGCTTAACTTTTTCATCTTTTAAAAATGCATGAAAAATTCCAGCAGCATTGCTACCACCTCCAGCTGCTGCTATGATGTAATCTACTTTTTTATTTAATTTTCTAAGTTGTATTTTGCATTCTTTACCTATAATGCTTTGAAAATGCGTAACAATTTGTGGATAAGGATAAGGCCCTACTGCACTTCCTACTACATAAAATACTTCTTTGGTGTTTTTAACCCAAAAATTTAAAGCCTTATCTACCGCATCACTTAAAGTTTTACTTCCACTTTCTACTGCATGAACTTTTGCTCCTAAAAGTTCCATTTTATAGACATTTAAGGCTTGTCTTTTTACATCAATAGCTCCCATAAATATCTCACACTCAAGTCCTAAAAGTGCTGCTGCAGTAGCTGTTGCAAGTCCGTGTTGTCCTGCTCCAGTTTCAGCAATAATTTTTTTCTTATTCATTTTCTTTGCCATTAAGGCTTGAGCTATGGCATTGTTGATCTTATGAGCTCCTGTGTGAGTTAAGTCTTCTCTTTTTAAATAAATTTCATGATTATAAAGCTTGCTTAAATTTTTAGCATGGTATAAAGGCGTAGGTCTTCCCACATAATTAGTTAAGAGTTCTTTTAATTCTGTGTTAAAATCTTTATCTTTTTTGAGTTTTAAAAAAGCTTTTTCTACTTCATCTAATGCTATTTTTACTTCATTTGGCACAAATTGCCCACCAAATTTTCCATAATATTTTTTCATAGTATTTCCTTAAAATGATTAATAATTTAAAATCAAAAAATGATCAACTAAAACTAAAAATGTAAAATAAAAATGATTGAAAATGTAGTAGCAGGCTTAACGCCAAGAAAAAGAAGCTTTGTTAAATGAGTATTCTAAATTTAGTTTAGAAAATTTTTTCCTTTCCATAGTTTTTCCTTTTAAAAAATTGCCAAATGACTTTACATTCTAAGATAATTATTATTAAAAATTCTTTAAAATGATAGTTTATAAAATAAATACTAAGAAAATTTATAATGTTTGATTTTTTATATAATGATATAAGCTATATAGGACTTTTTATAGTATGTTTTCTCTCTAGCACGCTTTTACCTATGGCTAGCGAAGCTTTTGTACTTGCTTTTGTGAAATTAGATTTTAATGCTTATATGGTTTTATTTATAGCAAGCTTGGGGAATACTTTGGGTAGTTTAAGTACCTATGTGTTAGCTTATTTTGGAGAGAGTCAAATTTTAGAAAAATATTTTAAAGGCTCTTTGTGTAAATTAGAAAAAATCAATGCAAACTTTAAAAAATTTGGTTCTTTGTATGCTTTTTTTACTTTTTTGCCCATAGTGGGAGATCTTTTTGCACTAGGGCTTGGATTTGCTAAGTATTCTTTTTTAAAAGCAAGTATTTTTATAGCCTTGGGTAAATTAAGTCGTTATGCTTTTGTAATTTTCATAGCAAATTCCATTTAAAAGTCTTGATTTTAAAAGTTTTAAAAGTCTAGCATTATCAATATCTTTTAAAACTTTTATAGTGTTTTTTAATTCATGATTTTTCATAGGCATTTTAGCATCTTTAAAACACCTTATTGTGCTTCCTCTAGCAAAAGTACTATCACAAATGACATCTACTAAATACTCATCAAAATTTGCTAAATTTGGATCAAGCATATAAGCAATAGTTAATGCATCATGTATCCATGTGCCATTTGTGCCTCTTGTTTTGCTTGCATAATCAATCCAAATTCTTAAAGTCTGTACTAAAAAATCACAAAGTGGATTTTGATTTTCTAAAGCATTTAAATCTTCATGAGTGAGCATAGTTTGCATTGTTGCATTATAAGGAACAAGTGTGATTTTGGCTCTTGAGTTTAAAACTATGCTAGCAGCTTCAGGATCAAAGCCAAAATTTGTATCTTTGATATGATAAGGCATATCAAAACTTCCACCCATGATAAAAATTTCTTTTACATTTTTATCAAAATCTTTAAAAAGTTTCATCGCTATGGCTATATTTGTTAAAGGTCCTATAGCGCAAATTGAAATTTCATCTGGATTTTGCATAACAAGCTCACCCATTTTCATACAAGCATTTGGACTTATGTTTTCTAAGATTTTTATAGGTTTTATATGATCCCAAAGATGAGTAAGCTTAAACTCTTCTACGCTTTTATCTAGTCTTTGTCTCCAAAAATGACTATCTTCACATAAAGCTTCATGAGCACCTAAATACAAAGGTATGTTTAGATTAAGCTTATTTAATAAATCTTTAGCAACACTATAAGCGGTTAAAGCTTGTACATTGCCACTTAAGGTGCTAATCATTTCAAGTTTGATTTCTTTGGAGGCTAAAATAAGTCCAAGGGCTAAACCATCATCGGTATTAGCCCCTGCTATACCATTGCCTATATCAGTATCTAAAATAAGGCGTATCATATCGCATCTTCTATTAAATTTAAATCCCTGCCTCTAGTTTCTGGTGCAAAGAAGGTTGTGATAAAACCAATTCCTGCGGTGATAACAAAATATAAAGCTATTGGCCACCAAGCACCATAATAAGCAAGTAAAGCTGAAGCTATCATAGGAGCGGTTCCTCCTGAAAGTATAGAGCCAAATTCTTTTGCTAGTGCCATTTTAGTATAGCGATTTTTTGCTCCAAAAAGTTCTACGCCCCACGCAGCTTGCACACCAAAAATTCCTAAAGATGCCAAAGACATACCTACGATGATGGTTAAAATCACGATAATTTCATTTTTACTATCAAGTAGCATAAAAGCAGGGAAGGCATAAAGCATTAAAAGTAAGCAAAAGGTTCTATAAGTAATACGCCTTCCAAATTTATCACTCAAATACCCTGCTAAAGGTATAACTAAAAATCCCACCAAAGAAGCGATGACAACAGCAGTTGTAGCCACTGATTTATCAAGAAGTAAAATTTTAGTTACATAGCCTACTATAAAGCCTTGTGCGAGATAAGATGGCCCATTTTCTCCTATTCTTATACCCACCATAGTCCAAAATGCACGACTTTTTTGCCAAAAAGTTCTTTCATCTTTTTTCATATGTGCTTCATTTTCATGACGAATTTTTAGCATTAATTCTTTTTGTTTTTCAAAAACAGGAGTTTCTTTTACATTTAAACGCATATAAACAGCAAAAAGTGCTATGAAGATACTTCCTATAAAAGGAATTCTCCATCCCCATTCTTTAAAACTAGCATCATCCATGCTTGTAACTAAAAGCCATACAAAAGCTGCAAGCAAGGTTCCACTATTTGATCCAAGAGCGATGATAGAAGAGATTAAACCTCTATGCTTACTAGGAGCGTATTCTCCAAGCATGACAGTTCCACCTGAAAGCTCAGCGCCTGCACCAAAGCCTTGCATAAAGCGCAAAATAACCAAACATATAGGAGCCCAAATTCCAATTACTGCATAACTTGGTATAAAACCAATTAAAGTAGTTGAAATACCCATTAATGCAATAGTACTCATTAATACATTTTTTCTTCCGTATTTATCTCCTAAATATCCAAAAAATAAAGCTCCAATAGGTCTAGCAATAAAACCTATACCATAAGTAACAAAACTAAGCAATAATGCTATAATAGGAGTTTGCTCAGGAAAGAAAACTTCTGAAAAAACAGTAGCTGCAGCTAAGCCATAAAGTGCAAAATCTGCATATTCCATAGCAGTTCCTAGCCAACATGAAAACACAGCTTTTTTAAAAGCTTTTTTTCCTTGTGGAGTTTGAAAATTTTCATCCGCGATTGATTTTGTTTGCAAGATTAAACCTTTATTTGAAATTTCAAAATGATAATTTTATCTAAAATGCTTAAAATGGAAATTTAATGCTTTTTACCGACTTTTAAATAATTTTGGGCGATAATTATTATTATTTTTTAAATATAGGAAAAAAATGAAAACTTTAACCATAATTGATACTTTTGGCTTTTTCTTTAGACTTTTTTATGCTTTAAAGGGTTTGAAAAATTCAAAAGGCGAACCTAGTAATATGATTAGCGGTTTTGCTAATTTTATTTATAGTTTGAAAAATGAACATCCTAGTGATATGATTATTTTTGCTCTTGATAGCAAAGGAAAAACTTTTAGAAGTGAAATTGATCCAAATTATAAAATCAACCGCACTCCACCTCCACCTGATTTATTAGTTCAAATTCCAATTTGTATTCAAATGATAGAAAAAATGGGTTTTTCAAGTTTTTCTTGTGAAGGGTATGAGGCTGATGATATCATAGCATCTTTGGTTAAAGAGTGTGAAAATAAGGATATTTTTATAAGAATTATTACTCAAGATAAAGATTTGTATCAACTTATAAAAGATAATAAAGTTAGTATTTATAGCCCTATTTCAAAAAATGATTATAATGAAGCAGGATGTTTGGAAAAATATGGGGTAAAACCTAGTCAAATAAGAGATTTTTTAGCTCTATGTGGAGATAGCTCAGATAATATCCCGGGGGTAAAAGGAATTGGTGCTAAGGGTGCTAAGAATTTACTTGATGAGTTTGAAAGTATTGAGGGAATTTATGAAAACTTAACACTAGTGCGTAATGAAAGAAGTCGTAATTTATTGCTTGAAGGCAAAGAAAATGCTTTTTTGAGCAAAAAACTTGCTTCTTTGTACGAAGATTTAGATGTGAAAAATATGCTTTTAAATTGTGAGTATCCAAAAGATGAACCTTTGCTTAAGATTATGGATATTTTAGAGTATTATGAATTAAATGCTTTATTAAAAAAACTACGTACTAATCCTACTAATAAAGATAAAAATTTAGGATTTAATGCAAGATTAATTTTAGATGAGAAAGAATTATTTGAAATTTTAGAAAAAATTGATGATCAAAGTATTGTTGCTTTTGACACTGAAACTACGGGCTTAGATACTAAAGAAGCAAAGATAGTAGGGTTTAGTTTTTGTTTTCATGAAAGTGAAGCCTTTTATGTGCCACTTGCACATGATTATTTAGGAGTTTGCAAGCAAATTTCTATGCAAGTGGCTAAAAAGGGTATAGAAAAAATCTATCAAAGCATGGTTATAGGTCATAATCTTAAATATGATTTTGAAATCATAAAAAATAATTTTAATTTACTTCCTCCAAAAAATTATGCTGATACTATGATACTTGCATGGCTTAAAGAGCCAAGTTTGCGTGTAAATATGGATGATTTAGCAAAAAGATTGTTTAATTATGAGACTTTACATTTTGAAGACTTGGTAAAAAAAGGAGAAAGCTTTGCAGGAGTGGATGTAGAAAAAGCTTGTAAATATGCAGCTGAGGATGCTTATATCACTTTAAGATTTTATCTGTATTTTTTAAAAAATTTAGAAAAGCCTTTGCTTGAACTTGCACAAAAAAATGAGTTTGAATTTATCAAAGTGCTAATTATGATGGAAAATAATGGCATTAAACTTGATACTCAAAAACTTGAAAGCCTAATGCAAAGTTTTAATCAAGATATTAAAATATTAAGTGAAAAAATATATGATTTAGCGGGTGAAAAATTTAATATTAACTCTCCAAAACAAGTAGGGGATATTTTATTTGAAAAACTAAAACTACCAAGTGGTAAAAAAAGTAAAACAGGTTATTCTACCGATGAAAAGGTTTTGAATGCTATTTTAGATAAACATCCGATTGTGAAAGAAATTTTAGCTTATAGAGAGCTTGCAAAATTAGTTTCTACTTATTGTGAACCTTTGTTAAAATTAGCTAAAAAAGATGAAAACTCAAGAATTTATTCAAGCTTTTTGCAAACTGGTACTGCAACTGGACGCCTTTCATCAAAAGACCCAAATTTGCAAAATATCCCTGCGCATGGTCAATATGCTAAAGATTATAAATCTTGTTTTGTAACAAAAGAAGGATTTAGCTTTATCTCGCTTGATTATTCACAAATTGAGCTTAGAATGCTAGCGCATTTTAGTGAAGATGAGAAATTACTAGAAGCGTTTTCAAATGATGAGGATATTCATGCAAAAACTGCTATTATGATTTTTGGCTATAGTGATTATGAGACAAGAAGTATTGCTAAAAGTATAAATTTTGGTCTTATTTATGGCATGGGTTATAAGACTTTGAGTCAAAATTTAAAAATAGAAGCGAAGTTAGCTAAAGAATATATTGAAAAATATTTTGAGAATTTTACTAGCATTAAAACTTATTTTGAAAAGGTAAAAAATGAAGCTAAGCAAAATGGTTTTATAAAGACTTTGTTAGGTCGTAAGCGTTATTTTGATTTTGAAAATGCAAAGCCTATGCATGTGGCAATGTATGAAAGAGAGAGTATTAACTCTACACTTCAAGGCTCTGCTGCCGATATAATAAAACTTGCAATGATAGAAATTGCAAAAGATTTAGATGAAAATAAACGCTTGATTTTACAAATTCATGATGAGCTTATTTTTGAAGTAAAAGATGAACTTTGTGAGGAATTTGCAAAAAATGCTAGTGATATTATGGAAAATATTGTAAAATTAAAAGTTAAATTAAAAACTTCATCAAGTATTGCCAAAAATTGGGGCGCATTAAAATAAGGAGAATAACTAATGGATCTTTCAACCATACTTGGGATGGTATTAGCTGTTGTTAGTATTTCTGTAGGGGATATTTTAGAGGGTGGTAACCCTTTACATGTTTTGCACTTAAGTTCGTTTTTGATCGTGGTTCCAACTGCAGCATTTTGTGCGATGACAGCAACGCATAAAAAATTTGTTAAAGCAGCTTATAAAGAATTAAAACTTGCCTTTAAAGGTGCAGGGGTAAATTTAAGTCAGAGAATAGCTGAACTTGTAGAATACTCTATCATAGCAAGAAGAGATGGGCTTTTGGCTTTAGAATCAAAAACTAATGAAATTGATAATGAGTTTTTAAAAGAAACCATGATGATGATGGTTGATGGTAAGAGTGTAGAAGAAATTAAAGAAAGCATGGAAATCCAAATAGAAGAAATGGAAGAATACTATAAAGAAACGGCAGAATACTGGATCCGTTTTGGCGAGACTTGTCCTACTATGGGACTTGTTGGTGCGGTTATGGGGCTTATGCTTGCTTTACAACTTTTAGATGATCCTCAAGCTATGGCAGCAGGTATTGCAGGGGCATTTACTGCAACAGTAACGGGGATTTTTGGTGCTTATGCTTTATTTGGACCTTGGGGTCATAAAATCAAAGCTAATGCTCATGAGCTCATTAAAGAAAGGATAGTGATCTCGCATGCTATTGTAAGTATTGCAGAAGGAGCTAACCCTAGAGATTTAGAGGCTAAATTGTTTAATTACCTTGGACAAGGTGAGCCTAGAATTTCTCAGTTTGATAAGTAAGAGTTAAAAATGGGAAAAAAACATAAATGTCCAGAGTGTCCAGCTGGTGAGAAATGGGCTGTGCCTTATGCAGACTTTTTAAGTTTGCTTTTGGCACTTTTTATTGCTCTTTGGGCAATTTCTGAAAGTAATCCTGCAAAAACTGAGGCTTTAAAAACTGAATTTGTTAAAATTTTTGAATTTACTGCTTCTAGTCCCTTAGAAAAAGAAAGTGAAGTGCATAATAAATACAGTGCGCCATCTAATGCAAATGTTGAAGAACTTGAAAAGCTTAAAAAATTAAGTATCACTCAGCAAGAGAATATAGAAAAACTAAAAGCAGCATTAGATCAAAGAGAAAATAACGTTGTGTTGAATCTACCTGCAAGAGTTGAATTTACTAGAGGTAGTACTCAAATTGATTCAACTGATGTGCAAGATTTTTTAAAGCGTATTAGTGAAGTATTAAAGAGAATGCCAACTCAAGCTCAAATAGAAATCAGAGGTTATACTGATGCAAGCGATAAGGACCCAAAAAGAAATTTTGATTTAGCTAGTAAAAGAGCTCAAGTGGTGGCTGATTATCTTGTTAGTAGTGGTATAAATTCTTCTCAATTGGTGGTTGTAAGTTACGGAGATAATTATCCATTAACTCAAAATAAAGAAGATGAGATGAATAATAGAGTTGAATTTTATATCCGTGTAGATTCTTCTGATAATACTATAAAACAGTCTGTTTTGGATAGAATTATAGGGGGGGGGGTTAAATAATAAATGAATTTATTATTCCCCACCAAAATAAAGTAGTGCTGAACCCCAAGTAAATCCACCGCCAAAAGCATCAAGTAGTATTAACGAACCTTGTTTTAAACGACCTTCTTCATATGCATCATTTATAGCCATAGGTATTGAAGCAGCTGATGTATTGCCATATTTTTGTACTGTAACTACACATTGTTCATCTTTGAGATTTAATTTTTCTTGCACAGCTTTAATGATTCTTAAATTAGCTTGATGGGGTATAAAAAGATCAATTTCTTCGCTTTTTATATTGTTTTTTGCAAGAATTTCAATAACATCATTACTTAAGGTATTAACTGCAATTTTAAATACTTCGTTACCTTTCATTTGTAACGAAAGTGGAGTACAAATGTTACTTTGTTGAGATCTTTGAGTCATTAATAAACTTCCAAATTCTCCATCACTTGCAGTATGAGTGTCTATGATTGGAAAGTTGTCATCTAATGATACAACTCCAGCTCCAGCTCCATCACCAAATAAAACACATGTGCTTCTATCAGTATAATCTATAATAGAACTAATTTTTTCAGCTCCTATGATTAATATATTTTTTTTAGCACCACTTTCAACCATAGATTTTGCAAGCTCTAAGAGATAAATAAACCCAGAGCATGCCGCAGAAATATCAAAAGCGGTGACATTTTTTAAACCAAGATTGTGAGCAATTTTACATGCAGTTGATGGCATGGTAAAATAATCAGGACTTAAAGTAGCCACTATAATCGCATCTATATCTTGAGGATTTAAATTAGCTCTTTGTATAGCCTTAATAGCTGCTTTAGTGCCAAGATCACTTGTGTTTTCATCATCATTTGCTATACGTCTTTGCTCTATACCTGTTCTTCTTAATATCCATTCATCACTAGTTTGAACCATGGTTTCTAGATCATGATTACTAAGTATTTTTTTGGGAATATAAGAAGCTATACTTTTTAAAGAAGCTTTAGTTGATTTCATAATTTGTAAGTTCTTTTTCTATAGTTTGGTTTATATTTGACTGTGTGAAATTTAATGCTTGAAAAATAGCATTTTTGATAGCTTTTGGACCACTTTTACCATGACTTATAATAACACATTCTTTTACGCCTAAAAGCGGGGCTCCGCCGTATTCTTCATAGTCAATATGAGTTTTTAATTCATTAAAAGCTGGTTTTGCTAAAAAATAACCAAGTTTTGCTAAAAAAGATTTTTGAATTTCTTGTTTTAAAAGTTTTGTAATAACACTTGCCACACCCTCTCCGGTTTTAAGCAAGATATTTCCATTAAAACCATCGCATACTAATACATCTATAGTGCCATTAAAGATATCTCTACCTTCAGCATTTCCTACAAAATTTGGAAGTTGTTTTAAAAGTTGATGAGTTTCTTTGGTAAGCTCATTTCCTTTGCACTCTTCTTCACCATTTGAAAGCAAAGCAACTCTAGGCTTAGCAATTTTTAAAATTTCTTTAGCATAGGCTTCACCCATAATGGCAAATTGAAACAAATGTTCACTTTTGCAATCAACATTTGCACCAACATCTAGCACTAATGTTCTTGAATGGATATTTGGCATTAAAGTGGCTATTGCAGGTCTAGCGATATTGGCTAATCTTCCAAGTCTTAAAGTAGCCAAACTCATAGTAGCTCCACTATGTCCAGCTGACACAACAGCTTTTGCTTTTTGATTTCTTACTAAATCTATAGCCTTATAAATAGTACTATCTTTTCGTTTTAATGCATCTGTAGAATTTTCTTCCATAGCAAACACATCAAAAGCTTCTTCGTATTCTATGTATGGATTTAATTCTTGAGGGATTAGGGTTTTAATTTGAGGATCTCCTACTAAGATGGCTTTAAATTTTCGCTCTTTTAGAGCTTGAATTACACCTTCTATAATAGGCTTTTCCCCAAAATCACCACCCATTGCATCAATAGCAATGCTCGTCATTGTTCTTAATATTCCTTAGTTACAGGATTTACACGATGAGGCATTTTGTAGCTACCATCTTTATCCTTAATAGGCATAGGTAGGGTAACTTTATAATGAGTTCTACGTTTTGCTGCACGAGTTTTACTCACTCTTCTCTTAGGTACTGCCATTTTTTACTCCTTTATTAATTTAAACATTTATTACAATAAAAATAATCACTTAAGTAAGATTGTAATTCACTTGTAGCAAGCTCTATTAAGTCAATATGAGAGTCAAAAAACTCCATAGTATCACTTAAAGTATTATTTTCATCTTTAAAAATTCCATCGCTTGCAAAAAGCTCTATATTTTGATCGATTTCAAGTTCCATTTCATCACCACATCGATCGCAATTTCTATAAGTAAATCCTTTAAAATTAGCTGTTATTTTAGCTAATTTTGGATTAACTTTTGTAATAGTTCCTTCAAAAACTATATTATCAAGATCTAGTTTAAAAGGATAAGCTACAGAGCTAAGTTTTGCAAAGGCAATTTTCATTATAAAATTTCAGTTTTTGAAAAGAAAAATTCTATTTCAATTTTTGCATTTTCCAAGCTATCGCTTCCATGAACCGCGTTTGCATCAATACTATCTGCAAAATCTGCTCTGATAGTACCAGGAGCCGCTTCTTTTGGATTTGTAGCACCCATTAATTCTCTGTTTTTTAACACAGCATTTTCGCCTTCTAAAACAGAAACCACAACTGGACCACTGATCATAAATTCAACTAAGTCTTTAAAAAATGGTCTATCTTTGTGTACAGCATAAAATTCTTGTGCTTCTTTTTCTGAAAGCTGTATTTTTTTTGTTGCTGCTATTCTTAGACCATTGCTTTCAAAGCGTGTTAAAATTTGACCAATAACGCCTTTTTTTACTGCATCAGGTTTAATAATAGAAAGTGTTTTTTCCAAAATCGTCCCCTTAATTTAGATAAGTTTTATGTTTATAAAAGAGCTAATTATATCAAAAAATGCTTTAAAATTATATAAAATTTAGAGTTTATAGAAGAGTTTGTAAGTAGCTTGAAAACAAGATACTTACATTAAACTATTAAGCAAATACTGGAGTTGAACCGTCTCTTAAATCACTTCCGATGTTATCACGGCTTGGTTGACCACTAATTACATCGCTCCATACGATACAGCCATCAGTTGGACATGCACTTGCACATGCTGGCTGATCATTATGTCCTACACATTCAACACATTTATCAGCATAAACATAATATCTATCTTCACCCTCAGGGTTATTTGCATCATCTACGATTGCACTTACTGGGCATTCATCTATACAAGAACCACATGCTATACAAATATCAGTAATTTTAACTGCCATTTTTTACTCCTTAATATTAAATGTTAAATGCAAGATTATCAAAATTGTCTTAATTTTATTCTTAAAATCTTTTAATTTTGATAATAAAATTAATTTACATACAAATTTACACAATTAATAAATTTTTAAATTTACAAATGATATTATTTTGTTACAAATAAAATTTATTAATTAGGAGATAAAATTATGATAGTAACTAAAAAAGCTATTGATTTTACAGCACCTGCTGTATTAGGAAATAATCAAATAGTTGAAGATTTTAATCTTTATAAAAATATAGGACCAAAAGGCGCAGTAGTATTTTTCTATCCAAAAGACTTTACTTTTGTTTGTCCATCTGAAATCATTGCTTTTGATAAAAGATATCAAGATTTTAAAGATAGAGGTATTGAAGTAATCGGCGTATCTTGCGATAATGAATTTTCTCATTTTGCATGGAAAAATATGCCAGTAAATCAAGGTGGTATAGGTCAAGTTAAATTCCCTTTAGTAGCTGATTTAACAAAACAAATTGCTAGAAATTTTGATGTTTTATTTGAAGAAGCAGTTGCTTTAAGAGGTTCTTTCTTGCTTGATGCTGATGGAACAATCCGCCATGCAGTAATTAATGATTTACCACTTGGAAGAAACATTGATGAAATGATTAGAATGGTTGATACTATGTTATTTACTAATGAACATGGTGAAGTTTGCCCAGCTGGTTGGAATAAAGGTGATGAAGGTATGAAGGCTGACCCTAAAGGTGTTGCTGATTATCTAAGCAAAAACGAAGGTAAACTATAACTAAAAGCCTGCTATATGTAGGCTTTATAATCTTTTTTTATTCCTCTATAACTTGTATATTTTAAAAATATTTTTTCTATATTTTTTGTTATTTAAATTACATTTTTTATCAATTTTAAATCAAATAATACAATTTTAATCTTATTTGTCAATACAACATTCAATACAAGGAGTAAAAATGTTTCAAAGTATTACAGGTAGATTAACTTTGGTGATCGCTATTGTGAGTATTATAGTGCTTGCAGTGGTTAATGGTATGAGTTATTACAACTCTAAAGAGGATACTTATACTTATCTTGAAGAGATTCAAAGAAAAACCATGTTAGATACAGCAGAAGTTTTTGCTATATATTCACATACAAAAAGAGATGCAATTGCTATTTTGGCTGAAGAAATTGTAAAGCAAGATTTTTCTGACGATGAAAGCATTTACAATTTTTTAGAAGCTTTTAAGAAAGCGAATAATTTTGATATTATTTATTTTGCTCTAGACGAAACAGGAAAACACTATAAATCTGATCATACCTATTTGGATAAATCTAAAGGATTTGATGTAAAAACTAGAGCATGGTATATTAAAGCTAAAGAAGAAAAGAAATTAATCGTATCAGATCCATATTCTAGTTTTGCTGATGGAAAAATGAAAATTGCATATGCAGTACCTGTATTTAAAAATAAACAGTTTATAGGTGTTGTTGGAGGAGATTATGATTTAGAAAGATTTTCAAAAGATGTACTTTCAGTTGGAAAAAGTTCTCAAGCATATACAGCTATATATGATATCGAGGGAAATGTTTTCTTTCACCCCGAAATTGAGAAAATAGGTAAAAAAGATAAATTCAGTGAAAATATTTCAGCTTATATGAAAACAAATCCTGAATTTTTAAATCCACAAAATGAAAGCGAAATTGCATATATTCCAAATGAAGATGGAAGTATAGAGGCTGTAATGTGTACAAATTCTTTTAATTTGAAATATAAAGTATGTACAGTCACAAAAGAAAGAGTGTACTCAGAAAAAGTAAATAAAGATTTAGTCAAACAAGTTGTTGTAACTTTAATAGCAATAGTTGTGGCTTTGCTATTAATTAAAATAGTTATTAGCAGGTTTTTATCCCCACTCAAAAAAATCCAAACCGGCCTTAACTCTTTCTTTGATTTTATCAATCATAAAACTAAAGATTCAGCTATGATTAG
>NZ_NFOE01000081.1 GCF_002179635.1 Campylobacter jejuni | reverse complement strand
ATATAGAAGAAAATATAGAAGAAAATATAGAAGAAAATATAGAAGAAAATATAGAAGAAAATATAGAAGAAAATATAGAAGAAAATCCTGCCGAAATGGATTCTTTTGATGAATTACCTATGGTTGAAGAAATGGGCGAAAAAGAGATTAGTTTTGATGATTTGCCTGAAGATGCTCAATTTATTGGCGAAGCAAAAGATGATGATAGCATTGTAGAAGAAAATGAGCCTTTGGTGGAAGAGCTTTTAGAGGATGAGGCTATGAATTTTGAGCCTGAAGAAGAATTAAGCACTCAAGATAAAATCAAAGAAGAGTTAGCTGCTATTGATGAACTTGATGAAGAATTAAACGATCTTGATGAGGAGTCAATGCAAAATTTTGATACTCAAGAAATAGGTGGCGATGAAAATGTACAGGTTTTAGATTTAGAGGAAAATATAGAGGAAAATATAGAGGAAAATATAGAGGAAAATATAGAGGAAAATATAGAGGAAAATATAGAGGAAAATATA
>NZ_NFOE01000109.1 GCF_002179635.1 Campylobacter jejuni | reverse complement strand
ATGCTCTTTAGCATAAGCTAGTATTTTAGCTCGAAGTTCTTGCGGAAAATTATATCTATATATGGCAGGAATTCTTGGATCAAGGAATTTGTCTAATTGATGATTTTTATAATCCCATTCTAATCTTTCTGGACTAAAATAATAAGGTGCATTAGGATAGCCTTGTGGAGGAGTTAGGGCTGCTAGTTTGGCTTGTAAAACTAAAGTATCTAGCCACAATTTTACTTCTTTTTGCGTCCAATCGCTTGGGATATTATCACCATAACCATTTAACATCCCATTTTTATAAGCATACATTTTTTGATCAAATTCCAATCTACTCTCTGGAGTAGAATCTATATCTCTTGGATCTTTTAATTTACCTTTTAAAACATCATCATCTAAAGCCCTAATAATATCACCTGCTTCATCATAAGCAAAATCATATTCATTTATATCAATAATCCAATCCACTCCTATAAGTTCATCTAAAAAAGGAAGCATACCAAATTCATCATAAGGAGGATTTTTAGAAAAATCTTTTAGCATTTTCTCTCTTAAAGCATTAGTATGGCC
>NZ_NFOE01000060.1 GCF_002179635.1 Campylobacter jejuni | reverse complement strand
GTTATATCAAAGTCAGTGGTAGTTTTAAATGAATTAGAAGCTTGATCATATTGTATTCCTGTGGCTGTTTGAGCGGAAGTGATGAAGTTATCGTATTGATTTTGGGAGAAAGTTAAATTGTTATTATATTTATTATCTGTATAGTTATCATAAGCTGAAAATAAATCTTTATCATAATAAAGAAAAATATTTCCTTTGAAATTTACATTATTATCAGAAAAAGCAGTGTCGCTTTCATTATTATAAATAAAAGCTGTTTTAAATCTTAAATCGTTTCTTTTGTCATTGCTTATAGTTAAACCATCTAAAGACACAAAGATATTTTCCAAGGTAGCATTTTTAGCTTGCTCAGCAAAAATACCTATATTTCCATAATATGGATCACCATAACCACCACTAATATATCCATCGTATTTTATATTACCTATATTATAAATGATTATGTTTTTAAAAGTTGAATTTCCAGAAACATAACTATTCCCTATTTGTCCGGCAAACAAAGATAAAAAATTCACATCATATACATCAATCTTATCTATATTGCTTATAGATATATTTTCATAGCTTCCTTTTAAAATTTCACCTGCAAATAAACCAGTAAACTCACCCTCATAAAATTTTATAAATTCAATATCATTTAGTTTAATATTTTTAAATTCTCCATCTTCTATAAGACCTATAAAACCACCAGAACTTTCAGCTCCCATGGTAGCTGAAAGTTCTCCTATATTGTTTAAAGTAATATTTTCATATTTACCAGCGTTTGATTTTACTATAAAACCTCCAACACCTTGCTCTGCTGTTATTTTTCTTATATCATCAAGTAAAATATTTTTAAATAATACCTCATTGGCTTTATGACCCCAAAAGTTGGCTATAAAACCTCCAGTCCAAGTCCAGCCACCTATTTTATCAAAATCACTTAGTTTAATATTTTCAAAAATTATTTTATCAACTGTAGGAGCGTAAGCACCGGGTTTTCCCACATAACCTATAAAACCTCCAGAATGCTGACCAAAAATACTATTGCTCTTATAAATATTTATATCTTTAAAAACACCTGAACTCGCATAACCAGCAAATCCTCCAGCACCATTTTCTCCTTCAATCTTTGTCAACTCTTCAATAGATATTCTTTCATAATTTCCTCCTTTAGAGCCATCTATAGCCCCCACAAAACCTCCTGCATGGCTAAATACAGAATCTACTTGTTTTACTTTTTTAACAGAAATATCATAAAAACCTCCACCTTTTGAAACACCTGCTATAGTTCCAGTGGCTTTATCACCTTTCATATTGATATTTTCAACTTTTAAGTTTTTGACAACACCACCATTTCCAACTCCACTAAAAATACCTATATAATATTTTCCATATGTTTTATTATTACTACTGTTAAAAATAGAAGCATCTAACACAATATTTTCCAAAGCATAACCATTACCATTAAAAGTAGATGTAAAAGATTTACTCCAACTATCATCTGTATACCCCACCATATACT
>NZ_NFOE01000038.1 GCF_002179635.1 Campylobacter jejuni | reverse complement strand
ATAATGAGTATATTAACAAATACTCATATCTAATCATATTATGATTAATCAACATAAATATTAAAAATAAAAACTCTAAATTTAAAATATATAAATAAAAGGAAAAACCATCATGAAAAAACTTTTACTTAGTACTATAGCAATTGGCTCTTTAGTCTATGCTAATAATGGTAGTATTACCATAGCTAAAAATGATATAGAAAAGGTTATAGAACTCTCCCCTGATAGAAACCTCCCTCAAAACAAAGCTATTAAAGAAAATCTAAAAACCAAAGATGATTATAAAAAAGCTCAAGAAGCTAAAAAAGACTTTGAAGAAAAAAAGAAAGCTTTAAAAGAAAAACTCAATCAAGAAGATGAAACTAATGAGGAAGCTAATAATAACACTACCAACCCAAATAACCAAACTAACACAAACACAAACAATGATAAAGCTAATACTAACTCTAGTATAAATGATAAAACAAACAATAATTCTAATGCAACTAATAATAGTTTTAATACTACCAAATTAAACAATCAAGTCAATACCAACAATAATACAAGCAATCCAAATAATCAAACAAGTAATAGTTCTAATAATAACTCTACTAACTCAAGTAATCAAACTAATACTACTACCACTAAACAAGTCATAACTAAATACAAATTTGTTATCACTAATGAAAACACTAGCTTTAAAAAGCTAGGTATTAAAGAAGAAGATTTGCAATTACTTATTAGCGAGTTTAGTACTAGAAAATTTAGCTTACAAGATTTACAAGATATATCTAATATCATTGCTTATTATTTCCAAGTTAATGGCTATCCTGCAGCAACAGCTTATGTGCCTCAACAAGAATTTGAAGATAGTATTCAAATAAACATAGCCTTAGGAACATTAGGTAAGTATATAATAAAGAATAAAACTACTATAAAAGATCATTTCATAGAGAGTAAGCTTAATGAAAACATCAAAGGCAAAATCATCTCTACTAAACTCATAGAAGATAGTGTATATAAAGTCAATGAAATGTATGGAGTACAAACCCTAGCAGGCTTACAAGCAGGGGAGAATGTAGGTGAAACTGATGTAGTTATAGAAGTAGTTCCTGATACTAAGGCTAATGTATTATTATATGCTGATAATTATGGTATTAAAAGTGCAGGGGATATTAGAGCAGGTATTAGTATGGGATTTAATTCTATACTTAATATGGGGGATTATTATAATTTTTACTTACAATCAAGCAATGAAAATCAAATTAACTATGGAGCAAGTTATACTTTCTTTTTAGGAAATTTAAAAATTACTCCAAGCATATCTCAAGGTTCTTATTCTTTAGGTGGAGATTATGAAGGTTTAGGTTTTAGTGGTACTTCTAGAAATTTCGGTATAGA
>NZ_NFOE01000056.1 GCF_002179635.1 Campylobacter jejuni | reverse complement strand
AAAACAAATGATAATATCTTTTTTAAAACCTACCCTCAACTTGCCGGAAAAATCGCTTATATTTATTATAGGTTTGATTTAGCGAAAATATACTTCCAAGTCAAACCAACAAAGAATATACAAATAAAATATGGGGATTATTTTCAAGATATAATTTACTATGAAAATACAATTAAAAAGACAACACAAAAATACAACTATGATCCCAATAAAAATTATCCTATTGCGTATTGGGAAAAATTAATTAAAGAAATCTACAATCAATTTAAATTAAATATAAAAACAGAATTTATCTCATCAAATGATAATAGCCTATTTGGTTTTTATAATCAAGACAAAGCTATTATTGAAATCAATATAAACAATATAGAAAATACAGAGGAAATGTTAAAAACTATTATACACGAAATACGACACGCATACATACACCAAAAAAAGCCAAATAATGATGTCTTGCAACACTATATTTATTATAGTAATCAATATATTTATTTTAATAAAACAGAACAAAAATTTGGAAATAAAACAACACCAGATATTTATTTTTTTCAGCCAAGCGAAGCAGAAGCTAGAGCAATAGAAGAAAGTATCATCAAGAAGTTATGATGAGATACAAGGAACCAGATACAAAAAAACACGAACAATTTTTACAAACCAGAAAAGAACCAAATGCATTTTATTTAGGTGTAAATACTAATATAAAATGTTTTAATAATATATGTCCTGGTGAAAAAAATTATTGGTATTTTTTCAACCATATTGATTTAGAAAACAAAATCAACATTACATATAATCCCAAATTTGGCATTTATTTAGGTAAAATCATTTTTAACAAAAAAGGCAACAAACTCATTCCAAAATATATACCTACAAGTATTGAAAATTTAGAAGAAGAGATTAAAAAAATCAAAAATCCTCTATGGATAGCTGAAAAAAATGGTAATTATGTTAAACCTGAAGTGATTTTTTTTGAAGATACTATTCTTGGTAAAAAAATAAAAACAACTAGAGGCAATTACCATATAACAAGCTCAAACAATCTAGAATATCAATGTAAAATAGAAAAAAATACAACTATACTAAATCAAGAACAAATCTTATCTTATGTAAACGAAATT
>NZ_NFOE01000095.1 GCF_002179635.1 Campylobacter jejuni | reverse complement strand
AGTAAAATAGTTAGAATTATTTACAATTATTTTAAAATATAACAAAAATATAATAATTTTATATTTATTTAATAATAAGTATTTATAATTACGAAAAAATTTGACTAATTAATTTTCAAGGAGAAAAAATGCGTAATTGGAGTCTTGGCGTTAAAATTGTTGCAATAACAATTATCACTGTTATTTTAATTTTGAGTATTTTGTCTTTGATTATTATTAATCGTTCTACATCTGTATTGAACACTCAAATTGAAAATACACTTGTAGCATCTGTGCATCGTTACGGTAATCAAGCTGAAGCTTCTATAAAATCTTTATTTGTAAGCACTATAGGTACTCAAAGAACTTTAAATAATCTTATTTCAGAAGGTGCCATAAATCCAAAAAGAATAGAAAATATTCTTGGAGAGGCTATTGATGCTAATAGAGAGATTGCTTATGGTTATTATTTTTTGCAAGATGGAACAGCATATAGAAATTTAGGTGTTGATGATAAATATTTTACAAACCAAAATGAATTTATGGTTTTAATGCGTGATGCTGATATTGTAAATTCTGGTGGTATGCAAACTTTAGCGGCAAGCCAAGAAATTTCTTCTACAAGAGCTATTAAAAGTTTAATGGGTGGGGATAAACTTTATTTTGGAGAACCAAGATGGTATAACATCCATGGAAATAAATTTTTAGGACTTAACGTAGCAGCTCCTATTACAGATAAAAAAGGTAAAGCAATAGGTGTTGTTGGAATGCTATATGATTTAAATTCTATAGCAGTTTTCCTAAATGATTCTTCTAGATCTATATTTAAAGGCTCAAGAAGAATTTTATTAGCAAGCAATGGTGTACTAGCTACACATCAAAATGCTGATTTTGTAACTAAAAAAATTACCGAAGTAAATAAAAATGCAACTCATATTATAGAAGCACAAAAAGATATTCAAGTAAAACCTATTGATTATGTTTCAGATAGTGGAGAAGAATATCATGGTGCTATTAAAGTATTTGAAGTATGGCCAAATACTGGAATTCATTGGGCAATGTTAGCTATTGTGCCAAATGAAACGGTTTATGCACCTATTGTAGAGCTTAGAAATATTATTATAATTTGTTCTGTTATAGCTATTGTATTTATTATTATCGTGATTGGAAGTTCTATAAAAAGAATAGTTTCAACAAGAGTGCAAAGACTTCAAGATCATTTGATGAAATTCTTTAGATATCTAAATCATGAGTTAGCAACTGTAGAAGTTTTAACTCCTAGATATAACGATGAGCTTGGAAAAATGGCATTAATGATTAATGATAATGTTCAATATATCCATACTTGTTTAGAAAAAGATGAAATAACAGTCCAAAATATTTTAGAAGTTTCTTTTGATATAGAAAAAGGATACTTTACTCAAAGAATTGAATCAAATCCAGTCAATCCAAAACTTGTGGAATTAAAAGAAGTTTTAAATAAAATGTTTGATGATATGGAGAAAAAAATTGGTAAAGATATGAATAATATAGAAAGGGTTTTTAAAAGTTTCCAAAATCTTGATTTTTCAGATAAAATAGAAGATGCACAAGGTGATATGGAGAGATTTTTAAATTCTGTTGGAGAAGAGATTAAGAAAATGCTTCAAACTTCTTTAAATCAAGGAGAAGTATTGCAACAAAAAGCTGATTCATTAAAAGAAAGCGTTACTCAACTTAATGAAGGAGCGCAAAAACAAGCTGATTCTTTACAAGAAAGTGCGGCCGCAGTTGAAGAAATGAGTGCTTCTATGAATGCAGTGGCAGCAAGAACTGAAGAGGTTATTAAACAAAGTAGTGATATTAAAGATGTAACTGATGTTATCAGAGATATTGCAGATCAAATTAACCTACTTGCATTAAATGCTGCTATTGAAGCTGCACGTGCAGGTGAGCACGGACGTGGCTTTGCTGTTGTTGCTGATGAAGTTAGAAATCTAGCAGAAAGAACTCAAAAGTCTTTAGGTGA
>NZ_NFOE01000128.1 GCF_002179635.1 Campylobacter jejuni | reverse complement strand
TCCACCACATACAATCTTTTATCTTTTAATTCTTGACTAAAATCTATTAAATGAAAAACTATATAAAGTATTTCAATATTAGGTTCAAAAACAACTATACTTTTATGATTTTCATTTTTTAATAAAGCTTTATATAATAAACCATTACCTAGACCATAAAAAAATAAAACAGGATATCTTTCATATTTGGTATAAATTTCATTATATTTCTCATCAAAGAATTTTTCAGGATTATCGTATAAACTTTGTTTTAATTCATGATCATATATATTGATATCAAAAGCACTTTTTCCTGCAAACACCTCAAAACGCTCATTTGTTTTTACATCTTCTATTTTATCAGCTAGAGTAGCATTATAACTTTCTAATGCTCCTAGATTTTTATTAAAATTAGCTTCATAGGTGTTCATGAGAGACCTT
>NZ_NFOE01000074.1 GCF_002179635.1 Campylobacter jejuni | reverse complement strand
AAAAATATAATATTTTTTAATTAAAATAAATATTTTTTATAATTATTTAAATGTTTTTTGAATAAAATCTTATAAATTATTATAATCACAAAGCTAAAAATTAGCTTTCCAAGGAGAAAATATGCTCTCTTCAGCAAAAAAATATCTACTAGGTAATTTTTCTAATAAAATAGCCTTTTTGGTTTGTATCTTTGTTGTAGTTTTACTATGCGTTTTAGGTATTTTTAACTATGTTAAGTCTAAATCCAATAGCCATACACTACTAGTTCAGTTTCAACAAAAAGTTGCCTTTGATGTGAGTAAAAGATTTGATTTATATGCAAGCGACAGACGCAATGTGATTAATTCCTTAACAAAATACATTAAAGAAAATAAAAACAATCTAACACCAGAACAATACACTAGTTTACTAAAATCCATAGGAGATTCTTTAGGTTTTGACTTAACTTATGTAGGCTTTGAAGATGGTAAAATATACAGATCCAATGGAAACAACCAAACTCCAGAAAGTGGATATGATCCTAGAGCTAGAGGTTGGTACAAAGAGGCTAAAGAAAAAAAAGAGTTAATTGTTACAGAACCTTATATATCATCTAGTATGAAAAAACCTACAATTTCTTATGCTAGTCCTATTATAGAAAATGGAAAAGTTATAGGAGTAGTGGCTGCTGATTATGATTTGAAAAAATTCTCAGAGGAAGTTTTAGCCATAGGTAAAACACCTTATTCACATGCAGCGGTTTTGGCTCATGATGGAACTTATCTTTTTCACACTGATTCATCTAGAATTTTAACATCGACTGAAATTAGCAAAGATATTATTTCAAGTTATTTTAAAACACCTGAAGGTTTAAATAAAACTCTTTCTAAAGACATTTTCAAAGTTCAAACTAAAGAAGAAGGAATTAAAGCTTTAATTTGTAATGGTAGTATTAATCCAAAATATACTATTTGTAGTATAGCTGATTATGACTTTTATAGTGACACAGCTAAACAAACACTAATAGAACAAATTATTATTTCATTAATTGCTATTTTCATAACTTTAGTATTTATTAGAATGATTATTTCTTATAATCTTAAACCTATTGCAATTATTTCATCAGGATTACATAATTTCTTTAACTATCTAAATCATAAAGATGTCCATTCTCATCCTATCAAACTTAAAACACAAGATGAATTTGGAAAAATGGCTGATGAAATCAATGAAAATATTGAAATTATTAAAGAGGCGTTAAGCAAAGATGCAAAAGCTATTGAAGAATCTGTAAGTGTTGCTAGAAAAATAGAAACAGGTGAGCTTGATTTGCACATTAGCTCTCACGCCAACAACCCTCAAATTCAAGAACTCATAGAAGTTTTAAACAAAATGCTTACCACCTTACAAGTAAAAATAGGTCGTGATTTAAACGAAATTCAAGCCGTGTTTGATAGTTATAAACATTTAGATTTTACAGCAGCTATCAACACACCAAAAGGCGATGTAGAAAAAGCAATCAATGCACTAGGAAATGAAATTAAGAATATGCTCTCACAATCACTTAATCAAGGTGAATTACTAAATCAAAAAGCTGAAGCACTCAAACAAAGCATGCAAGAACTTACCAATGATGCTACCCATCAAACATCATCATTACAAGAAAGTGCAAGGGCTTTAGAGCAAATGAACTCAGCAATGAGTGAAATTTCCATTAAAGCACAAGATGTGGTAAAACAAAGCAATGACATCAAAAGCGTAACCACAGTAATTTCAGATATAGCTGAGCAAATTAATCTCCTTGCATTAAATGCTGCTATTGAAGCTGCACGTGCAGGTGAGCACGGTAGAGGCTTTGCTGTTGTTGCGGAGGAAGTTAGAAACCTAGCAGAAAGAACTCAAAAGTCTTTAGGCGAGATTGAAGCTAATACTAATATCTTAGCTCAATCCATTAGCGATATGGGAGATTCTATCAAAGAGGAAGCAAATGATATTAGTCAAATCAACGAATCGGTTGCAACTATAGAAAAACTTACACAGCAAAATTCTCAAACAGCTATACGAACTAATGCTATTGCCAATGAAGTAGATTCCTTAGCACAAGATATATTAAGCGAAACTAAAAAAAGAAAGTTCTAAAACACAAAAGATGCCTTTTAGGCATCTTTTTTATTAAGAAAAAGAAGGTCTAATTTGCTCTAGCCAAGCATCGATTCTACTTTCTGTTAAATCTTCATGATTGTCATTGTCCAATGCTAATCCTACAAATTTATCACCTTCTACAGCATCACTTGCTTCAAAAGTATAACCACCTGTAGAAACAGCACCAACTAAATTTGCGCCTGCTGTTTTTAAAGCTTGAGCAAGTTTACCCATAGCACTACAATAAGTATCTGAATAACTTTCACTATCTCCCATACCAAAAACTGCAACAGTTTTGCCACTAAGATTTAAAGCAGAAAAATCAAAACCATCCCAATCATCTTGAAAATCTCCACTTCCCCAAGTAGAAGTACCACAAATTAATTTATCATAAGAATTTATTTTTTCTGCATTAATATCTGCAATATTTAATACATCAGAAATTCCTAATTTTTGAGCAATCATATTTGCTGCACTTTCAGTATTACCCATAGAGCTACCATAAATTACTGCTATTGACATTTAACATCTCCTTAAAATTTGATTATTAATAGTATAGGGGACTAATTTTAGCGAAGTTTTATTATTTTCACATAAATTATGTCTTATTTCTTTGTGTTGAGTGAAATTTTTATTTCTTGGATACACAATATAAAACCTTTCAAAAGAATTATCTTTTATAAATTGCAAGGCAAGCTCTATATCTTTATCATTATCTTTATAAAATAAAGGCATAACCGCTATTTTTTCATTGATGATAATAATATTTTTACAAATCTTTACTTTGGATTTAGTATTGCTTTTACAAATTTTATCATACACAAAAGCTTCAAAAGCCACTTGCAAAGGCAAAGTAAAACTAGATGATAAAAACACATTTTGTATTAATTTAGCTAAAGTATATTTTGGTATATTTGATTCAAGCTGTATTTTATTTAAATTTCCTTCTTTATATGCTTTGATGATTTTATGAGAACATGGACAAAATTGTTTTACTCTACCAAATCTCAAAGTTCTTTCTGTACTCATATTTTGAATTTTTAACTCAAAAATATTTCTTAAACAACTAGCTTGTTTTGCATAGATATAAGGTATTTTTAATTCGTTTTCAACCAAAGAATTATATAAATTTAAAAAAATATAATGAATACTTTTTCGCTCTAAATCTCTAAATATTTTAGGTATAAAATCCTCTTTTTCATTAAATCCAAACATATTAATCCTTTTTTGAACACTCATATGTTTGATCAAGACCAAAAACCTTACAGTATTCACAATACACACAACTCACACTGCGTTTAGCACAAACTAAAGGTATATTGCGTTTTTTTGCCTCTGTTTTGATTTTTTTCATAGTATTATGGTTTAAAAAACTAGTAAGCATAACTATACATTCAGTATTTTGAGGAATGGGTTTTCTATTTACCCTATTTTCATTTCTAGCATCCCAATGCTCTATATTTTTTGCACCTAGGTTTGTTAAAACTGCCTTAATTGGAGTTATTTCATCTGCTCCGATAACCAAAACTGACATTGAGCTTTCCTTTTTATAAAAATGATAATTGTTATTATAATTTATAAAAGATAAATTTTAACTGATACTCAATATCATTTTTAATTATATATTATGGGTTTGTTCAAAGATATCTGTATGTAAAATTTCTTCTAAGACTACCGTAGCATACGAGCCTTTTTGTAAGAAAAATTCCAAAGTAAAATGAGCTTTTTCTTCATCATAATGACTTTTGCAATCTTGCAAATAAGACCACATAAAGCGTCTTGAACCTTGTATCTTATCTTTAAACTCATATGCAAAAGAAAAAATCTCATCTTCTAATTTTTTAGCTAAACCTTCGTTTGCTTCATAAGCTTTAGAACCTATTAAAAGACCCATTGCGCTAATATCTTTTTGATTAAATCTTTCTACTTCACTTGATAAATCTTCACATATAAAACATTTACCAAAAGGGTAATGTCCTAAAACTTCGCCCTTTAAAAGCTTAAAAAACTGCTTTTGATTTTTTAAACTTTTGATTTCATCTTTTTCTAAATCATAAATTTGTTTTATTTCTTTTTCACTAAAATCATTGATAAAATGTGATAATTCTACTCTTTTGCTCAAATATCTATTAAAAAGCTCACTTTGAAAAGCAGAAATTAAAAATTCTTGCATTTTTTTATTTTTGATTTTTTTACCTTTTAAAATTTCTAGTCCTTGTGAAAAATTATCTTGAAATTTACCAAAACGCTGATATCCAAAATAATTAGCAAAACCTTGTTCTTGGATATTTTTGAAAGCTTGTTCTATTTTTAAAGCATCTACTTTTGAAACTTTTTTTAATCTTATAAAAAATGAATTTCCTTTCAAATGCCCTATTCTAAGTTTATTATCATGATAAAAACTTTCTAAAATTTTTATCTTATCATGTTTAAAATTTTTTAAACCTTCTTCAAATTTTTTAGGCATAGAAATATATTGAAAAGTTAAACCTTGTTTATCTTTTAAACCACTATAACCAAAATCTTTCATTTTAACACCACTTTGCTCACTTAAAATTCTCAAAGCTTCACTAGTGCTAAGATCCTTTTTTTGTATATGCAAAATTAAATGTTCACCTTTACCACTAAATTCATACAAAGGCTTTTCTCTTACTACAAAATCATTGCTATTTTTCGAAAAATACACATTTATCGGGCTATGTTTTAAAGCATATAGGGGTTTAAAAATGATGTTCTCTTCCATAAAATTTATACCTTCCTGTTGTTGTTTTTGCAAAAATATTTAGTTTAACTCTATGCTTTTTAGCTATATTTTGTATAAATGCTTTATGTTTTTTATCAAAAGCAAATAAAATTTCATATTCTTCTGCACTATTTAAGCTAAATTTATCTAATTTTTTAAGGAATTTTATACTAAGTTGGTTTTGAAATAACATTCTTGATAAGTCTTTATTCAAACCATCTGAAATATCCATACTCACTCTAACTTTTTTTGCTATATCGTAAAAAAATTTCTGCCTTAAATTTGGTTTTATAAAACGATGTTTAGAATGTAATTTTCCACCGCGAAATAGTATATTTAAACCTTTTAAACTCTCACCTAATTTCCCACTAAAAGCAAACAAATCTCCTTTTTTTAAACCTTTTCTAAAAATAGCCCTTTTATTTACTTTAGAAATAATAGTTATACTAATATTGATTTTCTTATCTGCTATGGTGTCTCCGCCTATAATTTGCACCCCAAATTCTTTTGCACTATCTAGCAAACCTTTTTGCAAAGCTTTAACTTGTTTCATATCTAAACATTTTGGTAAAGAAAGCCCCAAAAGAGCGTATTTTGGTGTAGCATTCATAGCAATTGTATCAGAAATATTAACAAGCATAGCCTTTGCACCAATTTGCTCTAAACTCATCCAAGAGCGTTTAAAATGCACATCTTCACAAAATAAATCTTTAGAATAACAATATCCATCGATGATTGCCCCATCATCTCCATTGATAGGATTAGCAAAGGCATTGATAATAAATTTTTCTTTATCCATGTGAGTATTTTATACAAAAAGCTTTTAATTTTATATAATAATCAAATTTTTATAAGTTTAAAATGTATATAATGAAAAATAATACCAAGGATAAAATATGCAAATAACTTTAAGAATTTTTCGTTTTGATAAAGATAGTGATTATTTAGCTTATTATAAACCTTATGTTTATGATAGTAAAAATTTTAAAAGTGTTTATGATATTTTAGTGCAAGTGAAAAAAGATGATATATATTTTGACTTTGAAGAAAATCCAGAAAGTTGCATTAAAATCAACCAAGTTGCTATTAGACAAAGAAGAGATTTAAATAATATCATTGAAAAATTTGGAAAAGAACTCATCATAGAACCACTCGATACTAAAAGAGCTATTAAAGATTTAATCATGGATAAAGGCGATTTTTTAGAAAAATTAGAACTTTTTAAAGGACTTATTGATATACACGATGTAGAACTTTACAAACAATATGATTTTTTATATTATACAAGTGAAGCTAGAGAATTTTTACCTGAATATCTAGGTGATAGCTTTTTTATATTTGCTTATAAGATGTTACTTAAATATCCAGAAAAAGCACCGCAATTTTTAAAATTAGTCGCAGACGAAGAAAAAGGGATTTATTATCACACTAAATTTAAAAATTTTATTTCATCCAATGAACTTGATTATGAATCTTATATTAAAGAATTAAAAGTTATGCTTGTAAAATCAGGTCTTGCAAGAAATATATTTTAAGGAATAAAAATGTATAAAATTTATACTAACAGCAACAATGATTTATTCTGCCATTTTGATATTATCAAAAATATTTTAGATAAAATTAATGTTGAAAATGCTCTTTATGAAAAACCTTTAGGAAAAAATTATTTTATTATTGATTATGATCCTAAAGACATTTTAGATGAATATTCAAGAATGATGGGTGAGGATAATATCTTAGCTTGCGAATACAGCTCTTATGAGATTATGAGTAAAATTGAAAAAATTCAATATGCCCCAAAAGTTTTTTTAGATTACCTTAAACAAGAGCATATTAAGTATTTTTTTAATCAATTTAATATAGGCATATACCAAGGATTTTCGAATGCAAGTTGTTCTTTAGAGCTTGCTAAAATACTTAAAGCAAATATAATAGATTTTGAAAGAAAATACAAAAGTTGCGGTTATAGTTTTTTAAATTTAAACGCTGAGTTAGCTTATAAAAATGCAGCCGCTATTATGTTAGATGCTTATGATAGCGGTTGTGATTTTTTAGTAGTTGAAGATTTTTACTCTTTTTATATGTTTGATAAATGCTCCAAAGAACTACAAACTATTTCAAATAGGAATTTTGAAGATTTTTATATTTTAAGTTTTGCAGAACTTGCAAATTTAGCTCTAGGTATAGTACCATATACTTTGAAAAAACATAAATTAAAAGTGAGTTTAATCAATGAAAATCGCTCTTGAATGTAAAGATTTAATTTTAGAAAAAACTTTGGAAATTGCTTTAAAAGATTTTTTGGTTTTAAAAAAAGATTGTGATTTTTTGGTGTGCGATGAAAAAATCAACACGCAAAAACCACAATTTATCATTAATAAAAAATCAAACTTTTTATCTCATCCTTTTAATATAGAGGAATTAATTAATGCTTTAAATGATTTTAATACAAGTTTACAAAATATTGCCTATAAAATAGCTATGCGTGAGAAAAAAATCATGAATCAAAAATGTGAAGCCATTTTAGAGCAATTGCGTCAAGAAAGTCATGAAAAAATCGATGCAATATTTAATCTTTACAAAACAGAGTTAAAAAACCTCATCAAAGAAGAAAACAATAATGTATAAAACACAAGAATATCAAAGCGTAAAAGATTTTTTGAAAAATTACAAAGAAGGTAAAAAAACAAACTCAAAAAAACAAACTCAAAAAATTTACACCACCATAGAAAGTGGAATTTATAAGGGTAAAAAAATTTTACTTCCTGGCCTAGATACCACAAGAAGCACTAAAAGCATAGTAAAATCATGTGTTTTTAATGTTTTGCGTTTTTCTTTACAAGATAAGGTTTTTATAGAGGCCTTTGGAGGAAGCGCTTTGATGGCATTAGAAGCAAGAAGTAATGGTTGTTTAAAAAGTTATGCCATAGAAAAAGATAAAAAGGCTTATGAAATAGCTTTAAAAAACGCTTCTAGTGTTGATCAAAATACTCTTTGTTTTAATGATGATACTTTTAAAAAAACTCCTCAAATTATTCAAAATTCCAAAGAAGATATTATTTTATATCTTGATCCGCCTTTTGATATTAGAGAAGGTTTTTTTGATATTTATGAAAAAACTTTAAAATTGATAGAAAATATACAAAATTCAAATGTAAAAATCATTATTATAGAACATCACAGCACTTTTAAAACTCCAATTAAAATACAAAATTATGAAAAAACTAAAGAAAAAAAATTTGGCTCAACTACTCTAAGCTTTTACTCCTTTATATAAATTTGGAACTTTTTTTGCTTTAATTTATGTAAAATAGCATAGATTAAAGGAAGAATCGATGAGAATATTATTTTTAAGCTTAACGCTAAGTCTAAGTGTTTTTGCAGCTACTATCAAAGAACTTACTAATGTGGTAGGTGTTAGAGATAACCAACTTATAGGATATGGTTTGGTTGTTGGCTTAAATGGAAGCGGAGATGGTACAAGTAGCGAATTTACTCTACAATCTATTTCAAATATGCTTCAAGGTATGAATGTAAAAATTAGCCCGGGCGATATAAAATCAAAAAACACAGCAGCAGTAATGGTAACAGCAAAACTTCCTGCTTTTGCAAGAAGTGGGGATAAGCTTGATGTAAGTGTAGCTTCTTTAGGCGATGCAAAATCTTTACAAGGTGGAACCTTACTTATGACAGCTCTAAAAGGTGTTGATGGAGAAATTTATGCAGTAGCCCAAGGTTCTTTGGCAATAGGCGGACTTAGTCCAAGACCTGGTGCAGCAGGAACACACTCAACCTCAGCAAATGTTATCAATGGTGCGGTAGTAGAAAGAGAAATTCCACAAAATTTTAGCCAAAGTGAAGATTTAGTTTTAAGCTTAAAAGAAGCGGACTTTAAAACAGCTAACAATATAGAAAGAGTTTTAAATACTATTTTTGATACAGATATAGCAAAGGCTTTAGATTCTAGAACTATAAAATTAACAAAACCTGAAGAATTTTCTCATGTTGAATTTATGGCAAGAGTATTAGAACAAGATATAGCTTATACTCCAGAAAGTAAAGTAATCATCGATGAAAGAACAGGAACTATAGTAGCAGGTGTAAATATAGAAGTTGAACCTATATTAATCACTCATAAAGATATTACTATAAAAATTGATCCAAACAATACCGTAGCTTTAGGACAAAATGAAATCGATATGAAAGATGGTGGTATTTTAGATCCCGTATCTAATACTTTAAAAATCACAAACAATAAAACAACAGTGGCAAACATAGCTAGAATGCTAAATAAACTTGGAGCAGCACCAAATGATATCATAGCTATTATGCAAAATCTAAAAAGAGCCGGTGCAATTAGTGCTGAATTAGAGGTGATATGATGAGAGTTGATAATTATTTAGCGAGCAAAAATTATAGCAGTGAGCTTTATGAAAGTATTACTAAACACAACAATAGCTACAAGGCTGCTAAAAACTATGCAGATAGTGCTTTTAAAAATGATTTAACACATATACAAGCATTAAACGATGAAGATAAAGCTTTAAAAGAACAAACCGATGCTTTTGAAGCTTTTTTAATCAAAAGCGTTTTGGATATTTCTTTAAAACAAGAAAATTCTTTATTTGGAAAAGACGCAAGTGATGAAATTTATTCATCTATGTATAATGATACTATGAGTAAAGCATTAAGCGGGGGGTTAGGTTTTTCAAAATTATTATTTGATTATTTAAAAGAAAGGGGTTAAGTTATTTTTTTAAGTGTCGATATAGTTCTTAGAGTTTTTCAATAGAACTGGAGGCTTAAAATGATAAACCCTATACATCAAAGTTATGTAGCTCAAGTTGCTACTAATGATTTAAATAAAACAGAAAACAAAGAAAACAACAAGGCAAAAGAAACTCAAAAAACAGAGGAAAGTAAAGCATCTTTGATTGCTTCACAAATAAAAAATGGCGCGTATAAAATAGACTTACAAGCCACTTCTAAAGCAATAGCAGATTCTTTATTATAATTTTTATCCTTTTTTGGGTTAGTGCCTAAGAAAGGATAAAAAATGGTTAAACAACACTTAGACGAAACAAATTCTATTTTAGAAAAACTCATCAATCTTACTTTAGAAGATATAACCCAAATTCAAGCTGCTAATCACCAACATGTAAGCAAAAGCGTAGAGGAAAAAACTAAACTTGTAAATGACTTTCAAATTGCTAAAAAAAATCTTGATAAGGCTTTAATAGAACTTAGCAATCAAGGAAATAATAAAGGCTTAGATGAGCTTTTAGACGATGAAGATAAAGAAAAACTTGCACTTTTAAAGCAAAATTTAAACACCTTACATCAAAAAAATAAAGAATACGCTAAATTAGCTCTTATTATTAAAAATTTTTACGACAATCTTTTAAATACAATGTTTGAACAAAATGGAACAAATAATGCTTATGGAGATCAAAAAACAATTCCAGATTCATTATTTAAGATCAATGTTTAAAGGTTAAGTCATGGGAATTTTTGATAGCTTATATACAGGAGTTAGCGGTATTAGAGCTGCTGAACTTCAAATTAACACAACAGGTAATAATATCTCTAATGCAAATGCGGTGTTTTATACTAGACAAAGAGCTGTGCAAAGTTCGGGCATGTCTCTTGATAGAGGTGGCTTACACCTAGGAACAGGTACGCAAATTGATACTATTAAAAGATTACATGATGAGCATTCTTATTATGAGTTAAAAAACGCTACCACCCAGCAAAACTATACAAATTACTTAGGACAAATTTTACAAGAAGCAAGCCAAAGATTTCCTGATATGCAAGGAACTGGTATTTTACAAGATTATAAAAACTACTATGATGCGTGGAATAACTTTGCTTCTAATCCAAGTGATGGAGCAAGTAAAATAGATCTTGTTAATAGCGCAAATACATTAACTCAAAACATACAAAAAACCTTACAAGATCTTAATAAAATGCAACAAACTGTCAATGAGCAAATCAAACAAACTGTAGATGAAATTAACAACATTGGTCAAGAAATTGCAAATATTAACAAACAACTTGAAAATGAAGAAGTTTTACCTACCGATAATGCAAATCAATTAAGAGATAAAAGAGATGAGCTTGAACTTAGACTTTCAAAATTAGTCAATGCAGTAGCTTGGAAAGGAACAAGCTCTCAAGATAGCACTTTAGAATCTACCATGACTGATTCTGGAAGATACTATGATTTAAGCATTCAAGGCTTTAGTATAGTCAATGGCTCTAGCTTTCACCCTTTAAAACTAGACAATAACAACCCTAATGGTTTTTATCAAATTTATTATGAAGTAAATGATGAAAACCGCTATGATTTAACAAGCAAAATTTCAGGCGGACAGCTTGGAGCTCAACTTGATCTTAGAGGTAGAAATTACGATGGTAATCATGATACTTATAGCGATGGAAAATTACAAGAGTATAAAGATATGCTCAATACCTTTACAAAAACACTTATAACTCAAACTAATAATGTCTATGCTCAAGCAGCTACAGATAGAGTCAATTCAGATGATTTAAAAGGTTTAAAACCTGATACTTCTTTAATGAGTTATGACAAAAATATTCAAGCAGGAAGCTTTGACATTACAATTTATGATGAAAAAGGTAATGCAGTAGCCACAAGAACTATAAAAATTGATATTAATACTACTATAGAAGATGTCGTCAAACAAATCAATGCAGATATAGATGATAACAAAGATAGTGTTGGTGGTAATGATTTAAATGATTATTTTCAAGCTTTTTATCATTATGATGGACAAAGTGATAGTGGAAATTTCCAAATCAATGGCTTAAAAAAAGGTTATAAAATAGCTTTTAAAGACAATGGCACAAATTTCCCAGGTGCTTTAAATGTATCTTCATTTTTTAATGGTCAAGATGCAAGCAATATCAATGTAAATTCAAGCATTAGAAATGACCCAAATAGCCTAAAAGCAAGCTCAAATGGAGTTGACGGGAATAATGATGTAGCAAATGCTATGTTACAACTTCAAAATCAAAAAGTAAATTTTTATAATAAAGATGGTACAGTAGATACTATGACTTTAGATGGATATTATAGAAAATTTACAGGTCAAATTGCTTCAGATGCTGAAAGTAATAGCTTTGCACATGCAACTAATATGACAGTATTTAATACAGCTTATGCAGAATATCAATCAAAAAGTGGTGTAAATACTAATGAAGAATTAGCAGCACTCATACAATATCAAGCAAGTTATGGCGCTGCAGCTAAAATCGTAACCACCGTTGATCAAATGCTTGAAACCTTGCTTGGTTTAAAATCTTAATGCAAATTAAAGCTCTTTTAGATGAAGCAATTTTAAACAAAAACACTCAAAAAGAGCTTTTTTCTCATCCTGATCCTTTGCAAATTGCAAGTGTTTATAAAGATGAAAATATAGCCTTGCTTTGTGCTTTATTTGCTTATGGAAATGCTAAAAATATTGTAAGTTTTTTAAATAAACTTGATTTTTCCTTGCTTGAAAGAAATGATGAAGTTATTAAAAAAGAATGTAAAAATCTAAAATACCGCTTTCAAAACTCTCAAGATATAGCTCAAATTTTCATCACACTCAAACGCTTAAAAAATGAAGATAGCATAGAAAATATTTTTACCAAGGCTTATCAAAAAGATCAAGATATCACACATGCAATAAAAACTTTCATAGAAACAATTTATAAACTTAATCCTTATAAAAGTTATGGTTATGAGTTTTTCTTTTCGAAAGAATTTCGCATTCCAAAAAGTCCTTTAAAAAGATACAATATGTATCTTAGGTGGATGGTGAGAAAAGATGAGTTAGATTTAGGTTTGTTTAAAAATATAGACAAAAAAGACTTACTCATACCCCTAGATACCCACACTCATAAAGTTTCATTAAAACTTAAGCTTTTAAAGCGTAAGATTTATGATTTTAAAAGTGTTTTAGAACTTACGCAAAATCTTAAAAAATTTGATCCACAAGATCCTATAAAATATGATTTTGCTCTTTATAGAATTGGACAAAACAGGGAAAGCTTATGGAGCTTGAATTAACTTATTATGTGATTTTATTTTTTGTTGCAGCTTTTGCAGGTTGCGTTGATGCGATTGTAGGTGGTGGTGGACTTATTACCATACCTGCTTTATTTGCTTGTGGAATTCCTCCTCATTTAGCCCTAGCTACTAATAAACTCCAAAGCACTTTTGGCTCACTCACTGCAGTTTTAGCTTATAGAAAATCTATGCATATAGAGAAGATAGCTTTAGGAATTTTATTTACTGCTATTGGTGCAGCCATTGGAACTTATGCGGTTTTATTAATAGATCAAAATGCTGTCAAAATCATTGTATTAATTTGTCTTATTTTGATCTTTTTATATACTATTTTCAAACCTGATTTAGGCCATGTACATAATAAAGCTAAAATGAGCACCACAAGTTTTCAAATCACTTTTGGTTTATTACTTGGCTTTTACGATGGCTTTTTAGGACCTGGAACAGGGTCTTTTTGGATTTTTACTTGCGTGATATTTCTTGGTTTTAGTATGAAAAATGCAAGCATTAATACCAAAATATTAAATTTCACTAGCAATATAGTAGCCTTAGGAGTATTTTTATACTCTTATGAGGTACTTTGGAAAGTTGGTATTTTAATGGGTATAGGCCAAATTTTAGGGGCTTTTATAGGCTCAAAACTAGTCTTAAAAACACAAGGAACTTTTATCAAAAAACTCTTTTTAACTATGGTTGCTTTAACTATAGCTAAGGTTGCTTATGATTATCTTGCTTAAATTCCTTGACTAATTTGCCACATAGGTAAAAACACACCCAAGGCTAAAACTAAAATCAAACTCGCCATAAAAATTGTCATTAAAGGTTCTAAAATAACCAAAAGTCTTTGGGTGTAATTTTCTTTTTTATATTCATAAAATAAAGCAAACTCATAAGTACTTTCATCTAACCTAGCGCTTTTTTAAAGCTAAATTTAACATTCTTATCACAAAAGGATCAAAAAGCTTTATTTCGAAAAAAGCTTGAGCTAAATCAAGTCCTGATTCAAATGAAGTCTTTACAATAAGCATTTTATTTTTAAAGAATTGATTTTCTATACCTTCACAAGCAAGCTCAAAAGCTCTTTTTATATCCACCCCTGCTTTTAATAAATACGAAAAAATCAAGAAAAAACAAAATTTATCTTGATAAAATATTATTTTTCCAAAAATAGGAAAATGAAAAAGAATTTTATGAAAAAACAAAAATTTTCTAAAAGAATATAAAAGTATTATAAAAATTCCTGCGCTCAATAAAATAAATACATAAAAATGTTTAAAAAAATCTCCTACAATAAAAAGAATTTGAGTAATTTTTGGCAAATCTAATTCAAACTGCAAAAATAAAGTTTTAAATTCAGGCAAAACCAAAATCATCAGCACAAAAAAAGCTAAAATAATACATATAAAAACGAAAAGCGGATAAGTTATAGCCTTTTTAAACTGCTTAAAACTATGAAGGTTTTTTTCTTTTAATTCAATGATAATCTCAAAAGCCTTATATAAATCCTCCTTACCATCGCAAATTTTTAAAATAGCGCATTCTCTAGAATTTAAAATATCCCTAAAAACTTCATTATAAGAACTTCCATTTTTGAGTTTATTATAAATTATACTAAATATCTTGGTTATACGCATATCATAATTTGATCTTGCAAACTCTAAAATAGCCTCTTGCAAGCTTAATCCCGCTTTTAAAACCATATATAAATCTTTAAGGATAAAAATAAGCTCTTCTTCTTTAATTTTATGTTTTATTACTCCAAAATACTCTTCAACACTAATAATATTTTCAAATGATTTTTGCGCAAGATTTCTAGCTTCATATAAATTTTTAGCTTTAATTATACATTGTTTTTGTTCTTGATTTAAAATGTAAAAAATTATAAATTTTTTCAAAAACTAATCTTTCTTAACTCATCTATACTTGTTAAACCAAGCTTAACTTTTTCCAAAGCATCCATGCCTAAAGTTAAAAAACCTCTTTTTAAAGCATAAGTTAAAATATTTTCATAATTTGCATTATTTTCTATCATACTTTTTAAATTGCGATCTAAAAATAAAAACTCAGCCACCATTAAACGCCCTTTATATCCACTATACATACACTTAGAGCAACCTTTTGCTTTATAAAGTTTTCCTTCAAAAACTTGATTTTGAAAATGAATTTTTTCATCACTAGCTTCTTTACATTCACATAGCTTTCTTACCAAGCGTTGGGCTATGATCAAATTAAACGCATAAGCTATTAAATATTCTTTTGCACCCATATGCTTCATTCTAAAAATAGCTTCTATAGCACCATTAGTATGCAAGGTACTCAAAACTAAATGTCCACTTAAAGAAGCTTTTAAAACTATATCCAAACTCTCATCATCTCTAATTTCACCTACCATAATCACATCAGGATCTTGCCTTAAAACCGCTCTTAAAGCTTTATGAAAATCAAAGCCGGTTTTAGAATTTAACAAAATTTGCTGAGCATGTTTAAGTTTGTATTCTATAGGATCTTCCAGAGTAATAATTTTTTTATTTTGATCAATCTCGCTTAAAATAGCATGCATAAAAGTGCTTTTACCACTTCCTGTTGGTCCACAAAATAAAATCAAACCATAGGGTGCATTCATATATGTTTTTAACGAATTTAAATTTTCTTCTTTAATAAAAAGTCTATCAAGTTTTAAAACATGCTCATCTTGTTTCAAAATCCTAAGCACTGCACTTTGTCCAAACAACAAAGGCATGATTGAAACTCTAAAATCATATTTTTGCTCTAAAATAATCTTAGAAAAACTCCCATCTTGAGCTTGTCTTTGCTCAGCTACATTAAGCAAGGCAATGATTTTTATATGCATTAATAAAGCCTGATAAGAACCTGCATCAAGACTATGGATATATTTTAATTCTCCATCTATTCTAAATCTTATCAAAACTTCATTTTCCAAAGGCTCCAAATGAATATCACTTGCTCTTAAAAAACAAGCATAAGTTAAAATTAAATTCAAAAACTGCTCTAATAAAAACTCATCTTTATTTTCATCGCTTGTCAAATTAAGCTCTAATTTATCAAGATAGTTTTGAAAACAAATTAAAAATTTAATTCTTTCTAACAAGAATTTAAATTGTGTAAAGTCACAAAGAAAAATTTTAATCATCTTTAGGCGGTATAAATTTTGTATTTTTTCTAAAATATTCTCATCTAAAGGTTTAGAAGAAGCTATATGAATATTTTCATCATCTTCATAAAAACAAAAAATGTTATATTGCTCTATTAAAGAAAAAGGTAAAACATGAAGATACTTTTCTATTTTAAGAGATTGATCTAAATCTAAAATTTCTAATTTATACTCTAAAGCCAATTCTTGTAAAGTAAATTTATCTAAAGTTTTTATTGCTTTTGTGTCATTCAAAATAACTTCCTAAAAGTTTTTCATACTCTTCTTTAGCTCTTAAAGCATCTTCATGTTTTCCAAGTTTTAATTTAGCATTAATAAAAACCAGCCATGCTTCTTTTTCTAACAACTCAAATTCATTTGCCTCAACAGCCCAAAAGATAGCCTTTTGATAATCTTTGATTTGATAGAAATACTTAGCTAAATTTAAAGCATTTTCATAACTTGGGTGATTAATAAATTTTTCATAGAATACATTTTGCTCAAAACTTTCATTTTGAATATTTATTGCATTTAAAAAAGACAAACAAATTAAAAAATTAAAACATATCATCTTCATGTTCAAAACCTAATTCTTTTAAACTTAATACTTTTTTATCAGCTCTTATTAGACTTGGCTTGATAATAAAAACTATTTCGCTAATATCTTCTAAATTTTGCTTTCCTTGAAATAATACTCCAAAAAGCGGTATTTTAGATAAAGCACTTACTTCATTATGATTGCTAATCGTATTTTTACTAATCAATCCACCTAAAATTAAAGTTTGTCCATCATCAACTTCAACTACAGTAGAAAGCTTTTTTTGTATGGTATCTGGTGCTATATTTCTTGGTTTATTTTGCCTATAATTATCAACACTATATTTAAAATCACTCAAACTAGGATTAATTCTAAGCATAATTTTGTGATCATCTGAAATTTCAGGCAAAATATTTAGTAAAATTCCTACAAAAATAGAATAATTATTATAAGTTTCACTAATGGTCGTACCATTTTCAGTACCCTTAGAACTTTCTTTTACTTGATAATTAATCGTATCGCCTATGGATATAATAGCTTGTTGATTATTAAGTGCCATGAGCTTGGGATTTGAAAGCACAGTGGTTTTGCCATTTTCTTGTAATAAATTTAAAATAGCCTTAGTTTCAACATTGGCTTTAAGATTGATATTTCTAACACCACCTTTATTGATTATAAAATCATTATCATCACCATTAAGTTTAAAAGCAAGCTCTTGCCAATTAATCCCGCTTGAATGACTTTTATTTAAATGTACCGCAACTATACTTACATCAATTAAAACTTGCTTTTTAAGTCTTTTATTTAAATCTTTTAAATATTTTTCAACCCTTGCAAGCTCATACAAAGTAGCATTTAAAGTAATAATCCCTGCATTAGTATTAATAATAGGCTTAGTTGTATTTTCATCTAATAAGGCTTGTATTTCTTCTGAAATTTTTTCCCAAAAATCAAATTTATCTGTGCTAATAACTAGATTATCTGCTTCTTTAGTACTATCATAATCGCCTTGTTTAGGTCTTGAATCCACTGAAGCTTTAGTAATACTTTGTCCTTCTCTAATAGAGCTTATATAATGCACTTTAAAAGTTTTAACTTGTCTTCCATAAATTTTTAAAATATTTTTTTCATACTCATAAGCAAGATTATTTTCCTTTAATAAAAGTTTAAAAATTTCTCTTAAAGACATTTTTCTTATGTGTAAATAATTTTGAGTATGATTTAACTTTTCTCTAGCTAATAAATCTTTTATTATAATGCTAAAACCACATTCTCTACCAAGTTCATTTAAAATTTCAATCAAAGAAGTTTTATTTTCTACGCTTATATCAAAAAAGCGTTGATGACACTGTGAAGCAAAAACATTTGTAAAAGTTAAAATACTAATAAATAAAAATATTATTTTTTTCATACAATTTTAAAACCATGATTTTTTCTTCCTTTATCAATATAACTTGAGAATTTTTTATCTCAACAATTTTAAAACCTTCAATATCATCATTTAAAGCATACCATTTATCATTAATCTTAACTTTATTAGAAACAATAGCTTGCAAAGAAAAATCAGATTTTATATTTATAGTTTTTTGAAAAAAAGGATCTTGAATCAAAGAAAAATCAACATTATTACAGCTTTGATTCAAAAATGGATACTTAGCGCCAAAAGCACTAAGCACCCATAAACTCACAAGTAAAAATCGAAGCAAATTTTAGTTTTCATTACTAAAATCAGCACTTGCTAGACGTTTAAGTTGTCTATAACGGCGTTGTGCTTCTGCTTTATTTTTTTCAAACAATTCTTTTGCTTGCTCAGGATTTGATTTTTTAAGTGAACTATAACGCACTTCATTCATTAAAAAGCTTTCATATAAATCCCAATCAGGCTCTTTAGAAGAAATTGTTAAAGGATTTTTACCTTCAGCTTCTAAACGCGGATCATAAATATAAGTTGGCCAATATCCACATTTTGTAGCAAGTTCTGCTTGATTTCCTGAATTTCCAAGTCCGCCTTTAATACCATGAGCTATACAAGGAGAATAAGCGATAATCAAAGAAGGCCCATCATAAGCTTCTGCTGCTATTATTGCTTTTAACAATTGCGCATAATTTGCATTAGAATTTACTTGAGCTACAAAAATATAACCATAAGTCATAGCAATTTGACCTAGATCTTTTTTCTGTACTGGCTTACCTGCTGCAGCAAACTGCGCTACTGAACCTGTTCTTGAAGATTTTGAACTTTGACCACCTGTATTAGAGTAAACTTCAGTATCAAGCACTAAAATGTTAACATTTTCACCACTTGCTAAAACATGATCAAGCCCACCATAACCTATATCATAAGCCCAACCATCACCACCAAAAATCCAATGTGATTTTTTACTCAAATAGCTTTTAAGCTCCAAAATATCATTTACAGTTTTAATCTGTTTATTTTCTTCTAATAATGGAACTAATTTATCTCTTAGTTCTAAAGAAGCTTTAGAATCTTCTTTATTTGCAATCCATTCTTTATATAATGCAGAAAGTGCATTAGGAACTTCTTGCATACTTTCACTCATGATTTGCTCTATTTTATGTCTTGTTGTTTCAGTTGCTATTTTCATACCAAGACCAAATTCAGCATTATCTTCAAATAAAGAATTACCCCAAGCAGGCCCATGACCATTTTTATTACTTTTTCTATATGGAGTTGAAGGAGCTGAACCACCATAAATAGAACTACAACCCGTTGCATTAGCAATAATCATTCTTTCACCAAATAATCTAGTAATTAAAGTGATATAAGGAGTTTCCCCACACCCTGGACACGCACCATGGAATTCAAATAAAGGTTGAGCAAATTGAATGCCTTTTGCATTTTCTCTATTTAAGATATTATCTTTGTAGCTTACTTTTTTGAATAAATAATCTGCATTTTCTTGCTCACCATGATCAAGCTCTTCGCCTAGTGGCACCATTACTAAAGATTTTTCTTTAGTAGGACACTCATGCACACAAAGCTCACAACCTGTACAATCAAGCGGTGAAACTTGAATTTTGAAATTTAATTTTTGCTCTTTTACACCTTTTGCATTTAAGCTATGTTCTTTTACACCTACTGGAGCTTTTTCTAATTCTTTTTCATCTATTAAAAATGGTCTAATAACCGCATGTGGACATACTGAAGCACATTGATTACACTGAATACAATTAGTTTCTATCCATCTTGGCACCATAACACCAACGCCTCTTTTTTCATACTCAGTTGTACCATGCTCAAAACTACCATCTTCATAGCCCAAAAATGCCGAAACTGGTAAATCATCACCCTTAGCCGCATTCATAGGTTTTGCGATTTTTTCAACAAACTCAGTGCCTTTATAAGCTATAGTTTCTTCTTTTGCTTCATCGGCTAAATTTACCCAAGAAGGATCAATATCAACTTTTACAAGTCCATCTGCACCTACATCAATAGCTTTATAATTCATCTCAACTATAGCATCACCTTTTTTGCTATATGATTTATAAGCTAATTCTTTCATATATTTTTGTGCATCTTCAAAAGGAATGATATTAGCAAGCTTGAAAAACGCTGATTGCATAATTGTATTTGTTCTACTACCTAGTCCTATTTCCCTAGCAAGTTTTGTAGCATTAATGATATAAAAATTAATTTCTTTTTGCGCCAAAACTCTTTTTACTGCATTTGGAATTTTTTTAATAGTCTCTTGCGCACTCCAAATACTATTTAAAAGGAAAGTTCCACCTTTTCTAATACCTGCTAAAACATCATAAATTTCTAAATATGCAGCCACTGAACACGCTACAAAATGCGGTGTAGAAACTAAATAAGTTGAAGTGATAGGTTTTTTAGAAAATCTTAAATGGCTTCTTGTATAACCACCTGATTTTTTAGAATCATATGCAAAATAAGCTTGTGCATAAAAGTCTGTTTTATCCCCTATGATTTTAATAGAGTTTTTATTTGCTCCTACAGTACCATCAGCACCAAGTCCATAGAATAAGCACTCTATAGTACTTTCATCGCCTAAAGAAATTTTTTCTCCCACAGGCAATGAAGTAAAGGTTACATCATCATTAATTCCTATAGTAAAACCATCTTTTGGATTTGCTTGATTTAGATTTTCAAAAACTGCTATTAACTGAGCAGGATCAACATCTTTTGAAGAAAGCCCGTATCTACCACCAACGATTAAAGGTGCTTTTTCTTTTCCATAATATGCACTTTTTAAATCCAAATAAAGTGGCTCACCTAAACTTCCTGGCTCTTTAGTTCTATCTAAAACAGCTATTTTTTCAACACTTTGAGGCATTACATCAAATAAATATTTTAAACTAAACGGTCTATATAAATGAACTTTTAAAACCCCTACTTTTTCGCCTTTACTGTTTAGATGATCTACAACTTCTTTTAAAGCTTCGGTTACTGAACCCATTGCTACTACAATGCGTGTTGCATTTTTATCCCCATAATACACAAAAGGCTTGTATTCCCTTCCTGTGATTTTTGAAATTTCTTGCATATATTCATTAACAATATCAGGAATAGCTTCATAGTATTTATTTGCCAACTCTCTTGTTTGAAAATAAATATCATCATTTTGAGCCGTGCCTCTTGTTTTTGGATTTTCTGGATTTAGACAGGAATTTCTGAATTCTAACAAAGCCTCACGGTCAAGCAAACGATCAAAATGCGCATAATCCATTACTTCGATTTTTTGAATTTCATGGCTTGTTCTAAAACCATCAAAAAAATGCATAAAAGGCACTCTACCTTTAATAGCTGCTAGATGCGCAACACCTGCTAAATCCATACTTTCTTGCACAGAGTGTGAGCAAAGCATAGCAAAGCCTGTTTGTCTTGCAGCATAAACATCTTGATGATCTCCAAAAATAGATAATGCTTGAGAAGCTAAAGCCCTAGCTGCCACATGGATAACCCCAGGTAAAAGCTGACCTGCGATTTTATACATATTTGGTATTTTTAATAAAAGCCCTTGAGATGCTGTATAGGTAGTAGTTAAAGCGCCTGCTTGTAAAGAACCATGAACTGTCCCTGCTGCTCCTGCTTCACTTTGCATTTCTACAACTTTAACCGGTACTCCAAAAAGATTTTTTTTACCCTGAGAAGCCCATATGTCAGTATAATCTGCCATAGGAGAGCTTGGGGTAATAGGATAAATTCCAGCAACCTCTGTGAATGCATAGGCAGCATAAGCTGCCGCTTCGTTACCATCCATCGTTTTCATTATTTTACTCATTTAATTATCCTTATAATTAAAATAATTACTTAAAATCAATAGCTACTTTATCTTTAATTATCTTAAACAATGATAAAAAATTTTTATATTTAGGTATATAAAGCTTGAATGTGAAGTTATCGGATATTTTTTATATGTTTTATAGCCTCATAGGTGTTTTCAAAAAGTGGAATTTTAAATTTAGCTAAGCTTTCTCTGCTTTCATAACCACTACTTACTGCTATGGGTTTAATACCTGCATTACAAGCTGCTTGAATATCTAAATGAGTATCTCCGATCATAAATGCATTTTCTTTGCTTTTAGATAATTTTTCTAAAGCTAATAAAATAGGTTCAGCATTTGGTTTTGGGTAAGTTACATCATCTCTACCTATGATAACTTTAAAGTATTTTCCTATACCCAAATGATCAAGCAAAGGTTTGGAAAATTTAGAGCTTTTAGTTGTTACAACGGCTAAATCAGCAAATAAACTAGCCTCACATACACTTTCTTTTGCCAAAGAAAGCAAAGAAGTTTGTTCTATATAAATTTTTTGATATACACTTCTATAAGCATTAATATACTCGCTTGTTTTTTCTTTTGGCACTCCAAGTTTTTCAAAAGCTGCATCTAAAGGAAAGCCTATTAAAGCTTTAATGGCTTCATGATCTCTTAAAGGCTCACCAAAAGCTTTAAAAGCAGCATCAAAACCATCTAAAATGGCACTTGTAGAGTCTATCAAAGTGCCATCTAAGTCAAGTAAAATCGTCTTTTTCAACAAAGCTTATTCTTTAATGAAAAATTTTGCTTCCACACGTCTATTTTGCGCACGGCCTTCTTTGGTATCATTGCTTGCTTTTGGCTTATCAAAACCATAGCCTTTAGTTGCAATTTTTTCTTTAGTGACACCTGTTTTTTCAAGTTCTTTTGCAACTACCTTAGCACGCTCTAATGATAATTTTTGATTATAAGCTTTAGGGCCTATGTTATCTGTATGACCTTCTAAAATAGTATAATATTGAGGATTTTCCTCTAAAACCTTACCTACTTCTTGAATTTTTTGCGCAAACTCAGGATTTATATCAGTCTGATCAAATCCAAAATGCCCTTCGAGCGCTATTGTTTTTTCACAACCTATATGATCAAGCAAAGCACCTTTTCTTGGTTCTGGACATGATTTATCAATTTGTATTGTTTGTGGTTTTTCTTCGATTTGTTTAGTTGTGGTTTGAGGAGTTTTTGGAGCTTTATTGCCAAAATAAAAACTCAAACCAACACTAGAAATCAAATTATGCTCACCATTATTGAATTTAATTTGATCTCTTGCTTCAAGTCTTAAAGCCAAATCTTCTCCAAGTGCAAATTTAAAACCCGCACCATATTGAGCAAACATACCGCTTTTATTTTCATAAGCTCCATGGCTTAAATACTCATAACCTGTTCCTAACAAACCATATAAATATACATGATTAGCTAAATCAATTCCTTTAATAGCATTTATATAAAACCTTGAAATACTAGTATCTGTGTGTGTATTATCGTTTGGATTATTGTATTTTGCATTATCATAATATTCTAAACCAAGCTCAGCTTGATCTATCCATAAATCATCATAATGATAACCAAATCTTAAACCCACTCCGCCATAATTTTTAAGATCTAAATTTCCTTCTGGTGTTGTATAATTAAAAGTTGGAGTGATTTCTATTTTACTAGTGTCAAAAGCAAATAAAGCACTAGCTAAACTAACTAAGCTTATAATTTTTTTCATAAACTATCCTTAAAAATTAAAATAAATGGGATATATTATATAAAAAGAATATTAAAATAAAATAAGCCCCTTTGGGTAAGGGGCTTAAATTTACTACAAAAAGGAGGTTTCCCTGATCGGACTTTGAAATTATAAAAGTTTATTCTAAACAAAAAATCCTTTGATTTTAAACAAAATAAAAATATATAAAAAAATGTGATTTTAAAAAATGAAAGAGAGAATGGATCCAAAAAATGGATCCAAAAAATTAACGTTTAGAGAATTGTGGGCTTCTTCTTGCTTTTCTGCGACCGTATTTTTTACGCTCAACAGTTCTGCTATCTCTAGTAAGAAGTCCTTTTGGTTTTAATAATGCTCTAAAATCTGCATCCATAGCAGCTAAAGCTCTTGAAATACCATGTCTTAAAGCTTCAGCTTGAGCGCTGTAGCCACCGCCTAAAGTTGTTGCTTTAATGTCCATAGAAGTTTCTTGTTTAGTTACTAATAAAGGCTGAACTACTTTTAATTTTATAGCTTCATGTCCACCAAGCCAAGTGTTTAAATCCATACCATTAACGATGATTTTACCACTACCAGCTTTTACCCAAACTTTAGCTACAGCGGTTTTTCTTTTACCTGTTGCGTATGTTGTTGCCATGATTATTTTCCTTTATTAGCAATTTGAGCAGTATGAGGATGTTCGCTACCTGCATAAATTTTTAATTTTTTAAGCATAGCTCTACCTAGGTTTGTTTTAGGTAGCATACCACGAACTGCTAATTTATATAATTTAACTGGATTTTTTTCTAATAAATCACCAAATTTTTCACTTTTTACGCTTCCGAAATACCCTGAATGTCTGTGGTATAGTTTATCTTCTGCTTTATTTGCACCTGTGAAAACTGCTTTAGAAGCATTGATAATGATTACATAATCTCCACAATCAACATTTGGAGTATAGCAAGGTTTATTTTTACCTCTTAAAATAGTCGCTACTTCCGTTAAAAGACGACCAAAACGCTTTCCTTCAGCATCTAAAACGATCCATTCGCGTTTTACTTCGTTTGGCTTTGTTATCTTTGTCATCATCTTACCTTTGCCAAAAATTTTTTTAAAAATGAGATTATAATTATTTTAACTTAATTAATACTTAATTTAAGAATATTTAAAGCTTTTGTTGTCCTAAAATCCAAAAATACATATCCATAATTTTCATATCCGGATAGTATATATCTTCATTGAATTTTAATTTTATTTTTGGAAATTCAAAGTTACTTTTACATCTATCTATCAAGTCTACAATTCCTTTATAGCTATTTTCACCATAACTTATCGATATCTCATTGCTATTTTTACTATTGTATTGTCTTAAACCATTTGTAAAAAATCTATCGTAAGCAGGAGTACAGCCAAAAATTCCTAACAAAATTTTTGTGATCAGTGTATTGCTAATTTTGTTTTTATTATTTTTATCTTCTTTATTATTTTTATAGGGTGATAATTTTCTTTCTATAATTTCATTTGCTTTGATTATTTGACTCCAATCATGCTTATCCCATAAATCAATAACCAACAACTCTTCTAACATTGTTTTATATATTTTATAATCATGGCGCAATAAAAAAGAAGAACCCCTATACATACCCCAACTAGCTAAATAAAAAGATAACATCAAAGAAGCATAATCATAATCTATATCTTTCCTATAGATATAAAAATATTCATAGCAATGCTCCCAAGATAAATATCGATGATTATCTGTTTCTTTTGTTTGATTATGAAAAGATAAAACATTATTATAAAATTGTTTTTCATCTATACTACGCATATATTACCTCCACTTTATTTTTTAAAATATACACCAAAAAAGCCTTAGTAGAAGTCTTGGCTAAGATTTTTTCTATGGCTTCTTTGTAAAGCAAAACTTGCTTTTTATGCTCGTTTAAATTTAAACCCGTTTTATAGTCTATAATGATAGCTTCATTATCATCAAATGCAAGCATATCAAGCTGTTTTTGCTCACCTTTATAAGTGATGATTTGCTCTTTTAGTAGCTTTTTACCCGCTAAAAGCGCGTTAAAGCTCTCATCTTTTAAAAGCATAGTAAGTCTTTTAAAAAGCTCATTAAAACCTTCATCATCTAAGTAAAAACAATATTTTTTATACACCATTTGCTTGCAAAATTCAAAATTACTTTTAGTATTAAAGTCAAAATATTGCAAAAACTCATGCAAAGCCAAACCAAAATGTATTTGCGTGCTTGAAAGATAACTTTTTACTTTAACTTCCTGCAAATTCACCTTTTGAAATTCTTCAAAGTTTTCTATTTGTTCTAAATTTTCTAAAGGCTCTTTTGTTTTTGAAAGCTGTTCTTCTATTATGCCTATTTGTTTTTCCTCATAGCCTTGAAAATAGCTCTTAAAGGTTTTAAAACTCTCATCATTTTTTATAATAAAAAGAGAGTTTTTAGCTCTAGTAAGCGCCACATATAGACAATTTATCTCATCTTCTGCTTGAAGTTTTTCTTTTTTAGCTAAAAAGGTATTGTAATTTTGATCTTCAAGATGTTTTCTAGCACTGTGTCGGTATTTTACTTCCCAACCTTGCTCTAAATCATACTCAAACATTAAAGTTTCATTATCCGGAGCTTTTTTACTAAGTCTATCAAGTACGATTAAATTTTCAAATTCAAGCCCCTTAGACTTATGCACGGTCATAATACTTACTCCATCATCTTGAGCTTGTAAAGACTTCAACTCGCATGGAGCAAATAAAAAATCAAAAAAATTATCAAAAGTACTTGCATACTCTAAATATGCGATGAGATTAACATCGCTTAAATCAAGCTTTAAAACATGTACTAAGTATTTTAAAATCTCACCTACACTGCGGTTTAAATCAAGCGTTATAAACTCAAGCTCTTTTTCTAAAATACTACTTGCAAAGTACAAGCTAAACTCATCTTTAAGCACACAAGCCTTTGCATACTCAAAAAGCACTCTTACGCTAATACAATCCATCAAAGCTACATTGCTTTGCGTATAGGCTTTAATGTCATTTTCTTCAAGAAATTCTTTCATTAAAGTAGCATCTTTATTAATCCACACCAAAATGCAAATTTCACTAAGCTTTATACCTTTTTCTAAAAGCTTTTGGATGATTTTTAAAACTTCTTTACCACTTGCTTCATGCAAAGAACTTTTTGGCGGGATATGATTTTGTAAAACTTCCACATATCCACCATCTTTAACGCTTTTTTGCAAAGTAAAGCTAGGATTTAAAAAGCTATCAAAAAATTTATCTTTAAAGACTTCATTTACATAATCAACAATAATCTTTTTACTGCGATAATTAGTATCTAAATGCTCTAATTTAATTTGTGGAAAATCTTTTAAAAGCTTATCAAAAAGCTCTTTTTTACCCCCTCTAAAACCATATATGCTTTGCTTTTTATCCCCCACATAAAAAAAGCTTCTGTTTTTTTTCACTCCCTCGCCTGAAACAAGCTCAGCAATGATGGGTTTTAAAATTTGATACTGCAAAACATTAGTATCTTGAAATTCATCAATTAATAAATGCGAAATATAACCATCAAGTCTAAAATAAATCAAATCTTTATTAGTCTCATCACTAATTAACTCATGAGTTTTTAAAGCTATATCTGAAAAAGTCAATGCATTTTGCTTGGTATTATTTTCATTTTTTGCTTCTTTAAAATGCTTCAAAAGCTTTGCAAGCATACTAATGCGATAATTTTCCATTTGAGTAAAATACTCTTTTGCGCTTTGTAAAAACTCTGCTCTTTTTTGTAAAAATTCACTATCGATGACTTTTACAAAATACTTTTTATCTAAATCACAAATAATAGGTTTAGTAAAGAAATCTTCTGTGTTTTCAAATTCAAAATTTTTTTGATAGTTTTTATCTGTGCTTAAATTTCTTGCATAAGTTATAAACTCACTTAAGCTTTTTTCTAAAAAAGTTTTATTTGGAAAATGTGCATTTTGTATAGATTTTATCTCACAAGATCTTTCATACAAACTTTCAAGATTTTGCAAAAAATCACTTTTACTTTTTGTTTGGACAATGTAATAAGCTAAAGCTCTTAATTCTTCTTCGTCTAATTTAGAAATGAAATTTTTATAACTATCTTGACTTTCTATAATGTCAAAATCACTCATAAGACCTAAATTTAAAGCAAAAGAACGAATGATTTGTGAAAAAAAGCTGTCAAAAGTGTAGATATTAAGCTTAGATCTTAAAAATTCCTCTTTATATTTTTCTCTTAAAGCTATAAGCTCATCTTTGCTTTTACCTAGCATTTTCATAAGCTCATTACACTCTGCTTTATTCTCTCCATTTTCAAGCACATCAAATTCTAAAAAGGTTTTAAAAACTCTTTCTTTCATTTCGCTTGTAGCTTTATTAGTAAAAGTAAGGGCTAAAATTTCATTAATCTTAGCTCCCATTAAAACCAAAGCTATAAAACGCACACTTAATGCAAAAGTTTTCCCACTTCCTGCACTAGCTTCTAAAGCTAAAAAAGGCTCAAAATGATAACTCAAAGTTTAAACTCCTTTTTATAAAGCATGGTATAAGGGCTGTAAGTATTGTCGTTTTTTTGATTAAAAAATTCTTTTTCCAAAGGTTCTTTAGCAAGTTCATTAAGTAAATCTTTCAGTTCTTGTACGCTCTTACTTTTAGCATTTTCATGTATGATTTTGATATTTTTTAGATCATAAAAACAAGCTTTTGTATTTAATAAGGTATTTTGATTTTCTAATAAAAACTTATAAAAAGCAAGTTGATAAGACTTTTCATCTGCTTTGCCACTTTTATAATCTATAATCAATCTTTCATTGCCATTATTATCTACTCTATCTAAAAAGCCTATGGCATGAATTTTCACTCCATTTTCTGTGATAAATTCTTTTCTTGGTGGATTAAATTCACATTTTTCCACCACATAACCTTGCTTAAAATGCTCATTTTCAAGTGTTTGAAATTCTTTAAATATAGTTTGTATTAAAGCTAAATTTAGCGCATCAACTCGGTATTGTTTAATGCTTTTTACTACTTGCATAAAAACTTCATAATCAAAATGATTTTTAGATTTTTGTGTATAATAAAGTTCTAAAGCCTTATGAATAAAACTCCCCAACTCATTTGCTCTAAGTGTATCATCTAAAGTCTTTGGCTCTTTTAATCTTAAAACATACTTATAATAATAATCCAAACCATAATACACAAGAAGATGAAATCTTGAAAAAGAAAGATCGCTTTGAAAATAATCATGTTTTGCTTTAATACTTACAATAGGTTCAAGATTAAAAGCACATGGATAAGTTTGAAAATACTTCACATAAGCATTATTGCTATAAGTTTTATCTTCATAAAGTGGAAGTTCAAGTTCATTTAAAAATCTTGATTTGATTTTTTCTTCATTTTCCACATAAGAAATTCCAACTAATTTTGCCTTGGCTATTAAAGTATAATAATAATGTCTTTGTAAATTTTCTCTTTGAGCATGAGTGATAAGTCCTGCTTTTTTGCGAATTTCATTGTTTAAAAATAATTCACTTGAAACTCTTTTTGGGATAAACTCATCATTAAAATCAACTATAATTACCCCATCATATCTAAGCCCCCTACTTTCTAAAAGCCCCATTACAGTAACTTCACCACCACCAACACTACTTAATTTTATACCATCAATTTGCATAAAAAATAATTCTAAAATTTGCACAAAGCTTAACTTGTGTGTTTTTACAAGTTCCTTGATAAAAATAAGCTCTTGATGTATATAATTTTTTAACTCCTCATCACTATCTTCTAGCAAATTAAAAATAAAATTCTCAAAAAAATCATAAGAAATATTTTCATCAAAAAGCTTTTTAAACTCTGCAAAATCAACGTTAGAAGAAAAAAAGTGTAAATTGCACAAATGTTTGTTTAAATTACACCTTTCATAAAATTCTTCATTTTCTTCATACTCAAACTCATCATCTTTAGCACTTTCATACAAAGACTTTAATCTATGATAAAAAAGTGTGTTTTTAATACTCTCTCCACTTGCATAGTTTAAAACATTGTTTTTATCATAAAGTCTTAAAATATCTACAAAATTCTCATCAGGAGTAATCACTACAATATCTTTTGCGTTTATACCAGATTTTAAAAAAGAATTAATTTTTTCAAAAACAAAAGCAGCTTGTAAAGATCTTAAATGAAAACTTTTGTAACTAATTTTACTTTCTTTAAAAAAACACTCTTCTTTTAAAATTGTTTTTTGATTTACATCAAACAAATAAGCATGATTTTCCTTAAGATAAAGTCCTTGTAAAAAGCTAAGAGTATTTAAAAAATCTTTATTAAATTTAGTGCAATTAAACTGCACTTTAAGAGGAATTACTTCCTTAACTTTCAACAAAAGCTCTACTTCAAAAGCATTTAAAAAACCTTGAAAATCAAAAATAATCTCATCATAATTTTTTAAAAAATCGCTATTAATTTCATAATCTAGTGGCAAAGAAATATCATCATATAAATTTTGCTCTTTTAATAAAGTAAGATAATTTTTAAAAAGTTCTTCTAAAATTTGCAAATGCTCTTCATATTGAGCATAAGCATCATGAAATTTTAATGAGTTGATATCTTTTTTTTCTAAACTAAGCTCTTTAAAGAAACTAAATAAATAAGCATTATTCTTTAAGAAAGCAAAAAAATTACTCGGTATTTTTAAACTTTGCTCTAAATTTTTAGTTTGCTCGCAAGCCTTTTTCATCAAAAGTAAACACTCATAGTGTGTTGCTTGAAAATATGGAGAAAAAACTAATTTTTGCATAAATTCGGCTATACTCATAGCCGGTTCTACTAAACTATCAATCTGCAGTTTTTTCTCATAATACTTTCTTAAAGCTCTTAGTGAGCTAAAAACAAAAAGCTTCATTATCTAGTTTGTAAAAAGAATTTAAAAAATCCTACACTATTTTCATCTTGAGTGATTTTTAAAAGTATTTGCCAAACACCTTTTTCTTTGATATTAAAATCAAACACCAAATCATTTCCTTCTAATCTTGCTTGTAAATTCTCATCATTTACATTTGTATGTGGACGCGAAAGTAAAGTTTGAATTTGAAGTTTATTTAAGTCATAATCTTTTAAATTTTCAATTGCAATCCTAAGTTCATTTTGCCCTTCATTGATATAATAAACTTGATTTTTCTTATGTATAAAGCTTTCTTTGTCTTTAATGCTTAGTTTAAAATTTTCATCAAAAATCTTTTGTCTGTTTTGAATTTCATTATAATTTAACTCTACATTTTGATAAGAATCAAAATAAAAATTATCTTCGTACACAGGCGCCTTGCTTGCAACAAAAATCGTAACAATACAAGCTATAACAATAAACCCTAAAGAAATCAAAATACCATAAGGCCAAAATGTTTTTTGATTTTGCATTTATCTTCTCCTTTTGATTTTTCTTTGAACTAGCATTAAAATCGCAACACACAAAAATCCATAAATTAAAATTCTCATGATATTTAAAGTATCACGATTTGAATTTCCATAAAAAGGCTTTATATTAAAATGATTTGCCACTTGATCAGCAATATCTGCATAACCATTTAAAATAGCAGCGTTATAAATGTCTTTTTGTTTAGGATTTGCAAGTATAGGTAAAATCGTTCCTTTTTCAGGATAAGGACTTAAGACACCTTCTTTATCAAAATACTTCATAGCATCATCACTTGCAAGTATATCTACCTTATGCGAAGCTTTAGAAAATACAAGTAAAATATATGGCTTGTTCAAATTAGCTTCATAGTTTTTTAAGCTTTCAAAGTCTTTTTTATCGCTTAATGCTAAAGCGATATTTACTCCAGTTAACTCACGAATTTGTTTAGAACTTGAAGTGATATTTTGCTCTATTGCAGTGTTTAAGATGTTATCATTTAACAATATTTCAGCATGTAAGAAATTAGCAAAACAAATAAAAATGGCGGTTAAAAAACCGCCTTTAAATGTATTTTTCATCCTATAAAAAGATGATTTACAGTTAAAACTGACCAAGCAGTAATTCCTGCTGCTATAACTAAGCCAGCTATGATTAAGTATTCAAGAACTTTTGCCATGATCATTCCTTTATGATGATATGTTCTTCTCTTTTAGAGTCAAACATTTTAATTTGCTCTGCATTTTCTAATTTATAAGGTTTTTGCATTACATCTTGTTGTGCTTTTAAACCCCAAATAGTAAGTCCAGCTAAAATTGATAACAATAAAACAGTTGCTATTAACATTCCACTAACACCTGAAAGTGAAAATACACATCTATTTGAATTTTCCATTATTCACCCCTTGAAAGAGAAATTGTATATTCGCCAACTGCTTCTTTTTGAAGCTCGTTTAATAAACCATTATTAAAATGAGGCATTACACCTATACTACCTGCTTTACCACGATTTAAAACTTCTACCACAAATTCAGCACTACCATATTTTGTTAAATCTGGAGCTACTAACTGACCATCAATAGTTCCTTTTCCATCTTCACCATGACATACTGCACAAGTTACAAAAAGTTCTTTTCCTTTTGCTACAAGCTGAGGATTTTCAGTTTTTTTAATCACTGAAATTTCAGAAGCAACATAAGCTGCAATTGCAGGGATATCAGCTTCATCTATGCCATTGTCTGCTGCACTTAACATTTCACCCATAGGATAATTCATACCCTTAGAACCTTTAGTAATTACTTCTATAAGTCCTTCTTCTGAACCCCAAATGTTAAGATTTTGTGCTTTTCCATTGATACCATCACCAGTAATTCCATGACAAGAAGAACATTGAACCAAGAAAATATTTTTACCCATTTCTTGTTTATCTTGTGCACTTAAATTTGCAAATTTCTGCGCAAATTTTTCATTATGTGCTTGTACTTCTTTATTATACTCACCAATTTGAGAATAGCTATTTAAAGGATATCCCCAAAGAAAATACCATATACACCATACTATAGCTAAGAAAAATACAACAGCCCAACCAAGTGGTATAGGATTTTTAAACTCACCTATACCATCCCAACTATGCTCGCTTAGCTCACCTTGGCTTTTTTCTTCTTTCATACTTTTAAATAATTTTCCTACCACAACAAGTGTAATCAAGATGATAAGAATTGCTCCAATAAAAGATAATAAATTAACATTATCTTGTAAGTTCAACCATTGCATTAAGCACTCCTTTTATTTTGCTCTAAAACACGATCGCTGATTTCATCATGCAATGCTAAATCAGCATATTTTTCATAGTTTCTTCTACCTATTTTTTCAGATCTATATAAATGAAACCAATAAGAATACAAAACTACCACTAAAAACACTACAAGAGCAAAAAAACCATAAGCTTGTAGCTCTCTTATTAGTTCTAAATCCATAGTTTTTCCTATTTTAAGCTATTAAGATACGCGATTAAAGCTACAATCTCTCTAATTTCGCCTCTAGCAAACGCATCTTTAACATCTTGATTTTTCATTTGATCTACTATAGCTTGAGCTTCTGCTTTAACTTCTGCTTGAGCCTCTTCCCAAGTACCAAGTTTTGTACCATTTTCAACATCATAAGGCACATTGAAAACTTTTTTTACAGTTAGCGCTTCTGCATAAGCTGTTTCTATGTTTGCATTATTGCTAAACATATGTTTATAAGCTGGCATAATAGAACCAGGAACGACTGAAACTGGATCCCACATATGATTTTCATGCCAATCTGTAGTTCTAAAATTACCTATACGCAATAAATCAGGTCCGGTTCTTTTTGAACCCCATAAAAATGGTCTATCATAAGCATATTCACCACTAACTGAATACATACCATAACGATCTGTTTCTGATTTAAAAGGACGAATAAGTTGTGAATGACACGCATTACAACTTTCTTTAATATAAGCATGGCGTCCTGCAAGTTGTAAAACCGTATAAGGCTTTTTACCTTCAATTGGTCTTGCATTTTGAGCAAAATCAGGTAAAACCTCTACAATACCTGCATACGCAATTACAATAAATACCGCTACAGCAAAAAAGAATGGATTTTTTTCTAACCAACTAAACATATTTTTCCTCCTTATGCTGCCATAGGTGAAGCACTTTTTGGTTCTTTATCAAGTACTCTACCCACTGCGATTGATTTGTAAATATTATAAACAAACATGAAAAATCCTACTAAGTATAACAAGCCACCCACAGCTCTAATCCAATAGTAAGGAATAATAGCTTCAACAGTATCGATGAAAGTATAAAGTAAGTTACCATACTCATCTGTAGCTCTCCACATCATACCTTGAGTAATACCTGCTATCCACATAGAACTAAAGTACAATACTATACCTGTGGTTTGAATCCAAAATTGAGCTTCCATTAATGATTTGCTATATAACTCTCTTTTAAACATTCTAGGTACCATGTGATAAAGTGCAGCCATGGTCATAAAGCCAACCCAACCTAAAGTACCATCATGAACATGTCCTGGAATCCAATCTGTAAAGTGCGCTAATGCATTAACTGATTTAATAGAAAGAATAGGACCTTCCAAAGTTGAGAACATATAGAAAGTTGAAGCTAAAATCATAAATTTGATTAATGGGCTTTCTCTTAATTGACTCCACTCACCTTTCATAGTAAGTAAGATATTAATTGCTGAACCCCAAGAAGGTAAAATAAGCACAATTGAAAAAACTGAACCCATAGTTTGCATCCAATCAGGTACAGTAGAATAAATCAAGTGGTGTCCACCTGCCCATAGATAAACAAACATTAAGCCCCAAAATGCAAATAAAGATAATTTATAAGAGAAAATTGGTTGACCGCTTTCTTTTGGCAAGAAATAATAAATTTGAGCAATAATACCAACAGTGAATACAAATGCAACAGCATTGTGTCCATACCACCATTGAACTAACGCATCATTTGTTCCTGCATACATAGAAACACTATGCCACCAATCGCCCATTCCACTTACAAAGTATGTTGGTACAGCCATATTATTAAATAGATAAAGCATTGCTATACCTAAAAAAGTAGCTATATAATACCAAAGTGAAACGTATAAAGTTTTTTCACGGCGAATTCCAATAAGTCCAAAAATGCTTACACCCCATAAAACCCAAACTAAAACTACCAATATATCAAGTGGCCATTCAAGCTCTGCGTATTCTTTTGAAGTACTAACACCTGCAAACAAAGTAATAACAGCTATAATCATAGTAATCATATAAAGCCAAAAATGTAATTTACCAACAAACATTAAAAAGCTTGATTCTGCCATACTAACTTTTAGCACGCGTTGACCAATATAATACCAAGTAGCCCAAATTCCTGAGAGCATAAAACCAAAAATTACACCTGAAGTGTGCAATGGTCTAAGTCTTGAAAAAGTACCATACTCACCGGCTAAATAGTTTAAATCCGGATAAGCCATTTGAAAGGCAATAAGCGTTCCAATAGCCATACCAATAACACCAAACAATAAGGTAGCAAACATAAAATATTTAGCAACCGTATAGTCATAGTTTAATGCATTTCCTGGGTGCATTTCCTCTCCTTAATTTTTTTTCTGCAAATATGCAATCTTTATATTATATGATATTTAATATCTTTTTTAGCTTAAATTATGTCTAATTATTTATTATTTATTAATAAATAATAATGTTATCGCGTGAGCATAAAACCAGTATAAGAAAAATACATACCGTAAAAAAAGATTAAAATATAAGAAATCAAACTAGCTATTTTTTGAAATTTTTCATTTAGTGTTTTAGAAAAATAAGCAAAAAATATCAAAGCAGGTAAGGTTGAAAGTCCAAAAATAAGCATAATTAATGCCGCTAAATAGACATTTTGCGCACTCATACCAAAGGCTATATAAAAATACACCAATCCACAAGGCACAAAACCATTTAAAAATCCCAAAAAAAGAGTACTTTTTAAAGACTTGTTTTGAATTAATCTTGAAATATTTTTTTTAATGACACAATCAAAAATTAAAGAGCTTTCAAAAAAAGCTAAAAATTTTCCTTTAAAAATTAAAGCAAAAGCTAAAACTACCATAAAAATCCCGATAGCAAAAAGCATTATACCTTTTGCAAATTCACTAAAATAAAATAAATTTCCAAAAAATCCAAAAAACACGCCTAAACAAACATAAGCAAAAATTCTAGATAAATGATAAGAAAAGATTAAAAGAGAAAAAGGAAGTTTTATTTGCTTTGAAAGCTGAGTATAAGCTAAAACAAAACCTCCGCACATTCCATAACAATGTCCAAAGCTAGAAAGAAAAGCTATACTCACTAAAGCAATGAAATCTAAATTCACAAAAGCTCTAAAAATTCTTTAAAGATATACTTGCTCTCATGTGGCCCTGATGAGCTTTCTGGATGGTGTTGTACTGATATAATAGGATAGTTTTTATATCTTACACCCTCTACATTATCACCAAATAAATTTCTATGAGTAATAGTTGCAACCTCTGCTATTTCTTCAGGAACATTATAGTTGTGATTTTGTGCTGTAATTTCTACTGTATTATTTGTAAGATTGATTACTGGATGATTTGCACCATGTTGACCAAATTTCATCTTATAAGTTTCATAACCAAAAGCATTACTTAAAAGTTGGTGTCCTAAACAAATACCTAGCATAGGAATTTTTGCTTCTGCTAATTTTTTTATCTCTGCAATTTCATCTTTTAAAATTTTTGGCTCACCTGGTCCATTGGATAAAAATACCCCATGAATTACACCTTTTTGATATAAATCAATCAAATCTTTTGCTTTTGTATTATAAGGAAAAACTTCTACTTCAAGTCCTACACTTACAAGTTCATTTAAAATATTTTCTTTTACACCATAATCAATCACAGCTACTTTTTTACCACTTGCTTTTACGTTCTCATAAGCTTTTTTGCTATGATCCCAAGCACCTTTACTATGCTTATAAGAGCTTTTAGTGCTAACTTGAGCTACATAATTTACCTCATCGATTTTAGCACTAGAAAGAAGCATTTTCTTAAGTTCTTCTTTGTCTTTGATTTCAGTAGAAACAACGGCTCTTAAATTGCCTTGATCTCTAATCATTTTAACTAAAAATCTTGTATCAATTTCACAAAGTCCTATTTTGCCATGGTTTTTCAAATAAGCATTTAAAGAATTATTAGCTCTAAAATTAGAATAATCTTCATTTAATTCTCTTATAATCATACCGCTAGCAAAAATTTCTTTACTTTCATTGTCTTCATCATTAACACCAACTATACCAATTTCTGGCATTGAAAAAACTACAAATTGACCCGCATATGAAGGATCAGAAATAATCTCTTGATAACCAGTTAAAGAGGTATTAAAAACAAGCTCACCAAAAAAAGTTCCACCTTCCCCAAAAGCTTTTGCGCTTAAAAAAACATCATTTTCTATATAAATATATGCTTTCATAAAAGCCCCTTTTTTCTAAGCTCTTCTTGATATAACTTTTCAAATACCAATTCATATTCTTCAGAACCTGGGATAAGTTTTCTTTTATAATTTGAAATTTTTTCATAGACTAAATCTTCTAAATTTTCATACTCTTTTAAATAAGACATAATACTTGAAAAAATCAAATTTTTCACACGATTTTCTGATACATTATAATTTATCAAGTCCTCTTCTACTAAATTTTCTAAAATTTTATGAGAAAGGTTGTTATATCTATCTTCACTATCAAGCATAAATTTAAATTCACTTGCTAGTTTTTTCTTAATCATCCAAAACATACTTTTTCTATCTATTTGCATAAACTCTATTTCATCCTCTTGACTTTCTAAAAGCTCTTTTGCTTTTTCATCAAGTTTACGCTCGTTTAAAACATCTATTTCTATAATTTCTTTTGCTATTTTTAAAAGTTTTTGACTATCATCTTTGATTTTTACAAAAGAAGAGTGCATTAAATCAAGTATTATTTTATTTGCTATATAAGGTATATGAGCTGGTTTGATACGCATTTATTCACCTTTTTATTTTTATTGAAATAATACTAAAAAAAAGGTAAAAACTGCTTAAAACTTACTGCAAACTTGCATTTTGATCTAAATTTTTTAAAAGCAATGTTAAGTCTGAAGCTTTCTTAGGTTCCATTTTTGCCATAATAGATGAAATTTTTCTAGGATCAAGCGAAAGTAGAATTTTTGAAGCTTCATCAGGTTCCATTTCACTTAATATACCTGCAACAGCCACATCTTTCATTTTTGCATAGATTTCTGTGATACGCCCCATAGTTTTATCATTAATCGCTTGAAGATTTTCTTTAGTTGCTTTCAACATACGCTCATTTTGTTCTTTTAAGGTTTTGATTTGTTCTAAACTTGCATTAATATCAGCCTCTTTTTGCACCAAAGCTTGCATTTTTTCTTTTTGTAAAGCTTCAAAAGATGCTCTATATGCCTCTAAACTTTGTCTTGCTTCATCATATTCTCTAATTTGTTCTTGCATTTGTTCTTTTCTAGCTTCGAAATACTGCTCACAATTTTGCTGAGCATGTAAAATACTTACTATAAAAATAAAGAAATATATTATTTTTTTCATGATTTATCCTTATTAAAATGCCTTGTTATGGCAAGTTCATCTATAAACTTTTCCTCTTCTTTTTGTAAAGCTTTTTGAATCTTTTTTAATTCTTCATTTTCTAAAACTTTGATTTTTTCAAATTCCAAATGAGCTTTTTTATATAAATGCTGATGATGTGCTAATTCTTTTTTGGTTAAATCTAATTTTTGTTTGACCCTTTGCTTGCCTTCTCTTGCAATTTCTTGCAATTTTAAAGACGATCTTAACAAAGCTATCGAGCCCTTATCGGCTAAAGTTAAGCTTTCGCAAGTTTTTGAGGCTTCCTTAAGCTCTTCTTCGCACTGCAAAAGCTTTTGTCTTGTTTTGGTTAAATTTGCTTCTGCTTTATCAAGCTGTTGTTTTCTAAGCTTAATTACAGAAGAATATTTGCTTTTCATAAAATGATAGTATCTTCTCTTTCGGGACTTGTAGAGATATAGCCTACTTTAACACCACTTAATTCTTCCAAACGTTTAATGTATTTTTTTGCATTTTCAGGCAATAAATCATAATCTCTAATCCCTGCAACTTTGTCCCAACCTTCCATTACTTCATAAATAGGTTTAGCATTTTCTAAATCACAAGGCACATAGTCTATTTCTTGTCCTTTATACTCATAAGCTTTACAAATTTTAACACTTTCAAAACCATCTAACACATCAAGTTTCATTAATGATAAAGTATCTAAGCCGTTTAATCTTGCAGTATATCTTACCGCAACCGCATCAAACCAACCACATCTTCTTTTTCTACCTGTGCTTACTCCGATTTCTTTACCAATAAGTCCTATTTTTTCACCATCTTCACCTAAATCTTCACTTGGAAAAGCTCCATTTCCCACTCTTGTTGTATAAGCTTTTACTATACCTATAACTTTTCCAATTTCTTTTGGATTTAATCCCAAACCACTTAAAGCTCCAGCTGAGATAGTCGTTGAACTAGTTACATAAGGGTAAGTTCCATGATCAATATCAAGCATTGATCCTTGCGCACCTTCTAATAATACTTTTTTATCCTCATCTAAAGCCTTCCAAAGCATTCTTGTAGTATCTGTAATATATGGTGCTAAAACTTCTTTAAAGCGTTTTAAATCTTTTAAAATTTCATCATAACTAGGCATTGCAATACCTAAAACATCAAAATAAGTTTTTTTAAGTTCAAAATCTTTCATTAAATTTTCACAAAGTTTTTCAGGCTCTAGCAATTCCCCTACTCTATGTCCATTACGGCTTATTTTATCTTCATAGCTTGGCCCTATACCTTTACCTGTTGTTCCTATAGCTTTATCGCCTTTAAGTCTTTCTCTTGCTTGATCAATCAAAGCATGATGATTTAAATTTAAATGAGCCCTATCACTTATAAATAATCTTCCTTCTAAATTTTCAAATTGAGCCATTTCGCTAATTAGCACATCAGGATTAACTACAACTCCATTACCTATGACATTAATACATTGCTTATTTAAAACACCTGATGGCATTAAATGTAAAGCATATCTTATACCATCAACCCATATGGTGTGACCTGCATTATGTCCACCTGCACTCCTGCAAACATAATTATAATTTTCACATAGCTTATCAACTATCTTACCTTTACCCTCATCACCCCATTGGATACCAACGACAATATCTGCTTTACTCATAAAAAACTCCATTTTGACTTAAATTTGGCGAGAAGGTGAGAGAATCGAACTCCCCAAAAAGTAGTCAACTACTCTTTCATCTGATTTGAAGTCAGTGGCCATCACCAGATAAGCTAACCTTCCAAAAAAGATATTATATCTTAATATTTTTAATTGAAATAAAAATTAAATAAACAACTTTGTTTTAAAAACAACAACTGCCTCACCTGTAATTTTAACTTTATTTTCTTTAGGGAAAAATTCTACTAAAATCTTTCCTTCTCGTCCTATAGCTTTTCCTTGTTTAGCATAAAATGAAAAAGTACCTTTTATGTTTGAAAATTTATATTTGTGCAAAAAGGGAGCTAAAGGTGCATGTGCATTTCCAGTAACTGGATCTTCATTTATACCAATAGCTGGTGCAAACATCCTTCCTTGTGTTAAAATATTTTCTTCTTTAGTATCAAAAGTAAAAACAAAATATCCATTACAGTCTATACATTCACTAAGCTTTGCTAACTCTTGCATATTAGGCTTTAAAGCATTTAAAACATGATAATCTTTTATAGCTATTAAAACTTTAGAATGTCCTGTAGAAACTACTTGTATTGGTAATTCCTTAATCAAATCCTCTTCTTTTAAACCTAGTGCTTTGGTTAGAATTTCTATCTCTTTTTGATTTAATTTATTTAAAAATTCAATCTCGTCATAAGTCATAGTCATAAAATAATTATCATCTTCTATTTTTACTTCAACATCAAAAACGCCTGCCTTGCATTTTTGTTCAAAAATAGTATTTTGACTAATATTTTTTTCTAAAGCTAAAGCATAATGCGTTGCAATAGTAGCATGCGAACATATAGGAACTTCAGTACTTGGAGTGAAAAATCTTACCTCGTGTGAAAAATTATTATTTGGATTTTTAAAAACAAAAGCTGTTTCTGAATTATTAAGTTCTCTTGCGATTTTTTGCATTAAATCATCACTTAAACCATCTGCATTTACTACGACTCCAGCAGGATTTGCATAAAATTTTTCTCTAGTAAAAGCATCAATTTGGTATACAATATATTCTTTCATAACCAATCTCCAACTATTTAACAACCATCGCTAGATTAATAATTATTATATCTTAATATTTTTAATTAAAATAAAAATTAAATATCTAAAGTTATGGGAGACTTTGTTTTATTTTCTTATCAAATTTCTTAGCTATAATAACACTTTATTTTAGTGTCAAGTTTTGACAATCACAATTTTTGGATACAACAATGCATTCTTTCAAACAATCTTTTTTTATAAATTTTTGGGATAATTCCAAAGGCATGATCATGCTTGGAATTTTAAGTGCTATTTATTTTGGAATTTTTGGTAGTGTTTGGGCAGTCACTGGCGAAATGACACGCTGGGGTGGAGAGTTTTTAGAATTTTTTGGTATAGACTTAAGCTCTTATTCTTATTATCAAAAGCAAAATTTAAGTGGCACTCCCTTAACAAGAATTGATGGTATTATGCTTATAGGTATGTTTATAGGGTGTTTAAGCGCTGCGTTTTTAGCAAATAAATTCAAATGGCGCTTACCTGCTAGCAAAATTCGAATTTTTCAAGCTATTATAGGCGGAATTTTATCTGGATTTGGTGCAAGACTTGCCTTTGGTTGCAACCTAGCAAATTTTTTTACAGGCTTGCCTTATTTTTCTTTACATACTTGGGTTTTTACTTTGTTTATGATTTTAGGGATTTATTTAGCTGTTAAAGTTTGCAACCTAGCACTTTTTAAGCCAAAAGCCAAATTACAACGCGTTTGTAAAGAAAACCAACCATTAAAAACACAAAATAAAACCGCAAAGATATATTTTTATACAGGACTTATTTTATTTATAATTTTTATTGCTTATGTTGGATTTATAATACAAAAACAACCTTTAAATATTAAAAACAAAGAAGGTATTCTCCCCTTAGCGCTAATATTTGGCTTTGTTTTTGGTTTTATCATATCTAGAGCTCAAATTTGCTTCACTTCTTGCTTTAGAGATTTATTTTTATTTGGTAGAGATAATGCCATAAAGGGTGCTTTAATAGGTATGATCATAGCTTGTTTAATAGCTTTTGCTTTTATCTTACAAGGACACACTAGCAAAATAATAGAAATATCACCAAATATTGCTTTAGGTGCTTTTTTATTTGGCTTTGGGATAGTTTTTGCCGGAGGATGCGAGTGTGGCTGGATGTATAGAGCTTGTGAAGGACAAAGTCATTTTATTATAGTGGGTATTGCAAATATTATTGGTACTATGATATTAGCTTTAAGTTACGATTATTTTCCAAATTTCTTAATAGATGGAGTAAAGATTCATCTTTTAAATGAATTTGGTTATTTTAATGGCTTAGTAATCAATTTAACTTTATTTGCAATTTTATTTTTATTTATATTAAAGTTTAAAAAATCATTCTTTTTCAAACAAAATAAAAAAGGAAAAATATGATTATTCATTATAGTTTAAATTTAGAAGGTGAGGCTTGTCCATATCCTGCTATAGCTACTATTGATGCCTTAAAAGAACTAAAATCAGGTGAAATCTTAGAAATTTTATGCGACTGTCCGCAAAGTATCAATTCTATACCTCAAGATGCTAAAAATCGTGGTTTTGAAATTCTAGAAATAAATCAAGATGGCCCAACGCTTAGATTTTTAATTCAAAAGCCTTAAAGGCTTTTGAATATATATTAAAGATGTTTTAACATTGTTTCATAAGCTGCTTTAGTTCCTGGGCGCACTTTAGTTACCAAACTCACTAAAACAATCACAACAGAAGCAGCTAAAAATCCCGGAATGATTTCATAAATAGGAAAATTAAGCCACTCGGCCAAGAAATTTTTATATGCTACAACTACAACTGCACCAGTAATCATACCTGCAATAGCAGCATATCTTGTCATTTTTGACCAAAATAACGAAAAGAGCATTACAGAACCAAAACTTGCTCCAAATCCTGCCCAAGCATAAGCTACTATACTTAATACACTTGAGTTTTTATCAGTAGAAATGATAAAAGCTATCACAGCTACTGCTAAAACACCAAATCTACCCAAAGTCATCACTGTTTTATTAGATGCTTCTTTATTAAAAATTCTTTTATAAAAATCTTCTGCTATAGTTGAACTTGAAACAAGCAATTGTGAACTTGCTGTACTCATGATAGCTGCTAAAATAGCGCTAAGTAAAATGCCTGCTATCCAAGGATTAAAAAGTAATTGTGACATTACGATAAAAATCTTTTCAGGATCTTGCAAACTAAGCTCAAATTTACTCACATAAGCTATACCTAAAATACCTATCAAACAAGCACCAATTAAAGATATAACCATCCAAGAAATTCCTACAAAAGTAGCAGTTGGGATATCTTTAGTTGATCTTATAGACATAAAGCGTACCAAAATATGCGGTTGACCAAAATATCCAAGTCCCCATGAAAGTGCTGAAACTATACCCAAAAAGCTCAACCCTTCTCCCATGGAAAAAGTATTTGGCTTGATTTCTTTAACTATATTAACAGCTTCACTAAATCCGCCCAAATGATAAATCATCACTATAGGCACAACAATCAAGGCGCTCATCATTAATAAACCTTGAATTAAATCTGTCCAACAAACTGCCTTATATCCACCCAAAAATGTATAAGCAACTATAATCACAGTTCCTGTAGTAAGTGCATAATCATATTGAATTCCAAAAGTTGCTTCAAAAAGTTTTGCCCCACCTACAAGCCCCGAAGAAACATAAAAAGTAAAGAAGATCAAAATAACAATAGCACAAACCACTCTTAATATATGCTTATCATCATCAAATCTTGTTTCAAAATAATCAGGAATTGTAATAGAATTTGCAATCACACTAGTATAAATTCTAAGTCTTTTTGCTACAAAAGCCCAGTTTAAAAATGCTCCTATACTAAGACCTATTGCAATATAACTTTCAGCCAAACCGCTTACATATAAAGCTCCTGGTAAACCCATTAAAAGCCAACCGCTCATATCAGAAGCTCCTGCACTAAGTGCAGAAACCACCGGTCCCATAGAACGCCCACCTAAAAAATAGTCCTCTGAATTTTTATTTTGTTTATAAAAATAAAATCCGATAAAAAGCATTAATGCTGAATATGCGACAAACATTATCGCAATTTGAGTATTAATTTGAACAACCTCCATTTTATCTCCTTTTTATATTATTTTAAAGCACGAATGCCTAGATTTCCATAACGATGGAAAGATATACTTAAAGCTTTTTCATTATGATATAAAAGCAACTCAAAACGTCCGTTTATTAAAGGCTTAGCATTAGCGATGATTTTTGCACAACTTGCTGCTTTTATGAAAATTTCATCATTAACATCCAATGGAGCAAAATAACGGATTCTTTCATAATTAGCTATCTTGTTAATGAAATTTTCTTTACTTTCTTTAAGGAATAAAGTTTTAGAGCTAATTTTTTGATTAATCTTTTGTACAAGATCTATTTTTTCATGCTCATCATAACTTAAAATAAGATCAATATTTAGCACACTAGCTGCTAAAATAACTCCCAAAATATCTTTTAAGCTATCATCTTTATGCACTCTATAAGCGATATTTTTAACCTTTGTATAAGAGAAAAGATTATCCTCGCCTCTTATATTGACATAATCTTTCGCACTTGCAAATTCATGCTTTGCATGATAAGCATAACTTCTTGCCATAGCTTTAACGACTTCAAAATCGGCTTTATCTTTTTCATTTAAATCTAAGCTTAAAGCATTTAAATTTGATACTAATTCATTGTCCAAAACATTTTGATCAGCTTGACTTTGCTCTATATCTAAAAATTGAGTGATGTAATTATAAATTCCAACCTTTCTACCAAAACCAATGGCTGATTTTTTAATACCACCAAAAGGCTGTCTAAGAACTATAGCTCCTGTTGTTGGTTTATTAATATAAATATTTCCTGCCTCTATGTGAGTATGAAAATACTCCCATTCTCTCTCATCTAAACTTTCAAATCCTGCTGTAAGTCCATAACCTGTTGAATTTACTATATCAATAGCTTCTTTTAAATCTTTTGCTTTCATCACAGTTAAAATTGGTGCAAAAAGCTCATTCATGTGTGTAAAATCACCTTTTTTAGTACCATACTTAATCCCTGGAGTTAAAAGATAAGGATTATCATCTATAAATTTAGGTTTTAAAGCCCAACTTTCATATGGAGCTAACTCATCTAAAGCTTTTTGTAATTTTGCATCTGGCTTATCTGCTAAAGCTCCAAGTTTATTTTTAAATGCAAAAGGATTTCCAACCGCCATAGAACTAGCAGCATCTACCAAAGTCTTTTTGAACTCTTCATCTTCATAAACTTCCTCTTCTAAAACAAGTAAAGAAGTAGCAGAGCATTTTTGACCTGAATTTGAAAATGCTGAATGAATGATATTTTTAATCGCACTATCACGATCAGCAAATTTAGAAACAATAGTTGCGTTTTTACCACCTGTTTCAGCACTTAAAAGTAAAGTTGGATTGGCTTTGAGCATTGCATAAGCAGTTTCTTCCCCACCGGTTAATACTGAAAATTTTACACTTTGATCAACGAGCAAGTATTTTGATATATCACTACCTTTAGCAGGTAAAAAAATCAAAGCATCTTTAGGAATTCCTGCATCCCAAAAACATTTACAAAGCATATAACCTGTTAGCATTGATAAAGATGATGGCTTATATATCACTCTATTGCCTGCAGCTAAAGGTGCTGCTATGGTTCCTACTGAAATACCCACTGGGAAATTCCATGGCGCAATCACCACACCTATACCTTTTGCTTTAAAAGTAGTATTAGGGTTTTGCTCTTTTAGTTTTTCCAAAGAATGCGGATAAAATTCTAAAAAGTCTATAGCCTCACTTACTTCAGGATCAATTTCTAAGAAAGTTTTTCCTACTTCTAAGGCTGCTATACCTATTAAATCTCCTCTACGATCTCTAACAAGTTGGGCAGTTTTTGCTAAAATTTTATAAATTTCATCATGACTTAAATCACTAAAATTTGAGCTCTTAGCTACATCTAAAGCGTGTTTAATCTCTTTTTGGCCTGCTAAATATGCTTTACCTATAGTGCGATTTTTGATTTTATCTTTAACTTCTACTACTTGTAAATTTTCGTTTTTAATTTCCTCTTTTGCAACCGGATATACATCATAATTTTCTAAATTTTCATATTTAGTTCTTATATTTTTAGCCCACTCTCTATTTGCTTTTAAGATAAAATCTGTATCAGGTTCGTTTTTAAATTCTTTACTCTCATAAGAACTAATAGCCTTTGTTTCATTGTTTCTATCTTGAGTTCTATGAGTAGAATTATCCAAACTAGCAACGCCTTCTAAGGATTTTATAAATAATTCTTTTTGTATTTGCCAATTTTTATCATTAACTTTAAGATTGAAAAAATACCTCATAAAATTATCTTCACTAGTATTTTCATCAAGTCTTCTTACTAAATATGCAATAGCATTATTAAAATGTGCTTCATCACAAACTGGAGCATAAAGTATAAGATCATGCATTTTAGAAAGCTCATAAGAACATTGCAAACTCATACCTTCAAGCATTTCAAAAGTAAAAGATGATAAAGCTCCAGCTTGTGAAATTCTAGTATAAGCATAAGCAATTTCAAATAAATTATGGCTTGCAATACCTACATTAATATATTTATGATTATCTCCCTCTAAGACAAAATCAAGCATTTTTTTATAGTTACTATCGGTGTCAATTTTTTTATAAAAAGTAGGTAGAGCCCAACCTCTTTGTGAAGCTATAGTTTCTTCACTTTCCATATTCGCTCCTTTAACAAAGCGAATTTTTATAGGCTTCATACCTTTTAAAACTCTTTCTTTTGAAAAAGCAAAAAGTTTTTTCAAATACTCATAAGAATCAGGTAAATAAGCTTGCAAAACAATACCTGCTTTAATATCGTATTTTGCAACACTCTCCATAAAAGCTTCAACGGTTAATTCTAAATCTCTAAATTCTTCCATGTCAAGATTGATAAATTTAGACACACCTTGCTTTTTTTCTTCCTCTAAAGCAAGAGCATATAATTTATCCAATCTTTTCACCACTTCGTCTTTAGAGTATTCAAAATCAATAATATTGATTTGGGAAAAAATGGTAGTAATTTTAATAGAAATATAAGTAATATAGCTTGTTTTTAATGCTTCTTCATATTTTTTCATCCTATAAGCACTCTCAGCTTCACCCAAAACCTCTTCACCGATTAAATTTACATTTAAAGTGATTTTATCCTCATCTTTTCTTTTGCGCATATGAGGCTCTAAAACACTAGGATTTGCATCTAAAACCATAGCTTTGGTATCTTCTCTTAAATGCTTAATGAAAAATGGCACACTAAGAGTTGGTGCAAATTTTCCAAAATTTAAAAATGAAAAAAGTAAAAATTTTTCAAAAGCACTAAAAAAATCTGCTATGCCATATTTGTTTAAAGTATATTCTATCAGCTCAAAACTAGCACTTTTATCTTTACATCTAAAAGAGCGATCTAAAAGCTCGATCAACATTACTTTATTTTTAGGGTTGTTTAAAAGTTTTTGCATTTTGGCATGAAATTCTTTTTCGCTTTGAGAGATATTACTTTCTATCTTTCTTTGTAATTCTTCAGCTAATTGCAAAGCTTTTTGTATCATTTTTTCCTCCACTTTAATAGTTAATATGTATTTATGATACAAAAAATGCAACGAAAATCAACATATATTTATTTATAATTTATTTTTTTATGTGAAAAAGTAACAAATATAAACATATATTTTTAATTGTAAATAAAATATTAGCGTAATAATAAATAATTATGAGTATTTTTTACACATCTAGCAATAATCTTTGCTTCAATATTGTGATCTTTTAGGATTTTTAAAGCTTTATTTGCTTCATTTTCATTTATGGTAGCTAAAAGTCCACCTGAAGTTTGAGGATCAAAATATACTATATCCTCATCTTTTTCGTTTAAATTTTCAATCCAATTTTTTAGACTATCTTTATTTTTATAAGCTCCTGCTGGGATAATCCCCATATTAGCCATTGACAAAACTCCATCCATCAAAGGAATTTCATTTTTATATACTTCTATCATAATCTCTTTATTTAACATTTCTTTTAAATGCCCCAAAAGACCAAAACCTGTTACATCACTTAAAGCACTAAGACTTTTAAATTCCCTTAAAATACGACTTGCGTATAAATTTAAAAAGCTCATTTGCTCTATTGCTTTTAAAATATTTTCTTTTTCTAGCAAACCAGCCTTAATAGCAGTGCTAATAATACCACTACCTATAGGCTTAGTAAGTAAAATCACATCACCATCTTTTGCACCATTGTTAGCTATAAATTTTTTAGGATGAACTACACCTGTTACACTAAGACCAAAAATAAATTCATCATTTTCTATAGTATGCCCACCTACTAGCACAGCTCCTGCTTCTTCAACCTTAACTCTAGCACCTTCTAAAACTTCAAGTAAAATTTCATTATTAAAATGACAAGTATCAAAGCCTACAATATTTAAAGCATTAATCGCCTCAGCGCCCATAGCAAATACATCACTTAAGGCGTTTGCAGCAGCTATAGCGCCAAAATGATACGCACTATCAGCCACAGGTGTGATAAAATCAAGAGTTTGCACTAAAGCTAAATCTTCATTTAGCTTATAAACACTTGCATCTTCGTTATTATTAATACCACTTAAAATATTTTCATGCGGTTTTAAAATGCCAAGAATTTTGTCAAGACCCACCGAGTCTAATTTGGCAGCTCAACCCGCAGCTTTTACGTATTGAGTTAGTTTTTGATCTTTATATATCATAAAGAAATAATCTTTGCCTTTCCAAAAAGTTCATTTAAAATTTCATAAGCATTACCTATTTTACCTATTTTAAGCTCTTTGCTTTTGCCAAAAAATTCCAAACATGCCCCGCAACTATAAATTTCAACTCCTAAATTTTCAAGTTCTTTCATAGCTTCAAATGCCATATGAGAGCAATCAATATTCATCAAAACACTATCATTAACACAAAGGATTTTTGCGGGTTTATTAGGTAAATCTTTTAAAGTTTTTAAAAAGCCTAGCATTAAATTTTTTCCAAGCTCCCCTTCGCCTACTTTATCACTTTTTAAAAATAATACATTGTATTCTTGTAAATTTTGTTCTTGAGTTTGAGCTATATCGCCATCTTTTACAATACTAATAATACTCTCATCATCTAAATCTTTAACATTAAATTTCAAATTTAAAGATTTTAAAAATCTCATTACATTTTCTTTAGAAGCTTGAGAATTTAAAAGAATTTCTAAATTTTCATTTTCTTTTAACTCTTCTAAAGCTTTTTTTGTTTCTATCACAGGACGCGGACAAGCTAAATCTCTACAATCAATTTTCATTTTTTACCTTTTTTATTTAATGATATATTGTTATAACTTGTATTCAAATTAAGTTTTGTCTTTTTCTTGATTTTTTTTGAAAAATAATTCTTTAAAGCGTTTATTGGTGTATTCTTCTACATCTTGTTGTAAAATTTTAAAATTTTGAATTAACTCATAAGCTCTAGGAGTAAGTTTGCTACCTGATTGACTTCCCCTTCCTTTTTTAGCAATAAGCAATTCTTCTTTCATATTTTTTTCTAAATCCTGTATATAAAGCCAAGCTTTTTTATAATTAATCCCTAGTTGTTTAGCCGCTTGGGAAATACTTCCACATTCTCCTACTAATTCTAAAATATCTGTTTTCCCTTTACCAAAAAGCAATTCTCCATCAGGATTTTCTACCCAAATTTTGCTTTTTATATGAAATTTTTTACCTTTTTTTTCTTCAAAACAACCAAGTTCGCAATGTTTAACATCAATTTTATAAGTTTTAAGTGTAGCTCTAATATCAGCCATATTAAAGTTTTTAGCACATTCTAAAGCATCTTTACATGATATGCGACGCTTAGAATCTAGTTTTGTTTCTAATTTTTCTAAAATTTCACTTTTTGCTATATTTTTATTTAACTTTCCAAATTGACCTAGCTCACAATCTGAAATTTTTATACCTAATTCTTTTATAGCAGTTTGAAAATCTTCTTTAGAATATTGTTTTAAAAGTTCTAGTGCTTTTTTACAAGTAAGTTTATTATTTTCATCAAGATTTTTTTGAATTTGTAAAATTAGCTCTTCCATGAATTAACCTTGGATTATAAGTAGTAAAAAAGGGTGTTTGTAAACACCCTTTGAGTTATTTTGCATCAAGTCCTAAATTTTGACCCTTAAGTAAAACTCTTTTTCTATACATCGCACTAACTTCAGCTGCATCACCAACCAAAAGTGCATTTGTAGAACAAACCGCAGCACACATAGGTACTTTACCCTCTGCGATACGGTTTTGTCCATAAAGTTCTCTTTCTTCATGAGAATTAGTAGGCTCAGGACCACCTGCACACATAGTACATTTATCCATTTCACCTTTAATACCAAAAGCACCATCTCTTGGAAATTGTGGAGCACCAAAAGGACACGCATAAAGACAATACCCACAACCTATACAAGTTTTTTTATCATGTAAAACAATACCATCAGCTCTAATATAAAAGCATTTTACAGGACAAACTTGCTCACATGGAGCATCTGTACAGTGTTGGCAGGCAAGAGTTGTTGAAAACTCTTTACCTTCTATACCTTCATTTAGAGTGATTACCTTTCTTCTATTAATCCCCACTGGCACTTCGTGCGCACTTGAACAAGCTACTTGACAAGCAAAGCAAGAAATACAGCGATTATTATCTACATAAAATTTCATTCTAGCCATAACTTACCCCTTAAGCCTTTTCAAGTCTGCAAAGTCCTGCATTGAACTCAGAAATTTGCGTATTTATATCAAAACCATAGTTAGTAACCGTGTTAGAACTTTCCCCTATAGTATAAGGTTTAGTACCTTCAGGATAATTATAACTTAAATCCACTCCTTGCATAATACCTGCAAAATTATAAGGCAAGCAAATTCTATCTGGTGTAACTGAATGATTATGCACACATTTTACTTTAATCTTAGTGCCTTGTGGTGAGTGAATCCACATCATATCACCATCATTTATGCCATATTTTAAAGCAAGTTCAGGATGTACATTAGCAAACATCTCAGGTGTGATTGCAGCAAGATATTTACTAGTTCGCTCAAGCATACCCGCACCACTTAAATTTACTAAACGCATACTTGAAATAATAGTTGGAAATTCTTTACTCCAATCTGTTTTTTGTTGCTCGCTGATAAATTTACTCTCAACTCTAAAGTTTTTCTCTTGATCACCCCAAGTAGGATATTTTTTAACCAAATCCCAACGAGGTGAGTGAATAGGCTCTCTATGTAGTGGAATAGGATCAGCAAATTCCCAAACTTTCATTCTAGCTCTTGCATTACCTAAACAACAAGCACTTTTTTCCCTGCATTTTTCTAAGATTATACCTGAAATATCTGTACTCCAGCTAGCACCCATTAATTCTTTTTCTTTATCGCTTAGTTTGATATTAAACACTTTTTCGATATTTTCTTTAGTAATTTGTGGGTAGCCACCTTTAACTTTACATCCTTTTGGAGTAAAGGCTTCATCTGCTAATTGAGAATGCCCTTCATGCTCTAAACCAAAGCGATTTCTAAAGCCCATACCACCTTCTTCATAAGGTATATCAACATTCCACATGATAGAAGTACCTGGATGTTGTTTATCCCAACAAGGCCAAGGTAAACCATAATATTCACCTTTAACTTCACCACCAATACCTCTTTGAGTATCAGGATCAAAATGTTCCCAATTTTGCTGGTGTTTTCTTAGACGCTCAGCTGAAATACCTCTTAAGCCTATACTTAAAAGACCATTACTCATTTCTCTTGTGGCATCATCAGGCCATATGAAATTATCATCATTATCATCTCTTGTTTGTACAAGTTTATGATCTTTTAATTCCATTTTCATACCACGAGTGTATTCTTTATAAAAACCAAATTTTTTAGCAAAAGCAAACATAATCTCTTGGTCTTCTTTACTTTCATAAATTGGTTTTACTACTTGAGAACGCCATTGCATAGCACGGTTAGTCGCTGTTACATAACCTTCTGTTTCAAATTGGGTTGAAGCAGGAATAATATAAATACCATCTGGACGATCTGCTAAAACTGCTACTTCATTTACAAAAGGCTCAGCAATTACGATCATATCAAGTTTTTTAAGTGCTTCTTGAATTTTTACCGTATGTGCCATAGAAGTAATACCCGTTCCTTGAACCCAAAGCACACGGATAGGTGAGTTTGAATAAGTTTTTTCTTCATGTAAAACGCCTTGCCACCATTTTGCTAGTGAAAAGCCTTTTTCATGCATCCATTCTTTAGAATAAAATCTTGAATTTAAATACTCTCTCTCAACATTCCATACATTAGAAAAATGATTCCAAGCATTATCATCAAGCCCATAATAAGCTGGTAAAGTATCAGCTAAACAACCCATATCAGTAGCACCTTGAACATTATCATGACCTCTGATAATATTTGTTCCTGCACCTGGTTTGCCTATATTACCAAGAACGAGTTGCAAGATAGCTAGAATTCTTGTATTAGAGCTACCTACTGAGTGTTGAGTAATACCTAAAGCCCAAAATAGCGTAGCAGGTTTGATTGTAGCTAGCATTCTTGTGATTTTTTCAAGTTGAGCAGCTGGAACACCTGTTACATCTTCTACAACCTCAGGAGTCCATTTAGCAGCCTCTGCTTTTATTTCTTCAACCCCATAAGTTCTAGTTTTGATTAATTCTTTATCTTCCCAACCGTTTTTGAAGATCAAATGAAGCATACCATAAACTAAAGCTATATCTGTACCTGGACGAATTCTTACGTATTCATCAGCATGCACTGCAGTTTTTGTAAATACAGGATCTACAACTACTAATTTAGCATTATTACGATCTTTTGCTTGCAATAAGTGTTTAAATCCGATAGGATTTGCCACAGCAGTATTTGCACCAAAAATAATCATCATTTTTGAATGTTTAGTCACATCACCAAAATGATTTGTCATAGCGCCATAACCCCATGTATTCGCCACACCGGCGACTGTTGCGCTGTGTCAAATTCTAGCAACGTGGTCTATATTATTAGTACCCCAAAATGCTGCAAATTTTCTAAAATAATAAGCTTGTTGGTTATTAAATTTAGCCGAACCTAAAAACATAACGCTATCAGGCCCATTTTCCTTACGGATTTCAAGCATTTTATCACCAATTTCATTGATAGCTTGTTCCCAAGTTAAACGTACCCATTTGCCGTTTTCTTTTTTCATAGGATATTTAATACGCTGTTTTGATTTAGTAAGATCGATTTGATCTATCCCTTTACAGCAGTGTGATCCTTGTGAAATAGGATGTTCTATAGCGTTTTCTTGACGCACCCAAACTCCATCTTGCACTTCTGCTTTAATTCCACAGCCTGCACTACAGATACTACAGATTGTTCTAACAATCTTAGAATCTGGATAAGGATTTGCCACTTCTTGTTCACTTGCAACTCTAATAGCTTTGTTTTCACTACCAAAAGCCGCACTTCCAAGACCAGCAATACCAGCAAGCTTAAGAAAATTTCTTCTTGCTAATGCCATCTTCTTCCTTTCTTAATTAATAAGCTATTTTGTAGTATTTTTCCCAATGCATAGTTTTTTTATAAAGCACTTCTTTTTTAGTACTTTTTCCTAAAACTACGGTATTTTGCTCTTGGTAATCATCTTTAGCTAAAGCATTCACACTTGCCCCAGCTACTACCCCTAAAGCACCAATTTTCAAAGATTTTTTTAAAAAATCCCTTCTTTGATTGGCCTCCATGTTCTCTCCTTTGAAATAAAAGTAAAGAATAACTATAAATACTTATTTTCAAAGTATTTACACACTTAACAGAGTAAATTTTGCATATTTTCACTTAAGATTTTATTTAATTTCTATTTTCATAAAAAGATGATTTTGATAATATGTATTTTGGTAACAAAATACATATTAATTTTTATAATTTGCTAAGTTCTTCTATATTTGTTTTGCTAAATTTAGTAGGAAGTCTTGGTTCATAAGGAAGTCTTTGTAAAGCTTCATCTGCTATACTTTTACCTTCTTTTTTTACAGGCGCTTGTACTTCTAAATAAGCCCTTTCGTTTGCAAAAAAGACTTTCATAATATTAGCAATAGCAATGTAAAAATTTGAGTTTTTGTGGATTTGTAATTTTTCTATAAACTCATCTATCACAGGGTTTATCACAAAACGAAATAATTGCTGTGCAACTTTTAAATCATGCTCAATAATACTTGCCATAAAAGCAAATAAAAAGCCAAATTCATCTTCACTTTGTCTGCAATCTTCTTTTTTTCTAAATTTGGTTTTTCTAATGATTTCACAAGCTTGAAGCTTCATTTTACCATCATCTCTACCCTCATCGTAAAAAGAAGCACTAATAGGTACATTCACATAAGAAAAATCAAAAAACACCGCATTTTGTTCTTCTTTAAAACTTGCAAAATCACATGCACTAAGTTTTTCAAAATCAGACTTTAAACTATCATCTAAAGGGCTTTGAGCTAAAACTAAAACTTGTTCATGCCAAATTTTAAACTCTTTTTCATCGATAAAATTAAAAGCTTTTGAAAAAAATTCATAAAAATATTTGCGCGAAAGATCAATATCTTGTATCATTAATTTTCCTTGTTATTTTTATTTGATTATAACAAGGAAAATTTAAAAAAATCAAGTGAGATTTTAAAATTTTGTTTTAGAATCGTAAGTAAATGATGGATTGATTTGTTTTTTATCGCTTAATTCTTTATACCAATAAGAGTGTAAAATATAAACTTCCTCTTCTTCCTTATAACCACTAATCATAGAGTGGATACTTCCTTTAATAGCAAATACAGCCATATAAATATGAATAGCAAAAAATACCGCACATAAAATACCCAAAATATTATGGATGATAGCTGAAGCTCTTAAAATATCTATATGAGAAATTCCAAAAATAGACTGTAAGGAAGTAGAATTAAAATCAAGGAAAAACATAAACGCACCGGTGATTATCATCAAAAAGCCACCAAAAACAGCTATATAATACCAAGATTTTTGACCAAAATTAAACTTACCCGCAGGAACAGGTTTTTTCTCTTTGCTTAAATATCCACCTACTATCATCATCCATCTTAAATCATAACTTGCAGGAAGCATTCTTTTAATCCAACACAAAAGCATAGGAATGATAGAAATGATAAATAAAATGGTAGCAATGCCATGTAAGTTTTTACACATTCTTACAAAAAATCCACCACCAAAATACGATCCAAAAATCATAATAAGTCCGGTTGGCACAAGGATAATCCAAGAAATTGCCGCTACAAAATGAAACAATCTTTCAAATACTGAAAAAGCATAAATTTTCTTACCATCATGAGAAAATTTCTTTGGACCTATGACCATATAGTGCAATGCAAAAGCTGAAATAACCACTATAAGTATAATCAAAACAGCACTTGCAATATACTCACCTTGCAGTTTAGTCCACAAAGCACCAAAATTTTGATAACTTTCTATATTCATCACTCTTTGCACATCCCAAATTTGAGTATTTTTAACTTCAAAATTTTCTTGAGCAAATAGAAAGTTAAAACAGGCTAAAAGAGCTAGTATAACCCTATGCATAAATTACTCCTAAACATTACACGCTAGAAAAAGCTTAGCGTTGTAGTTTTGTTAATTTTCAGTTTCCATTTTTATTTTAAAAAAAGTTTTATTTAAAAAACATAAATTTGCAAAAAACTACAAAAAAACTCAATTTTTAGTTTCTTTTTGAATAATTTTCATAGCCAAATTCTCTTACCATAGATAAATTTTCATTCTTATCCAAGAACATTAAATTTGGAAGTCTTACTCCATTAAAAGTGGTGTTTTTAACTATAGAATAATGAATTTGATCTAAAAATACTATTTTTTGTCCTATTTTTAACTCTTGAGTAAAAGCATACTCACCCATGATATCTCCTGCTAGGCAAGTATTACCACCAAGTAAATAAGCAAATTCATTTTCTTTTAACTCGCTATATTTTTCCCCATCACGACTTGATAAAATTCTAGCATTTAAAACCTCGCTTGTATAAGGCATGATGATAGTATCTGGCATATGAGCTTCGCTTGAAGTATCTAAAATAGCTATTTTTTTCTCATTTTCTACTATGTCTATCACACTTGCAACTAAAGTTCCACACTGCCAACCCACAGCCTCACCTGGCTCAAGATACACTTGCACTCCATATTTATCGCTAAATTTTTTACAAAGATCAATTAGTTTTTGCGTGTCATAGCCTTCTTTTGTAATGTGATGACCCCCGCCAAAATTAACCCATTTCATATTTTTAATAAATTTTGAAAATTTAGCTTCAAAAGCATTTAACACAAGCTCTAAAGAATGTGCACTTTCTTCACATAAAGCATGAAAATGAAGCCCACTTAAGGCACTTAAATCTTCATTTTCAAAATCAATCGCACGAATTCCTAATCTTGAAAATCTACCACAAGGATTATAAAGTTCTTTTGGAGCCACTGAAAGCTCTGGATTACAACGCAAACCAAGAAATTTGTGGCTTGCTTTATCTTTAAATTTTTTAAACTGATTAAAAGAGTTAAATACTATATGGTGTGAAAGATCTATGATTTCATCTATTTCATCATCTTTAAAAGCAGGTGAAAAAGTATGAATTTCTTTGTTCATATATTCTTTTGCAAATTTAGCTTCCCAAAGCCCGCTACAAGTACAACCTGATAAATACTCGCCCACTATATCCATAGCACCTGAAAAAGCAAAACCCTTTAGGGCAAGCAAAACTTTTGCTCCACTTTGCTCGCTCACTTTAGCCAAAAGCTCACAATTTTTTCTAAGCTTGTCTTCTTCTAAAATATAAGCAGGGGTTTGAAAGTCTTTATCTAGATGATTTTTAATTAGCATTATTTGTCCTTAATTTTTTAATTTAAAACCACTTGTATAACAAATCATATTAAAATTATATCTTGTTTTTATAATTTACCATCATTAATCAAATAATAGTTATAATCAAAATCCAAATCAAAATTAATTTAGGAGTGAAAATTTAATGAACAGAAGGTTATTTTTAAAATTTAATGCTTTAGGTTTAGCAAGTATTAGCAGTGCTTATGCAATGGGAGATCATTCTCATCATAATATGCACTCAAAACATACACAAAAAGATGTAAAAGAAATCAATACTTCTTTTATAAAACTAGAAAATCCAAACATTAAACTACTCGATGAAAAAGACTTTCCTAGCGGACAAACATTAGCAAATTTAAAACTTCTAAAAAACACAAGTACAAAGAAAAATTTCTTTAGATCAAGTATAGAAATCAAAGAAAGTCAAATAGAACTTATTAAAGGTAAAAAAACAAAATGCTTTACTTACAATGGCTCTATACCTGGACCTAAAATAGAAGTTTATGAAGGTGATACTGTGGAAATTTTGGTAAAAAATAGTTTAAAAGAGCCAACTACTATCCACTGGCATGGACTTGACATACCACCTGAGCAAGATGGCAACCCACACGATCCTATCATGCCTGGCAGAGAAAGAATTTATCGCTTTAAACTTGGAGAAAATTCAGCAGGAACTTACTGGTATCATCCACACCCACACTACACCACAGCAAAGCAAGTTTATAAAGGCTTAGCAGGGGTGTTTGTAGTAAAAGCCAAAAAAGACGCGTTGTCGCATTTACAAGAACAAGATTGGGTGATTAGTGATTTGCGTTTAGATGAAAACGCACAAATTCCTGATAATAATTTATTTGATTGGCTAAATGGTAGAGAAGGAAATTTAGTTCTTATTAATGGACAATTAAAGCCAAAAATAACACTTGACAAAGCTCAAAGAATTCGTATTTATAATTTTTGTGCGGCAAGATATTTAAATTTACGCATTAAAGGTGCTAAATTTATTTTAGTAGGAACTGATGGAGGGCTTATAGAAAAAGGTGTTGAGTTAGATGAGTTATTTTTAAGTCCCGCTTCAAGAGTAGAAGTGCTAATCAAAGCAAGTAAGGGCGATTTTAAACTTGAAAGTACTTATTATGACCGCGATAAAATGCTTGTTAAAGAAAAACCTTACACTCTTATGTTAGCTGATCTTAAAATAGAAAAAACTATAGAAAACATACCGGAAAAATTACGCGAATTTCCACCTTTAAAAGAAGCTACAAGCTTTAAAGAAGTGATTATGAATGAAGATCATATGCAAATGCATGGTATTAGTAAAAAAAGTGAAGAAGAAATCAAAAAAAGCCTTGCTTCTATGTTTTTAATCAATGGTAAAACATTTGATATGAATAGAACGGATTTAACCTCAAAATTAAATGAGGTAGAAGAATGGGTAGTAAAAAACAAATCGCATATGGATCATCCTTTCCATATACACGGAACACAATTTGAACTCATATCTTCTAAATTTAAGGGTAAAATAACAAAAGCAAAATTCAGAGCATTGCAAGATACGATTAATGTAAAACCTGGAGAAGAATTAAGACTTAGAATGAGTCAAAAATTTACCGGTATTAGAATGTTTCACTGCCATATTTTAGAGCATGAAGATCTTGGAATGATGGGAATTTTAAAAATCAAAGAATAAAGGTAAAAAAAATGGTAAAAGTTGAATTTCTAGGGCCAATTAACAAAGAAAGCTTAGAACTAAATGTAAGCAATCTTAAAGAATTAAAAGCAATTTTAGGACAAGATGAAAGCTTAAAAGAATGGCTTGATCTTTGTGCAGTTGCCTTAAATGATGAAATGGTTTTTGATGATGAAACTACCTTAAAAGATGGGGATAAAATTTGTTTATTACCACCGGTTTGTGGAGGATGAGTTATGTTTGAATTACATCAAGGAGCCTTAGAAATTCCTAGCATTTATGCTAGATGGTATGAATATGCTAAAGATAAAAACTGCGGAGCTTTGATCACATTTTGTGGTATAGTGAGGGCTGAAGATGAGATTGAAGCTTTGAGTTTTGATATATATGAGCCTTTATTAAAAACTTGGTTTGAAAAGTGGTGTCAAAAACTTGCAAATGAAAATGTAAGTTTGATGTTTGCTCACTCTATCGGCGAGGTTAAGGTGCATGAGAGTTCTTATTTTGCTGGGGTTTTAAGTAAGCAAAGAAAATTAGGATTAAAACTAATTAATGATTTTGTAGAAGATTTTAAAGCAAGTGCGCCTATATGGAAATATGATATCATTAATGGTGAAAAAATTTATGCCAAAGAACGCTCTTTGAAACTTCAAGGAGCAGGAATTTTAAGCACTAAGGACTAAAATGCTAACTTCTTATAGCCAAAGTTTAGACATACTTCATTCACACATACAAACATATGAAAAGATAGAAAACATTGCTTTAACACAGTGCTTAGATAGAATTTTAGCCATAGACATCAAAGCTTCTACTAACAACCCTCAATTTCCTACTGCTTCTATGGATGGTTATGCGATCAAATTTAGCGAGCAAGATGAGCCTTTGTCTATCATAGGCGAAGTGCCTGCTGGAATTTTCCCAAGCTTTAAAATACAAAATAAAGAATGCGTTAAAACCTTTACAGGCTCTTTAATGAGTGAGGGTTGTGATACCTTAGTGCCTGTGGAAAAAGTTGAGGTTAAAAACGGTGTGGTTTATATAAAAGAAAAAATTCCACAAGGCTTTGCTGTGAGAAAGGTGGGAGAGAGCTACACCGAGGGTGAAATTTTACTCACAAAAGGCACAAAGCTAGGCTATAGCGAGATAGCACTTTTAGCCGAGCTTGGACACTTTCACATTAGCGTTTTTGCTAAACCTATCATAGGTGTGCTAAGTAGTGGAAGTGAAATCAAAGACTTAGGCGAAAGTTTAGAACACCCTGCACAAATTCGCTCATCAAACCATGTAGCCATAGCTAATATGGCAAAAAAACTTGGTGCTGAAGCTAGAATTTTTCCACTTTTAAAAGATGATATACAAAAAACCCCGAGTGTTTTAAAACAAGCACTTAATGCGTGTGATATTTTAGTCACCACTGGTGGAGTTTCCATGGGGGATTTTGACTTTTTAAAGCAAGCTGTTAAAGAGTATGAAATCATCATAGATAAAGTCGATGTAAAGCCTGGCAAACACATCAAAATAGCCAAATTTGAAGATAAATTCATCTTTGCTCTACCGGGTTTTCCGTACTCGGCTATGGTGATGTTTAATTTATATGTAAGAGAACTTTTAAATGCTTGGCTTTTACAAGAAAAAGACTATGTATTTAAGGCATTTGCAAATACTGACTATAAGAAAAAAAGTCCACATTTAGAATTTGTAGCTTGTAATGTAGAATTTAAAGATGGAAAAATTTATGCCAATTTAAAAGGCAAAAAACAAGGCTCAAGCGCTATCATCAACAACCTTAACCACAAAGCTGCACTTATGATAGTAAATGATGATATAAAAGAAAATGATTTAGTGGATATTGTTTTAATGCCTTAAATTAACTATTTTATTTATTATAAATAAGGAGCGAATATGCAAAAAATTCTATTTTTAACACTTGCAAGTGTCACTTTAACATTTGCTAATCAAACATACAAAGGAGAAAACATGCAAACTATAGAAAAATCCGGAAAATATGAAAGCTTTAAAGGAGATTCTAAAATCTTTAGTGGTGATGTTAAAATACATATGATGTTCAAAGCAAATGGATGGAGAGATTTTAGTGGTGGCTTAGTAGAATTTAGCAAAAATGCCAGAAGTGCTTGGCATACCCATCCAAAAGGACAAACTTTAATCGTAACAGAAGGAGAAATTATTACAAAAGTACCAGGTCAAAAAGCTGTAATAGCCAAAAAAGGTGATGTTATAAGCTGTCCAATTGGAGTAAAGCATTTCCACGGAGCAACGAATACAAGTAAAGGGGTGCATATAGCACTCACAAGTGAAATCGATGGTAGAAATGTAGAATGGTTGGAATTAGTTAGCGATGAAGAGTATAAGAATGCACTCAAAGAGGCAAGAAAGCAAGAGTAAAGCTTATAAAATCTCTACAAATATATGATAAATTTTAAAAATGAAACGTAGAAACTTTTTAAATTTAAGTATAAAAACTTTTATATTTTTGAGTGCAATATCTAACACGATTTTTTCGCAAACTTTAAAAACTACTAAGGAAAAAACCATGCAATTAACACAAAAAGCAAAAGAAATTTTTGAGAAATTTTTTGGAAAAACAGAGAATTTGACACTTATACAAAATGATAAAGAATATTTTACCAACCACATTAATTTTACTTTTGGCGAAAGTTTTGTAAAGGCAAATTTAGATAAAGAAAAATATTTTTTAATCACACTTGCTTCTACTTTAGCAGTGGGTGGAAAAATAGAATTTGGAATTTTACTTAAAGCGGCGATTAAAAATGAGGTAGATCCTATTAAGATTAAAGAAATAATCTATCAAGCCACACCTTATATAGGTTTTGCTAGGGTACTTGATTTTTTAAGTCTTTGTAATGATATATTTAAAGAGTTAAATATTACTCTGCCTTTAAAGTCGCAAGGTACAACTACAAAATCTAATCGTAAAACAAAAGGTAAAGAAATACAAAATATGATTTTTGGCGAGGTAAATATCACTAAAATGATAGAATCTACCCCTAAGGATAAAAACTTTATAAATGATTTTTTAAGTGCAAATTGCTTTGGAGACTATTACACAAGAAATGGACTTGATTTGAAAACTAGAGAACTTTTAACCTTGGTGTATCTAATCTCACTTGGTGGAGCTGATAATCAAGTAAAAGCTCATATGCAAGGGAATATTAATATGAGCCAAAGTAGAGAAGATTTGCTAGATATCATAGCTGCACTTATCCCTTACATCGGCTATCCAAAGGCATTAAACGCTATTGTAGTACTTGACAACCTTACTCTAAAGGCTTGATTATGATAAAAATATTGTTTTCATGTTTAATGTGTTTTAATTTTTTACTAGGGGAACAAATGCAGATAAAATTACTTTTTGACGATAAAGAGTTGCTTATAATTTTAGAAGAAAATGAAACTTCAAAGCAGTTTTACAATACCTTACCTATGGAATTAAAATTTAGTGATTTTGCAAAAAAAGAAAAAATTGCTCATTTACCACAAACATTAAACGCAAAAGGAAATAGCACCTATAAACCACAAGTTGGGGATTTATTTTATTATGCACCATGGGGAAATATTGGTATTTTTTATGAATTACAGAAGGCAAATGATGATTTGGTGTTTTTGGGTAAAGTACAAGGTGATTTAGAAATATTAAAAGCACAAAAAGGTGATTTCAAAGTGAAGATTATAAAAAAATAAAATATAACTTGAAATCTATTTGGATATAGAAAAAATTATACATTCTTTTAGATATAAAGATGTACATACTATATAGAGAAAAAATAATAAAAATATAAAAAAATATTCATAACTACCGGGTTTTTATTGGTAGTTGAGTTATATTATTTCAAAAAAACAAACTTACTCACCTTTAGTATAGTATCTTACTTTATTTTCCCTATTGCAATAAAAACCTAGCTTTAATATAATTTCAAAAATCACAAAGGAGAGAAAATGGACTCAAAAATATTTTTAGAAAATGGTCGTGTTAAAAGCAAAGGTTATGCTATGCTTAGCAAGGATTCTAAATTCACCCCTTTTGAATTTACACGCCATAAAGTAGGCAAAAACGACATTCTAATCGCTATCAAATACGCAGGAATTTGCCATAGTGACATTCACACCGCAAGAAGCGAATGGGGCGAGGCAACCTACCCTTGCGTACCTGGTCATGAGATAGCAGGAGAAGTTATCGCAGTGGGTGAAAATGTGAGTAAATTTAAAGTAGGTGATTATGCTGGGGTTGGGTGCATGGTAAACTCATGCGGAGAGTGCGAAGCATGCAAAAAATCTCAAGAACAATTTTGCGAAAATGGTAAAACCATCTACACTTATAACTGCAAAGATGTATTTCATGATAATGAAAACACCTATGGAGGCTACTCAAACAACATCGTAGTAAGTGAAAAATTTGCTATCAATGTACCAAAAAATGCTCCACTTGACAAAGTAGCACCTTTACTTTGTGCGGGTATTACTACCTACTCACCGCTTAAATTTTCAAACATCAAAGAAGGCTCAAGTGTAGCCGTAGCAGGTTTTGGTGGGCTTGGTATGATGGCAGTAAAATATGCTGTAAAAATGGGTGCAAAAGTAAGTGTTTTTGCAAGAAATGAAAACAAAAAAGCAGAAGCTTTAGCTATGGGTGTGAGTAATTTTTATACTAGTACAGATAAAAGCGTAGTAAAAGAAAGATTTGACCTTATCATCTCTACCATACCAACTCCTTATGATCCACTAGCTTATATGGATTTGTTAAAATTTGGTGGCGAGATGGCTATAGTAGGATTACCTCCACATGAAGTAAGTCCTAGCATTAACATCATTCATTTTGTATTTAAAGCAGGTAAAAAAGTATATGGCTCGCTTATTGGGGGCATTAAAGAAACTCAAGAAATGCTTGATTTTTCTTTAGAACATGGAATTTATCCTGAAATTGAAATCATCAAACCAAGTGAGATTGACAAAGCTTATGAAAATCTCACTTCAGGAAAAGCCAAATTCCGCTATGTAATCGATATGAGTGCAGAAAATTAATACTCATCAAAAATCACATCGCTAGTATCAAAACCTCTTTGCTTGGCTATTTCAAGCAAAGAATTTATTTGCTCTTTTGCTAAAATCTCTCTTGATAAAATCCAAAGATATTTTTTATCAGGACTACCTACGATAGAAACTTGATAATTTATATCAATATAAATAATCTCATAATTTGGTTTGTTAAAAACATTCATAAAAATACTAAATTTAACCGCCAAAGCTCTTGGGGATTTTACCCTAGCTTTGCCATTTGCTTGAGAGATTTCTCCATTTTCTTTTGTGCATATATTTTTGACTTTAATTATAGGCGTAGAGCCTTCATACTCTAGCTCATACTCTGCCTTAGCACTTTTGCAAGTTTTTTGAAAAAATGCAGGTTTTCTAGCCATTTCTAACCATATACCCATGTATTTTTCTAAATTTATACCATCTAATAATTCTATCATTTTTCTTCCTTTTGATTTGCCTCACCCCAATCACACATCGCTTGTAAAATAGGGATCAAACTTTGTCCTTTTTTAGCAAGGCGGTATTCTACTTTTGGAGGGATTTGTGGGTATTCTTTACGCGTGATTAAATCATCATTTTCAAGCTCTCTTAAAGTATGCGTTAGAGTCTTAAAAGAAATATTGCCAAGATATCTTTTAAGCTCATTATATCTTACAACTTCATAGCGAAATAAACAATACAAAACACTCATCTTATACTTTCCCGAAATCAAAGACAAGGTATAGTTAAACCCACATTCTGTAAAATCGCACTTTTCTTCCATATACTTTCCTTTAATATAGTATTATGCTTTTTTATATTATAATCCAAAATCATTTTTTATCAAAATGAAACACATTAAAAAGGATTTCGATGGATTTCATCACAAATCTTATCATTGCTGCTATTGTTGGTGGTGCATGTGGAGTTGCGCTTCATTTGTGGAAAAAGAAAAAAGAAAAAGACAGTAGCGAAAAATAATATGTGAAGCAAAATGCTTCACATATATCTATACTAATTGTCTATCATTTTTATGATATTTTAAAATACCCTCTGCACAACGATAAGCCAAAGCTCCAACTGTATCAGTAGGATTGTATCCGCTATTGTGCTGAAAATTTCCCGCACCAACAACAAAAAGATTATCCATATCCCAATGTTGCAAATAAGTATTAACAACACTTGTTTGAGGATTAGCACCCATAGTAGTTCCACCCGTATTATGTGTAGATTGATAAGGCACTATACTATAATCTTTTAAATAAGCTCCTTTTTTAATCGATCTCACTCCTTGCATTTTTTTAGCTACTTCAGCTGTTTTATCTGTTATAAATTTATGCAAAGCACGATCTTGATCTGTAAAATTATAAGTAAGTCTTACCAGTGGCATTCCAAAAGCATCTTTATAGGTTGGATCCAAACTCAAATAATTGCTTTTGTGTGGTAAAGATGCGCCTTGTCCTCCTACTGTAATAGCTCTTGTAAAATTATAATTTAAAGCTTTTTTAAATTCAGCTCCCCAACTTGGAGTTCCTTTTGGCAGCGGAGCTGATTGGATAGGGCGATTTCCAAGTTGCACACTATAAATCATAGCTCCGTGTAAAAACTTCTCTTTTGAGTGATCAAAATTATCCCCATTATAGTCATCGCAAGTTGTACCCAAAGCACCTGAACCCATATATGTATTAAATTGCTCATCAAAAAACGCTGTTGTTCCCATATTGATTTGATAACAATAGTTTTTACCTAAAGTTCCTTTGCCTGTGTTTGGATCATATTGTTCACCTATACCACTTACCATTAAAAGCTTAGCATTGTTAAACATATAGCTTGTAAGCACTACAATATCTGCTGGCTGAATATATTCTTTCATAGTTCTTGTATCTACAAACCTAACTCCTGTAGCTTTGCCATCTTTTTTTAGTATTTCTATAACATTACTATGAGTTCTTATAGTATATTTTCCTGTGCTCATAGCTTTAGGTATGACAGTATTGATAGGACTAGCCTTAGCACCATACTCGCAACCAAAACGCTCACAATAAGCACAATATTGACATGGAGCTAGATCTTGACCATCTGGATTAGTATAACCGCCTTTTGAATTAGCTGCAGGTAATCTAAATGGGTGCAATTTCATTTCTTTTGCAGCTTTTTCGAAGCGTTTAAGCATTTTAGTGTTTTCTAAAGGTTCTTGCGGATAAGGACTTGATCTAAACAAACCCATTTTTTCAGCAAGTGGGTTTTCTTCTCCACAAATTCCACAGGTTTTTTCAAACTTATCATAATAAGGTTCCATATCTTTATAGGTTAAACCCCAATCTTGCAAAGTATAATCATCACCTAATTTATTGCCATATCTTTCAAAACTTTTTGTTTTAATCTCAAAATCATAAGGTAAAAATCTAAAGGTCCAACCATTCCAATGAACCCCTGCACCACCAACATTACTTCCAAGCAAAAAAGATCCCATTTTTCTATATGGTAAGGCTAAACCATTAACATTATGGCGAAAAGTTACTGTATCTTTTGAACAATCTTGCATTAAACCATAATTAATACCATATCTCCACTCATCATGAATCATCGCAAAATTTTCCGTAGTTTGCATCATACCACGCTCTAAGCTCAAGACAGTCAAGCCAGCCTTGGTAAGTTCTGCTGCAACTATACCACCTGTCCAACCAGCCCCTACTGTTACCACATCTACTTTTTTTAATACTTCTGCCATAATCTATCCTTCCATATCAGCTAAGCTCATAGGCTCTATGTCAAAAAACTCATCGCTTGTAATCTTGTCAATATAACTCATTTGAGCACCAGGATATTGCATCATTTTCCAACCATTTTTATTATCATTACCACCATAAATTGGATCAGACAAAACTCCAGCTATTGTCATATCCCTTAAAAGAGTAAAAAATTCAGAAGATTTAAATCCTATGAAATCGATTTTATTTTTTTCTAAATCAACTAAAATTTTATCTTGTTCAACTCCTTTTAAAGATGAAAAAGTTTTTTTATAGCGCTTTTGAGATATTATTTCCAAAGCTTTAACACCCTCTAAGAAAATCTCATTGCGTTTCATTGGGGTTTGATAACCTTGTTCGGCAATTCCTTCTATAAATGGCCCTTGTAGATATTCTCTATCATTATAACCATAAGCTGAAGCTAATTGATTATCAATAAAATAAGGCACTCCTAAACCTATAGCACCATCACCTTGCTCATTTTTTGGATAAATTCTCTCACATGCTGCACTTAGATTATCAAAATCAGTCTGTACTTGAAAAAACATTTTTCCTCTTATTTTATTTGAACCTCCTTGTGCTTTCTTGTGCACATGAGTTAATTCTGCAGCATGCAATATAGCTCCACCACTCATAGTGCTAGCAGCAACCACACCGCCACCCAAAAGACTTAATTTAAAAAAATTTCTACGATCAATGACATTATCTTGCATATTTTCCTCCTTTTTGTTGATAGTATCATTATATCCATTCTATTCCTTGCTTTTTTAATATGGTCTTAAATAAAAAAAATAATACTATTTTTATATGATTTTAAAAAAATTAATCATAAAAAGTAACATATTTATTTTACACTTTCTTATAGTATAGTATATTACATAAATTTTAGTATTGACATAAAATTATAGTTAAATTATAATTTCTAAAAATACAAAGGATGAATATGAAAAAAATATTATTATTAAATGGTGCAAAAGATTTTGGGCATTCTAAAGGAAAACTAAATACAAGCTTACACGAGCTTGCACTTAAAACCCTGCAAGATCTTGGCTTACAAACCAAACAAACACACATAGATCAAGGTTATAACATAAACGATGAAGTAGAAAAAATTCTAAATGCTGATGTTTTGATTTGGCAAATGCCTGGTTGGTGGATGGGTGAGCCTTGGATAGTGAAAAAATACATTGATGATGTTTTCACAGCAGGACATGGAGTGTTTTATAAAAACGATGGTAGAAGTCATAACAAACCCACTAAAAACTATGGCACAGGTGGGCTTTTAAAAAATAAAAAATACATGCTTTCGCTAACTTGGAATGCTCCAATGCAAGCTTTTGATGATGAGAATGAATTTTTTAATGGAACCGGAGTTGATGGAGTGTATTTACACTTTCACAAAGCACATGAGTTTTTAGGAATGAGTGCCTTACCTACTTTCATAGTAAATGATGTAATCAAAAATCCTCAAATACAAGAATATTTTACCAACTACAAAACACACCTAGAAAAAATTTTTAAAGCTTAGAAATTTGGGATTTGATGCTAGAAATCATTGATTTTTTAGCCTCAAATTCACTTTTTAAATTCAAAATAATCTGTCTTTTAGCTTCTACAAAATCATTAAAGCTTTGCATATAATTTTTATAAATTTTTAAAACTACAGGCTTATTTAAAAGTAAATCTTCAAATTCATATACATTAAGCTCGGTTAATACTCTTTGATGCACCTCACTTGCTTTTGGATGATACAAGCTAAACTCAGTGCTATCAAGCTCGTAAAATTCTTTACTTGCATTCATTTTAGTGCTAAAAAATCCCAAAGTAAGCTTAGTAGCACTCTCATAATTTGCCAAAGCTTTTAGATTAAGCTTTTCTAAAAATAGATCAAGTTCAAGTTGGCTTTTAAATAATAATTGCTTAAAATCTTTTAAAAAAAGCTCCTCACTAGCACTAGCAAAGCTTCTAAAACTAGCAAATTCTTTTTCACTTTCTAAGGCATTTTCTTTTTGTAAATTTGAAAATTGAGCCTTAAAAAGCAAAATTTGCTCTTCTAAATGAGTAAAAAATAAGGAAAAATCATCTTTAATTTGACTAAATTCTAAAGCGATTTCATTTTTTAATCTTTTAAATTCCTTATTCATTGCTTCAGAATTATAAAACATAGCCAAAAACACATCATCACTTGAAAGATATGGTGCTTTATAAGCAACTTTTTCATAAAGATTTTTCTTAAATAAACCCTTAGCTTCTTTATAATAACTACTATCTTTTTCTTTGATAAATTTTAAAATTTCTTGAGCAATTTTTTCTCCAACAAGTTTTAATTTGTCTAAACAATTATGATTTAAAATTTTGATTTTTTGCTCTAGCTTGCTTGCTTTGAAAATTTGCAAAATAGTATTAAATTTAAGTTCTAATTGCTCTAGTGCATTTTGAAATAAATCATATTGATTTGATAAAAGTTCACATAAATTACTAAGTTTTTCTTTAATAAAATCTTTTTTAATACACTCATAATCAAGTTCTTTTAAATACTCATAAAGCAAAGGTAAATTTGACTTTTGCAAATCAAATTTTGCTTCTTTACATGAAATTGCGATAATTTTTTCAAAATACTTATCAAAAACTAAATGAGCGTAATTTAAAACATTTTCTAGCTCATCTTGACTTAACTTATCTTTTTGATTAAGTACACAAATTCCACCACGCTCTAAAAGCTTAGCATTTGCCTTTATAGCATCTTCTTCGCTTTTTTTGCCTGCATTATCAATCAAACTAAGCCAAATAGCACTATGCATAAAAGAAAGTTCTTTAAAAGTAGTTAGCGTGTCGGTGGTGTTTGCATTTAGACCCGGGGTATCTATAAGCGTGATATCTTTTAAAAGCTCAATAGGTGCAAAAAGGTGCAAACTTTTAGTTTCTTTTAGCTCATTTCTTTGATCACTAAATTTAGAAAGCTCGTCTATATCTACAATCTCATCACTACCATCTTCATATTCAACTCTTAAAAAATACTCCTTAGCATAGCGTAAAAAAGTGGGCTTAAAAGTCACTGGAATCACGCCTGTTGGCAGGCATTCTTTTTGTAAAATTAAATTTAAAAGCGTAGATTTACCACTAGAAAATTGCCCTATAATAGCCACATTGATGGCTCTTTTATAGCTAGCTATAATCATCTCAAGATCTTTTAAAAAGACATCATTTAAATGCAAACTTGGTTCCAAAAATGCATTTTTGATTGCTAAGATTTTTCCTTCAAAACTATCATCAAAGCTTTTACAATAAGCATTTTCATAAGCTTTTAAAAAATCATTAATCAAATCATTTTGCATTTAAAAGCTCCGTTTTTAAAGTCATTAAACTTTGTAATTTTGTATTGTTTTTTTCTAAAAACTCTTTGGAATTTTGTTCATTTTGTTCTATTTGCAAAATCAAGTCTTTTAAGTCTTTGATTTGTTCTTCTTGCTCTTTTTCATATAAATTTAAACTAAGCTCTAAATTAGCAAAAAATTCTTGATTATTTTTTAAATCTAGGGCAATTTTTTCTATATTAAATGTTTGTAATTTTTCTAAAATTTGATTTTCTAAAGAGCTTTCTAGTTTATAAATATCTTGCGTGGATTCTAAATTTTTTAAAAGTTCCGCTTTTAATGCCATAAAAAGATCATTGGTAAAAATGCTTTCTATTTTTGTTTCCACCTTACTTTTAAAATCATCACAATTTTGTTCTAAAATAGCTTTTAAAAAATCATATTTCACACTTAGAGTGTTTTTAAGCTCATTAATTTTATACTCACTTTGCTGTTTTAGCTCTCTTAAAAGATCAAAAATTCCATCTTTTAAAGTCGTATCAATGATAGTATTTAGTCTTTGAGTGTTGTTTTTGATTTTATTATTTTGATTATATTTTAACTCATCTATAAGTTTTTCTTTTAATTTTTTAGCTAGTAAATGCAAAAGTGTTAAAATTTCTTGAGTATTTTCATCTTTTGTGTTAAAAATAGCACTTAGTTCTGCTTTTACTTGCATTAATTTTTCTTTTTTTACTTTAAAATTATTGATAATAGTTTGATTTTGTTTATCAAGCTCAAAGCTTTCGTAATTTAGCATTTTATTAGAAAATTTAATTTTTTCTTCTATTTTTTCTAAATGTAATAATAATTCTTTTTTATAAGCACTTAGAGCAATTTTGTTTTTATCATATAAGCTTTTAGCTATAAGTTCTTCTAGTGTTAAAATATTACTTTGTTCTAAATTTCCACCTTTTTTTTGATAAAAATCATTGGCTAGTTTTGAAGAGATACACGCAAAATCTAAATTATCTAATAATTCTTGGCTAAGCTGCTTTTGTACTAAATTTTCTTTGAGTTTATTTTTAGTATAGCTAATTACTTCTTGCAAGTCTTTTTGACTAAGCAAGTCAGCCTTAGTAAGCACAATCAAAAGCTTACTTACCCTTGAAGTTAGCAAACATTCTATAATAAAATCACAATCTTTTTGGCTAAGACTTTGAGAAGCATTCATAAGGTGGATTAAAAAGTCAGCCTTGCTTATATACGCTTTTGTTAAAAGCTCTCTTTGGATGATCACATCATCAAGTCCTGGAGTATCAACTATACAAACATTATCTTTTAAAAAATCAAGCGATGCAAAAAGCTCTATTTTTTTAATAAGTGCTGAGATTTTGTTTTTTGCACTAGTGTAATTTTTTAATTCTTCAATTTTTATTTCTATATTTTTATTTTCTTTTTCAATATATTCATTTAGATTGAAATTTTGCTCTAATTGTTTTATAAGTTCTTGCATATCTTGATTATCTTTAGAGCTTTTTAAAATATCTTGCCATTCTTCATCATTCCAAAAATATATCTTAGCTTTTTGGTCTTTGCCGTATTTTAAAACACTCAAATTTGCAGTTTCAGGCACATTAGATACACCTAAAAAATCTTTTTTTAAAAGCGCATTTAGCATGCTTGATTTACCTGCATTTACCACACCCGTTACCGCGATAGAAAAATCAATATTGCTAAATTTAACCAAAGCTTCTTGTAAGAGTTTTTGAGCTTTTTCATCCTCGCAAAGCTCTTGTAAGTTTTGATTAATGAGATCTAGTGTTTGATGTGAGTTTTTAACTTCTTGCTTGTAATCTTTTTGAATAACTTTTTGCCTAGATACAAAAGCACATATTAAAGTATTATCGGTGATTTTTTGAAGTTTTTCCAAGGCTTTTAAAAGCTCGTTTTTGTCTAAAATTCCCAAATTTAAAGCATTAATAAAACAAACCTGTGCATACTGTATACCATAAAGATCTAAGCGTAAATTTAAACTTTTCATCAAATTTTTAAATTCATTTAAAGCGCTAAATCTTTCATAATTATCAAGATTAGTACTTAAAAGAATTGCTGCTTTTTGAGTATCAATTAAACTTTCATCAAAAAGTGTATTTGTGTCAAGATAAACACTATGATTTTGCCAAATTTGTTTTAGTAAGGTTTTAAGAGCCCCCTTTTCTTGGGGGCTAGGATTATTTGTTTCTTTGAGCGACAAGCTGTCTTCTCATATAAGCGATTTTGCTTTGTAAAGGTAGTTCTTTTGGACAATTATCTTCACATGCAAGTAAAGACATACATCCAAATACACCATCATCATCGCCCACTAATTCATAAAAATCTTCTATGGTTCTGTGATCATGTGGATCTTGTAAATATCTAGCTGTTCTTAAAAGCCCGGTAGCTGCGATAAAGTCAGGTCTCATTAACTTAGTTGCACAAGAAGCAACACAAATTCCACACTCTATACAACGATCAAGTTCAAAAGTCTCATCAGCAACTTCTGGCTCAATACGCTCTTCAAGTTTAGAAATATCTGTATCTTTTTCATTATGCACCCAGCTTTCAACGCGTTTGCACATACCATCAAACCACTCACCTGTATTAACACTTAAATCTTTTATGTGTCTAAATGCAGGTAAAGGCATAAGTTCTATAACGCCATCTGGATAGTCTTTTGTCAATGTTTTACAAGCAAGTTTTGGCTTACCGTTAATCATCATAGCACAGCTTCCGCAAATCCCTGCTCTACATACAAAGTCAAAACTCAAATCCGCATCCATTTTTTCTCTGATTTGAGTTAAGCACACAAAAATCGTCATAAATGGAGTTTCTTCAAGCTCATAAGTAACAAAATGAGGCTTAGAAATTTTACTTAATGGATTATATTTAAATGCTCTTATTGTTAATTTTCTACTCATAATCAACTCCTATTCTTTGATTTGGTGCTTTAAATTTAGCTTGTAATTCATAAGGCATTAAAGCATGTTGAATTTCATATCTACCTTTGCCTTCTGCTTCCATTTTTTCACGGATCGCATCAACTTCAGCTTGACGTTTTTCGCTTAATGGGTTTTCAATAATATTTCCTTTAGCACCATAACCTCTAAATGCAGGTGGAATTTCCATTTTCATAATATCAAGATCTTCATACTCAACTCTAGGCATACTTTCACCTTCTACCCAGTAAGTATTTGTTCTTTTCATCCAATTTAAGTCATCTCTTTTTGGATAATCTTCTCTATAATGAGCCCCACGGCTTTCTGTTCTTAAAAGCGCACCATAAGCAACACATAAAGCAATTTTTAGCATTCTTGGAACTCTATAAGCTTCTTCAAGCTCTGGGTTTGCACATTTTAATTCTTTATCACGTACTTTTAAATCAAGTGATTTATGATATAACTCTTCAAGCTCTTTAACCGCTTCTTCAAGACCTTGACCTGTTCTAAAGATAGCTACTTTTTCCCACATAATGTCTTTCATTCTATTTTTGATTTCAAATACATCATGTTTTCCTTCTTTACTTACAAGAGATTTTAAGTAATCATACTCCTTAGAAAGGAAAGATTTAACGATATTTGTATCAATATCATTACCATTTTTTTTACAATATTGTGCAAAATAATCCCCTACAATCATACCTGCAACAACAGTTTCTGAACATGAATTTCCGCCTAAACGGTTAAATCCGTGCATATCCCAGCAAGCTGCTTCACCACATGCAAAAAGACCATTTAACCATTGGCTTTCGCCAGTTGGTTTAGTTCTAATACCACCCATTGAGTAATGTTGCATAGGTAAAACTGGTGCCCAACCTTTTGGACCCTCATCAGCAGGATCAATACCATTAAATGTCTTACAAATATCTTGAACATCACGAAGATTTTTTTCAACATGAGCACGACCAAGGATAGAAATATCAAGCCATAAATGATCTCCATAAGGGCTTTTTACACCTTTTCCTTTTCTAATGTGCTCCATCATTCTACGACTTACAACATCCCTGCTTGCAAGTTCTTTTTTCTCAGGCTCATAATCAGGCATAAAGCGGTAACCATCAACATCTCTTAAGATACCACCATCACCTCTACAACCTTCAGTTAGTAAGATACCACTTGGTACGATTGGAGTTGGGTGAAATTGTACTGCTTCCATATTTGAAAGTCTGCAAAGTCCAGTCTCAAGTGCGATAGCAGCTCCTGTACCTTCGCAAATTACTGCATTTGTAGTTTGTTTATAAATTCTACCATAACCACCTGTTGCAATCATAGTTCCTCTAGCAACATAAGCAATTAATTCTCCATTGGTTAAATCTCTAGCGATAGCCCCTAGACATTTTTTACCATCATGGATAATTCTTACTGCTTCCATTCTATCGATGATTTTAACTTGATGTTTAATCGCTTCATTTGCCACACCATATAACATACAATGTCCTGTTGCATCAGCGATATAACATGTTCTCCATTTTTTAGTACCACCAAAGTCTCTTGCATTTATAAGACCATGTGCTTCTTCTTTTTCTTCAATGGTAGTTTTTTGAGCATTGATAACAACAGTTCTAGGTCCTTTTGTAACCCTAGTCCAAGGTACACCCCAAGCAGCAAGCTCACGTACAGCTTTTGGAGCAGTTTGTGCAAACATTCTTGCAACTTCTTGATCACAGCCCCAGTCAGACCCTTTTACTGTATCAGCAAAATGCACATCTTCATTATCTCCCTCACCTTTAACACTATTTCCTAAACTCGCTTGCATACCACCTTGTACAGCAGCTGAGTGAGATCTTTTAACCGGACAAATACTTAATAAAGTTACACTTTGACCACTTTTTGCAACTTCAATAGCAGCTCTTAAACCTGCAAGACCACCACCGATAACTAAAGCATCACTATATTGTATGTTCATATTTAGCTCCATCATAAGTTTTTACTATTTGTGCCACAGAGTTGTTTTGGTAATTATTAAAGCCTATTTTTGCAAAAGCAGCCAAGCTTAATACACCTAAAACTAAGAAGAAAATACTAATAAACCATTTTGCTTTTTTAAGTTTTTTACGACTTTCTTTTGCATCTTTTCCTTCAAACCAACCCCATTTTACACATAATCTATAAAGACCAATACTTCCATGTAATTCAACACAGATTAATAATGCAATATAAAATAACCACATAAAATGGCTTACTACTCTATCACCTGACATATCAGCACTAATCTTATCTGCATTAGTAATGATAAAAATTAAGTGTGCAGAACCCAAGAAAAACATTACAAAACCAGTTGCAGCTTGGACCCACCATAAAGAAGAATCGCCATGATTCATATATTTTAAGTGTGTTCTACAAAGTTGGTATTGTCTGAAATTAATAGGAAATTTTCTCATTGCAAGACCTGCATGCACAAAGAAAATAACCAAAACACAGGCAGCTAAGAAAGAAGTGATGTAGCTCATCATAGGGCTATTAATGATAAATTTTAGTTCTAAAAAGTGAACCACTGAATCAAAAAAATCATCACTAACCAAAATGGTAGAAACGAACAACATATGTGCCCACATAAACAAACCTAAGATTAAGCCTGTTGCACTTTGAATATAGTCAAGTTTTGCTGGCATTTTACTTTTTTTGCCATCAACACTCTTGCCTAAAAAACCTTCAATGAGTTGGCTCATATTTACTCCTTTTAAAAGTTGATAAGTTTTAATATCGGAGCAATTATAGAACTTTTATTCTTAAAATAAATAAAAATTTATAAATTTTTTTTAATATTTCTTAAATAAAAAGATAAAATTAGTCCTAATAAGAACATTAATAAGCTTAAGATTTGACCCATGCTCATACCAAAAGCAACAAAGCCTATACCAAAATCAGGCTCTCTAAAAAACTCACATACAAAGCGTGCTAGAGCATACAAAATCGTATAATAAGCAATTAATTCTCCATTGTATTTTTTATATTTTTTTATTAGTAGTAAAATAGCAAAAACTACAAAACCTTCTAAAAATGCCTCATAAAGCTGCGATGGATGACGCAATATTCCATCTACATAAATACCCCAAGGTGCTTCTGTAGTTCTACCAAATAATTCTTGATTTAAGAAATTTCCAATACGGCCAAAAATATAACCACATGGCACACTAATAGCTACCAAATCAAGATATTTCCATAAATTTTGCTTATTTTTTTTACAAAAGGCATAAGTTGCTATCAAAAATCCCACAACAGCACCATGATAACTCATACCCCTAATCCCTACGAATTCTCCATTATAAAAAGGATTAAAAATTTGCCAAGGATGTGTAAGATACCATAAAGTATGTGCATCATAAATTAAAATATAACCTATTCTTGCACCTAAAATCACCCCTATTTCTACCCATATAAAATAGCTATCAAGCATAGCTTTAGAAATTCCCATATTGTCTTTAATCGCATAGTATTTTGCAACCATTAAAGCAACGAGCAAAGCTAGCACATACATAATGCCATACCAATGCACTTTTAAACCAAAAATTTCAAAAGCTACCACATCAAAATTTGCATAAATATTTTGCCAAAATTCCATAAAAAGCCTTTATTATAAAACATATAATATAGCAAAAAATTGTTATAATTATAAAAATCGCAAGGAGAGAAAATGAAAAAAATATTATTATTTTTTAGCATAATCTTATTTTTAAGTGCTTGCACTGGTAATCAAAAAACATATTATATTTCTATGCCAAATTTTAAAAGCACTTTTGAAGAACACAACCACACAAATGCTAATAACCCTAAAGTCAAAATCAATAATGTAGAAATTATAAAAAGTACTTTTTATAGTTCATATTTTGAGCAATCTACTCTAAATCAAAGAATCAATAAAAGCCTAGAATTACTCAAAAAACAACTTTTAGAAGATAGCAAAGTATTGCTTCAAAGTAAAGGATATATTATAGATAATGAAAATCCTGATTATGCCTTTAATATAGTTATTAATGCTAATTTATATGAAGATAAGGTTACAAGAAATTCAAGTCTTAGAGGTGATAGTGTAGAGTCTTCTTTTATGATTATTTTAGAAGCTCAAAGTCATTTAAATAATTTACATCAAGAAGATACTTTCCAAAGCACAACAAGCTCAGCAAAATTAAACGATCCTATTATCTTAAATTATCCTATAAAAGGTCAAGCAAGCATAGAAAGCTTTAGAGAGGTATACAGTGCTGTTCCTACTCAGCTTAATGAAAGTCTTGCAGCAAGTGCTTTAGAAATTGATAAAGTTTTTGTTGCTTTTTATAAAGAAATCACATCTAGTTTAAAAACTAACATCAAAGAAATCAAAGAAGAGCCAAAAGCACAAAAAAACTCAGAAGTTCAAGATGCAAAACAAAGCAATAAAGAAGAAGTTACTCCTTATCAAAATAATGAAGTAATTATTTTTGAATAGGTGATGCATAAAATACTTTAATTCTAAATTTTAAGTTAATATGCTTTTCCTCTGCTTTAAATTCTATCGGAGTTGAAATTTCGATTAAATTTTTATAATTTCTCAGGTCATTTAAGAAAGAATAAAAAGCTTGAGGTTTTTTCATTTTCACATTAACTCCAAATTGATATTTCAAATACTCCGATTCTTTTTGTATAGGAATAAGATTAATTTTTATATCATCAAAATAATTTTTCATAAAATTCATTAATTCTTTTTGAGAAAAATCAGTACTAATTTGATTTAAATTTTGCATATTAGCATTTTGAAAATCAGCAATAACTTTCTCCAAAGCTTGTAATTCATGTAAAGCTTTAGTATTTTGAATTTGTTGTTTAGCTAATTTTGAATGTTCAATTTTATAATCTTTTAAAAAAGGCATAATTAAAAATAAAATCAATAATGCACAAAGTCCAATAAAAGAAAAAGAATAAATTAATATTTTTAATACATCTGCTTCTTCTAAGCTTTTATCATTTTTATTCATAAATTTTCCTCTGGTATGGTAATATTAACACTAACAAAACGATACCAACCATTTTCTAATTGATAATAGCTAACCTGAGAACTTGAAAAAATACTTCTTAAAGGTGTTTCCAATAACAATGCGAACATTTCTTTTGAAGGTGTAATACCTCTTAGTATTAAAGAATTATTCTCCATTAAAACCTCATCAAGAGAAATATCCTTGGGAACTAATGCAAAAAGGTTTTGTATACTTTTTAATAGTGTTTTATTTTTACCTTCTCTATTTTCTTTTGTCAAACTGCCCAAAATCAATTCTACTTTATCATTTTGTCTCAACAACTCCTTGTATTTAATTTTACCAGCATTAATTTGAGTTATAGTTTGAATCAATTCTTCTTTTTTATTATCTAGTTGTAGCCGTGTAGAATAATTTTTAAAAACTAGTATTATGAATAATAGAAAAATTAAAGCTACACTAATACTTGTAAAATAAATCCAAATTCTGGTAAAAAGATTAAAAATTGGCTTTGTCTTAGGTTTAATTAAACTATATCTCATAATCTTAAATCCTTCACCATGAGATCATTCATTAAATTTAAAGTATCTACAAATTCAATTTTTGGTTTGATAAAAAGCTCGTTCTCTAAATAATCTAAAGAGGTTGAACTAAAACTTTCTTCATCAAAAATCACAATCTCTTCTAAAAAACTATTTTCATATAAAGGATTATGATAAAATTCTTTAACACTTGAAATAATATATTCTATCATTTTCATATCAGAACTAAAATTTTCTAAAGAATTTATAGGTCTATCTTCTTTTTCATCTTCTAATTCTTCAAGTTTATCAAGCTCTTGACTCATTTCTTCTAAACTTTTTAAATCATAATTTTGTTCATTTTCTTCTTCTTGATTTTCATCATCAATTTGTAAGTCAAATTCTTCTTTAATATCATCAAAAAAATCATCTTCATCATAATTTTGACTTGCTATATTAAAATAGCTTCCAAATAATATAGTTTCATTTTTACAAATTAACATCGCAACAAAATCATGGTATCTATACACATAAAGGCCTATTTTTTTTTCAAAACCTCTATTTGTTATACAATAATAAAGTAAAGAAAAAGGTGAATAAAGTAAATCTAAACCACCAAAAACCTCATAATCTTCTTGGTAAGATTTTAAAGAACTATGAGAAACATACAACAAACTATTGCTAAAAGAAATGCATTTAACACTATTCGCATCTACACCAAATTTAGAAAGTTCCTTAAAATTTAAACTTGGCACTACTCCTTGAGCAATAGGAGTAAAAAAAGCACAAATATAATAAATTTGAAAATCTTTAACTAAATTCTTAACATATTCTATAGCTTTTTCTTTATCTTCAAAGCTCTTTTCAAAAGTATCAATAGGCTGAGATTTTTTCCAAGTATGACATCTTATAATATACCGTTTTTCATCATAACAAATACTAATTAAAAGCTGTAAAATATATTTTCTAAAAAAAGATAACATAATGTTTATCCTTTATCTATTTGACTTATCATATCAAATTTTTCTTTTATCAATACTTTAGCTTCTTCTAAATTTAAATTTTGTATTTTTATTTCTTTACTCAATCTATAAGTAATTTTAGAAAAAGGTTTAGGTAAAATCATTTTATCCCAACTTTTAAATTCCCAAAAGGAACTTGCCTCATAATTTAGTAAAAAAAGTGGAGCATTTTTTTTCAAAGCAATCATCACAGAACCATCAGAAACACTATGATAAGGTCCTCTTGGACCATCTGGAGTAATAATCACATCATCACCTTGATCTAAAATTTTAAAAGATTGTTTTAGCAAAGCCAAAGCACCTTTACTTGTACTACCTCTTAGAGTATCTAAACCAAACAAAGCAATATTTCTAGCAATGATTTCCCCATCTTTATGATGTGAAATCATCACATAAGCTTTTTTTCCTTTAATGCCCATCTTACGATAAGCAAAAGGCATGAGAGCAAGACGCCCATGCCAAAAAAGTATCACACACGATCTTTTTGGAAGCTTTTGCCCTAAATAAACCTTTCTGCAAGTTAAAAAAATCAGCCATTGTAATAAAAAAATTCCAAAAGCTAAAAGATTAATCTTAAAGGATTTCGCCATTTAACACCATACGCCTAGGATTGGTGATTTTTACTTTTTTCATTTGTCCTAATAACTCTTCACTACCTTTAACTTGAATCAAAAAGTTATTATCACTTCTACCTGCTACAAAACCTTCACTTCTTAATTCTTCAAATAAAACTTCAATTTCTTTATCTTTTTGTTTTGCAACAATTTCGTCTAAAATTTCTGTATGTCTTGCTTGTAAAATACTCAAGCGTTTTGAAGCTATATCATCAGGAATTTGATTTGGCATAGTTGCAGCTTTAGTTAATGGTCTTTTAGAGTATTTAAAAGAAAACATTTGCTCAAATCGCACTTTTTCAAGTACATCCATAGTATCTTCAAAGTCTTTATCGCTCTCTCCTGGAAAAGCTACAATCACATCAGTAGAAATACTCACATCTTTACACATAGAACGCAATTTCAATGCTCTATCTAAATACCACTCTTTAGTATAACCACGTTTCATAGCTTTTAAAATTTCACTTGAGCCACTTTGTAAAGGCATATGCATAGACTTACACACTTTAGGATTTTTAGAAAAAACCTCTAAAAATCTATCATCCATATGTAATGGGTGTGGACTTGTAAAGCGGATACGTTCTAATCCTTCTATTTCACTTAACTTTTCCAAAAGATCTGAAAAATTAATCTTTTCATGTGCATTAGAAAATCTTTTGCCATAATTATTAACATTTTGCCCTAGTAAAAAAATCTCTTTAGCACCTTTAGAAACAGCTTTTAATGCTTCATTTTTAATAATCTCAAAAGGTATAGAAATTTCATCTCCTCTTGTGTGTGGCACTATACAATAAGTACAATGTTTATCACAACCTATAGAAATATTAATATAAGTTTTATAAAGACTATTTCTAAAATCTGCAAAAGCATAATTACTCTCATCAAAATCTATATCATTACCTAAAAATTTTGGCGTATTTACAGCCTTTGTAATTTTAGAAACATTTCTAGCGCCCAAAACAAAATCCACATTTGGAGCGCGCTTAAAAATCTCATCTCCTAAATGCGAAGCAGTGCAACCACAAACTCCTATTTTAGCGCCATTTTTTTTGATTTTTTCAAAGCTTCCAACTTCTGAAAAAAGCTTATGCACAGGCTTTTCACGTACTGAGCAAGTATTGATTAAAATCAAATCTGCTTCTTTTGCATCTTGAGTTAATTCATAATTTTCTTTTTCTTTAAGTTCGGCTATCATATGCTCTGAATCTCTAACATTCATAGCACAACCTAAAGTTTGTATAAAAAGTTTTTTACTCAAAGAATGTGTACCTCATACATAAAATCTGTATCATCTAAACCATATTTGATCGTTCTATGATAAACACATTTTCCTTTTTTTTCAAAATGCTCTACTAAAGCGATTAATTGCTTATGCGCATTGTCTTTATCAAAATAGAAAAATTTTTGACCTTCTTTATCTACAGCCTTTTCAATACTTTCTAAACTTATACTTTTTGGCTTTTCATCAACAGAGGTTCTTGCTATTTTTAAATCCATATCATCATCCTCAAGTTTTTTTAATCTGAAATTATATCAAATTTTACTTTTAATTAAACTTATTAAAGATATAATTTTATTCTTCAAACTTTTAAAATCCAAAATTAAGGTTGTATTGTCATTATGGAAAAAATCACAGATATAATTGAATCCATTGCTAATGAGAAAAATTTACAAATAGAAGATGTAAGAGAAAGAGTTAAAAAAGCACTTATTAATACTGCTAAGAAAATTTATGGTGATAAGTATGAATTTTTTGTTGATTCAGGTAAAAATTTACAACTTTATCAAAAAATCATCGTAGTAGCTGATAATGATGAAAGATTAGAAAATGAAAATGAGCATTTTATCGCTTTAAGTAAAGCAAGGGCTGAAGCTAAAGATGTAGAAATTGGCGATGAGTTAACTTATGAGTGTTCTTTAGAAAATTTAGGTCGCACTGCTGTAAATATCTTACATAAAGAATTAGAATATAACATTCAAAAACTCTTAGAAGAAAAAATCTATGAAAAATACCAAAAAATGGTAGGACATATGGTTTTTGGTAGCGTAGTAAGAGTAGATAGTGAAGAAAATACTTATGTAGAAATTGATGAGTTTCGTGCATATTTACCTAGAAAAAATCGTATCAAAGGTGAAAAATTTAAAGTAGGTGATGTGATTAAAGCTGTTATTAGACATGTATATATTGATAAATCAGGTATGAGAATGGAGCTTAGTAGAACTAGCCCAAAATTTTTAGAAGCTTTACTAAAAGCTGAAGTTCCTGAAATCAAAGATGGTCTTATAAATATTTATGCAAGTGCAAGAATTCCGGGCGAGAGAGCAAAAATCATCTTACAAGCTAATAGCCCAAGCGTTGATGCAGTAGGAGCAACTGTGGGTATAAAAGGAGTTAGAATCAATGCTGTAAGCAAAGAATTAAAAAATGAAAATATTGACTGCATTGAGTATTCTAATGAAATGGCAATTTTAATCACTAGAAGCCTAGCTCCAGCCATTATAAACTCAGTTGGTATCGAAGATAAAAAAGCTATTGTAACGCTAAATAGTGAGCAAAAAAGCAAAGCCATAGGAAAAAGTGGTATTAATATACGCTTAGCTAGCATGCTTCTTGGATATGAGATAGAGCTTAATGAAGTAAATAATGAAGACAAAACTAATAACCAAGAAGAAGCGTTTAAAAACCTTAAAGCTTTATTTGGAGAAAATTAAAGCTGCTTGCCGACGGTTTGTTCGGTAAGCTTTCTTTCTAAAACTAAATCTACTATAGGTTGTTCTCTTTTATTTGCCTTTTGGCAGTGATTTTTATCAAAAAAATCTGTGATTTTAATAACTATTTTAGCCCATCTTTTATCGCGTTCTCTCCAAGCATGAGATGATAAAGACTCCCAAGCATAGCCATTAAACAAAGTAGCATTGACAAAATGATCAAGCGCTCTCACACCTTGTCTAACCCTAGCAGGATTGCCAAAAGTACCTACTATAACAATAAAAAGATAACTAATCACCGCCAAAGGAACGATAGCACAAAGTAGTATAGTTCCTGCTAATTTTTCTTTCATTTTTGCCTTTTTATAAATCTTATATTCATACCATTTGCCGATCTTATAGTAAGTCTTCCTACAATATCAGGCACGAAATTTTCTTCTAATTCTAACTTATAAGTCCTTAAAATATTAGCTAAAATCAAAACAGCCTCTTGCATAGCAAAGCCCTGCCCTATACACACACGCTCTCCCATACCAAAAGGCATATAAGTGTCTTTTTTAATCTTGCTTTTATCTTCATGGCGACTTGGATCAAACTCATGTGGATTTTCCCAAAAACTATCATGTCTATGGATAAGCCATGGAGCTACCACTACACCTGAGCCTTTTTTGATGAGCTTATCTCTCATTTTGTTATCATTTCTTGCTTCTCTAGCGAAAAAGCCAACTGGTGGATAAAGCCTCAAGCTTTCTTTAAACACATTTGTAAGATATTTCATTGCTCTAATATGCTCTATTTTAAACTCCTCATCACCCGCAACTTGCATGATTTCTTCATAAGCTTTTTGTTGCTCATCTGGAGAAATACTTAAAATATATAGCGTCCAAGTTAGCGAGCTTGCAGTAGTTTCATGGCCTGCCAAGAAAAGCATGGCAACTTGGTCTAAAATTTCATTAAAAGAAAATCTCTCATTAGTATCTGCATCTACTACCATAAGCAATGATGATAAAATATCTTCATATTTTCCTTGATCATTTATAGCATTATCATATCTTGGTTTTATAATATCTGATAAAACCTTGCGTATAACTCCCCCTGCTTTAAGTCTTTTTCTCTCACCTAAAAGATTTGAAAGCCAAGTTGGAAAGCGAAACATTCTTCGCATAGCTGTTTTAACTGTTTCTTCTTGCACAGTTACAAAAGCATCCAAAACAAGTTTGCCTTTTTGCTCATTAAGTTTTGATGACATGATAGTTCTAAAAATCACATCTGCAGTTACAAAAGTCATAGCTTCATCTACTTCTATAACTGCTTTATCTTCATATTTTGCAAATCTTGCCATCATATCAGAAGCTGCTTCACTCATTAAATTAAAAACCTTAGAAATCCTTGTCATTTCAAAAGAAGGCCTTAAAAGCTCTCTTTGCTTTTCCCATACTCTATCGTTAGTTGTAAAAATGCTTATACCTAAAAGTGGCTCTAAAAGTTCATGTAAAAGTTGGCTTTTTGGGTATTCTCTAACCTCATCTACCATGATGCGTCTAACTTCTTTTGGATCATTTACTACATATAGATCAAATCCAGGCATTTTTACTCTACCCATCATCATCTTATAGCTTCGCTCATAAAGTCCATCAAGCCATGATCTTCTTTTTAGTAAAAAAGTAGTTAATGTAGAAGCTTTATTTTTATAAGGCTTTGGATGAAAAGGACACTGACCCATGTTTTTCTCCTATTTGATTTTCTCTTCTAGTTTATTTTTACCTATGATAAATTCAAAAAAGTTATACACCCCTTGAATTTGTGTGGCAAATAAATATAAAAAATGTGCTTTGTATTTATCTTTTTTGATTTTTTTATAATCTTTGCTTTTATATAAGGTATGAAATTTAGCCGAAAGGTATTTTGGACTAAATTGTGCTTTTACTCCGCTTGTGCGTATGAAATCAACTTGTGCAAAACAAGCCCCATCGATAATAGAAGTAAAATCATACCATATTAAATTTTTACTTCCTAAATACTCTAAATCTTTTCTAAACTCAAAAGATTTTTTTTGATAGCTTACTAAAGGTATGCATTCACCTAAAGTTAAAACCTTTAAATTTTTAAAAGAAACATTTTCTTTTTCGCATTTTCTAAGTACTTTTGCTAAAACATTTATACAAAGCACCGTTCCCACGCTATGTGTACTTAAGATGAGCTCATAGTTTTTATCATTTGCATTTTCTTTTAATTTTTCAAAAATAACTCTAGCAAAATCATCCATTCTTAATTCAAATTCACCTTGAGAATTTTTCTCCCAGTTTGCACAAAAAGAACAAATTCTAGCTATCCAAAAAACAGCTAATTTCTTGCCTAGTTTATAAAGCATTTTTGGCAAAAATACTAATGATAAAATAAAAACCAAAATTCCCAAAACAGTATGAAAATTTTGCAAATAAAACAAGCTTCCAAAAGCACAAACTAAAGTAAAAATCAAACTCAAAAGTACATAAAAAAATGGATAATAGCCTGTGATAAGTTGGTGCGGGGATTCTTTACCAAATTTTAAAAAAAGTCCTGTGATGGTATAAATTCTAAAAAAACTATAACAATCACTCAAAGCATCTTTGATGCCTTCTGACCAATTTTTTTTCACTATATCATTCCAGCTCAAAAAAGTATAATGGGTATGCGTATGGGGAGTTTGGATTTCCCAAAATGGATAAGCATTGTCTTTGACTTGACTTTTTGATAAGGTATAATCATACTTTAAAAGAACATTTTGTGCGGCAAGATTTTTTTTAAACATAGTATAATAATGCCTATAACCCCTAGGATCATATCCAGCAATATAAAAAACATCTCTTTTTTGACACAATTTATCCATTAAAATCCCAAATAAACTCAAAATGAATTTAAAAATATAGCTAAAGTTGTTATCTTTGTCAAATGCTTATTTAAAGGCAAAATGAGGGGTTTTTACTCTGAAATTATTCATTAAAAAATATTTTATAAAATAAATAAAAATTTATAAACAAGAAAGAACTTATGAATGTAATCTTACTAGGTGGTAGCAATAGTGTAGTTAAAAATGGTCTTAGAATAGGTCTTGAAAATAAAGACATTACACTACATAATTACGCTTTAGGGCTTAGCACTTCTTTACAAAATCTTTATGAGTTAATACGCCATGAAAAAACTATAATCAAAAGTGATTTTCTCATTAGCGAATCAAATATCAATGATTATCTAAGTCCTATGAATTTAAATATTATACTTAGAAATATTGATTATTTTTACGAAGAACTTTACAAAGCAAATAAAACTACAATAGTACTTATACTCCCCATACCAGCTTGTAATGATAAATCAAAAGCTATCAATGAAGCTCATAGGAAAAATTGTGCTTATTATGGTTTTAATCTAATCGATGTAGACTTTTACTACCAAAAAAATAATCTTTATGATTTTGATCAAAGCTATAAATTCCATCCTATGCCACTAGCTATGCAAGAGCTTGGAAAAAACATCGTTAAAAATTTACATAACTTTAAAAAATCCAAAGAAAATATCATTTGCTCAAAAAGAAAATATCATATCTTTGCACCTTCAAATTTAACCAAAATAGAGCATAAAAACTCATTTTTTTGTGAAAAAACTACAAAGATTAAAGCTAATGAAAAAATTATTTTTCCAAAAGAGTTAAAAGACTATCAAATCTTAGGCATACATACTTGGAATCACACTAACTCATCAACCCATGCTATATCATCTATAAGTATTGAAAACTCATCTTTTAAATTAATAAAAAATTTTGGACTTATCAATACTTTTCAAGATATACAAAATGAAAAAGCAATTTGTGATGAGCAAACCTTTTTATATGTTAATACGCAAATTATCAAGCAAAGTGAGGAAAGTTCTGGTTTAAGTACAGCAAATGAAAAAACACCAAGGCTTGATTATGTGGACTTAATAGGAATTTTACTTTTAGAAAATGATAATGATAAAAAAAATGAATGCAAAATTCATCTTACAAATACTCATGATTCTTTAATACCACCTATAGCATTTTATAAGGAATTAGCATTAGAATACCATGAACTAAAAAAACTTGATATGCAAACATTTTTACAAAGTCAAAATCATAATCTTTTGCGTTTTTTAAATCACAAAGGCTTAAAAAATGAATATGAAATATTCATCCACCAAAATAATAAACTTTATGGAGCTAGTTTAAGGATAAAAGATAGATTAAGCTATAAACTTGGGGAAGCTATCATGAAAAATAGCAAAAGTTATTTGGATTGCTTTAAAATACCCTTTGAACTAAGAAAAGTCAAAAAAGAGCATTTTAAAAATCAAAAAGATCAAAAAAATCTACCACCACTAAAAGCCTATGCAGACTACAAACACGCTCAAATAGCCAAAACACACTTGCCTTATCTTTTAGGTAATGCACTTTTGCAAGCTTCAAGAACCCCTTTTAAAATAGGCTATTTAAGCTTACCTTTTAAACTGAAAAAAATTGCAAAAAACTATAAAAAGAAAATTTAATCTAAACTAGTATTTTTGAAAAAATTTCCATTGATTTGGGTTTTATATATCACATAATTTCTAAATTTAGCGTGTAAAACAGCATCAGGTTTATATGCCCTGCACTCTTTCCAAAAGGTATGCAAGCTTTTTTGATAAGTCAAACCTTCTATATCATAAAAAGCTTTTCCCATAACTTTTAAAGGGCTATTGTGATATAAAGCAGAAAATCCTACTGTGCTATTTATGACTATAGTACCCCTTGCATTGATTAAGAGCGTAGGTAAGTGTAAGTCATGTACATATAAAATTCTGCCCTCGACATTGTATTTTAAGCTCAAATCTTCTATAAGTTTTGTGTAATCCCTATAACCACGGTCCATAGGATGGTGTTTAAAAACTAGGTATGACTTTGCTTTGGCATGATTAGCAAAAGAGATAATCACTTCTTCTATAAATTTTTCTGTAGTTTTTTTATAATGATGGGAGAGTTGAGTATCATTGTGTACTTGCAAAATAGCTAAAAAATACTTTTGTTTTAGGGAAAGAATTTTTTCATTTAAACTTTTTTCTGTAATTTTGTATTTGTTTTTTCTATATACTGAACAAAGCCAAGGTAAAAAGTCAAATAGCTTTAAACTTCTATGATGTAAAGAATTATTAAAATACCAAGAAAATAAAAAAGCAAAAAGCCAGTATAAAAATGAAGCAAAAGCCATATTTTTAAAAGTGCTTGAGAAAGTTTTAAATTTAAAATCTTTATCAAATTTTTTCTGACTTAGATAAAATTCTTTTTCTCTTGGTAAAGTGGAGTTTGCATTCACTCCATCTTTTTCAAAAGTAATGAAGTTTGGTCTTATATAACCTTCTTCAAAAATCCATACTTCAATACCCATTTGCTTAGCAACATTAATGGCTATCTCATGTACTTTTCTACAATCATTATACATAATGATAACCTGAATTTGTTTTTCTTCAAAAAGCTTTTTATAAAAGTCTTCAAGCTCGGCTAAGCTTTTAGTGTAATTAATGCTTTTAAAAGGGTAAAAGAAAAAATCTCCACCATTAAAATTTACTTTATAAACCTTAGCTTTTGGAATTTTTGTAGCAATTTTATAAAAAAACCCTCCCACAGGTCCTTGAAGCAATAAAACATTTTTACCAGAAAATTTTTTTAACTTTTTACTTAAATTCATCTAATCAAAATAAATTCTATCAATCTTCTTATTTTTCTTAATATATAAATTCTTATATCCATAAACCAACGCAAATAAAATTTAGAAAAATAATCTTTTTGCATTTTTAACATTATATCTAAAGCAAGCTCAACTTCACATAAATTTTTACTTTTTGGATGGATGTATCTTGGATAAAGGATCAAAACACCAGCAACAAGTTCTTCTAAACTAAGCACTCTTGTGCGTCTTGAAATTTCATGTAAATCGCTTGTCAAACCCCAACCTGCATAAAAAGGCTTGCCATACACCACTACTTTTTTACCACGCAAAAGAGCATCAAAACCACTTGTAGAGGTTATAGTATGCACCTCATCACAAGCATTTATAGCACTATCTATGCTGACATTTTCTATAATCTCATCACAATATTTTAAAATAATGCTTTTATCTTTTAAACCTTTGCGGTTGCCACTTAAAACATCAGGGTGAGGTTTAAAAACTATAAAGGCATTTTTATCTGCCTTTCTTACGCTTTGTAAAAGTTTTAAGGTATCAAAGCCTGCTCCACCTAAGATCATAGAAGCATCATCTTCTACTTGAGCAGGGATTAAAATCACTTTTTTGTTTGTATTAAAATTTAATTTTTCATGCTTTAGGCCATTGTATTTTGAAAATTTATTCTGTGTGATGGTAGTGATGAGTTTTTTAGCTCTTTGTTTTAAACTCTCATCAAAAATGTGATTTTGCAAAATATCTTCTAAATCACTTGGTTTACTTGAATCAACATACAAACCTTTACTATCTACTATCAAAGAAAAAGGGCGTGTGAGATCCGAACCTAAAAAAACAGAGCGTAAAAAGCCATCTTCTACTAAGAAAATTTCATTATTAAAATCTTTAGCTAGCAAAGCTTTATCATACTTTTTACCCCAAATGAAAATTTTATCTTCAGGGTTTAAATTCGCTTTATAAAGATCATCAAGTGAGTTTAAAAAAATGATTTTATTATTCTTGGCTTTAAAAAATGGCTTCATAAACCAACGCTTCCATAAAGTAAAACCTAAAAAATACAAAGTATTAGAATTAGCTTGTTCTATCTTTTTATATTTTGCTAGAGTATAAATAGTGTCAAAAATATCGCTTTTTTGATTTAAATAAGGATTAAAATACTCACTATATAAAATATAAGCAGCATAAAAAACCTCTTCTAGTTTTCTTTTTTTAAACCTTCTTTTACACTCTAACTTATCTTGGGTTAAACCCCAGCCAGCATAAAAAGGCATACCATAACAAACACACTCTAACCCCACCATCAAAGCTTCAAAACCCATACCAGAAGTTTTAGTATAGACTTTCTTAAAATGACTTAATAATTCTATGGGATTATAATTTTCTTTTATAATTACACATTTACTTGGTAAATCTTGTACATCAAAATCACTTTGTTTTTTACCACTTAATACATCAGGATGAATTTTAATGTATATTTTAGCATTTGGATTTTCTTTGATAGCATCATTTATGATATCTTGAGTTGAAAAACTATCAGCTAGGCCAAATTTAAGAGAAGCATCGTTTGCTACTTGAGTGATGATTAATACGCGTTCTTCATTAGCGCTAAAAAGCTCTTTTGACACGCAAAGATTATTATTATACTTACTAAGTTTTTCTTTTTTTATAAGCTCTATGGCTTTTTTTGCTTCCTCTAGTTCTTTAGAGCTAAATTTATAAGTATTTAAAATATTTTCAAGTTTAGATGGTGCAGTCGCATCGTAATAAATTCCTATATCGTCTTTGACGATAGAAAAACTTGGACTATTTTCTACACCTAAATTTAATGAGCGTAAAAAACCATCCTCTAAAAGCAAAAATTTTACATTATGTTTTTTTGCTAACTCTATAGCTTTTAAACCCGACTTTTTTCTACCCCAACCTACAAAAACATCTTCTTTTGTGATGTTTTTGTAGGTATGATATAAAGATATCTTATAAAAGTTTTTAACATTTTCTTTTAATTTTTTAGATGTGGTATAATTCTTCATGAAAATTCTTTAAAATTTATAATATATCATCTTTACAAGGAGGATAAATGTTTAATATATTAACTATATATAACTTTTGTAAAAGCAATAATGACTACAATTTTATCATAAAACTTTTAAAGCTAACATTAAAACAATATGAGTTGGAAACTTTATTAAGCTTTTGTGAGCTTTTAAAGAACCAAAATATAAAAGAGCAAAATATATTTGAAAACTATTATATTGGCTATAAGCTACCTCATATAGAAAAAGAATTTGATTTGTTAAGAGTTGGAGAAAATACAATTATCAACATTGAACTAAAATCTGAATTTACAGATGAAAATAAAATTCTACTTCAATTGAAAAGAAACTATTATTATTTAACAATGCTTAATAAAAAAATTATTTGTTGCGTATATATAAAACATAAGGATTTAATATATATATTAGAAAATAGCCGTTTGAAAGTTTATACAATAGATTTATTAATATTAAATCTTGGTGAAATTAAAGATTACGCTGAACATTTGGACGCTTTGTTTTCTCCGCTTAATTTTTTAATCTCCCCATTCAATAATACCACTAGTTTTTTAAATGATAAATATTACCTAACTCAACAGCAAGAAGAAATCAAAACCGACTTATTAAAAAAAATTAGAAATAATAAAATTTTCTCAATAGAAGGGGTAGCTGGGACAGGAAAAACACTTCTTATATACGACATAGCAAAAAACTTACAAAATAATTGTATTGTACATTGTGCTCAATCAAACGAGGGAATACAAAAATTAAAAGAAAACGGTTGGAATATCATATCAATTAAAGAGTTTAACAAAGAATGTATAAAAAGTTATGATATTATTATTATTGATGAATCTCAAAGAATAAGTTTAAATCAAGTTGATAATTTTATATCTACAGAAAAAATAATTATATTTTCACATGATGAAAATCAAAAGCTAAATAGTTTCAACGATGCTAAAAAAACCGTAGATAAAATCAAAAATATTTCGAATATAAAATATAAATTAAGTAAAAAAATAAGACATAATGAAGAAATAGCTTCTTTTATATATCAAATATTTGATTTGAACAAAATCAATAAATATAAGAATAAAAATTATAATTATAATAATATTACAATTCATTATGAAGAAAATATAGATAGTGCTAATAAATATATACAATATTTGAAAAATACAAAAAATTATAATCATATTTACCTAACAAATAGTGTACGTCGAAGAGAAACACTAGACGATATAGTTTTCAATTCCGATATGAGTGCTCATAAATCTATAGGACAAGAATATAACAATATACTTGTTGTTATAGATAAATACTTTTATTACAATGACAATAAGTTAGATTATAGAATAAGTACATATTATAATCCAATAGAAACTTTATTCCAAGCCATGAGTAGAGTAAGAAAAAAATTATTTATATTAATAATAGATAATAAAGAAATTTACACTAATTGCATGAAAATCATAAATAATATTAACTAGATTAGCATTTCGTTAAAACTCTTATAATCTTGCGGTATCCCTATATCAATAAAATAATCATCAAAAATTTTGGCTTGTATTTTCAATGCGTTATAGTTTGACTGCAAAAATTCTTCAAAAGAAAATTTTTTATCCAAATCAAATTCATCAAAAATATCTTTTTTCAGTAAGTATATACCACCGTTGATTAAGCCTTGTTTTTTAAACACCTTTTCTTCAAAAGATGTTACAATACCTTGATCATCAACATTTACAGTGCCATATCGGTCAAAATTTTGCATTTGTTTGAGTGCAATACAAATTTTACTATCATTTAAAGCAAGTTTTTTTAGATCAATATCAAATATAGTATCCCCGTTTAAAACATAAGCTTGATTTTGTATAAACTTCAAAGCATCTTTTATAGCTCCACCTGTACCTAAAAGTTCTTTTTCAATGTTATAGCGTATTTTTATACCATTAAATTCATCTTTAAAGAACTCTTGAATGAGTTCGTATTTATACGAAACACTTAAGATAACTTCAGTAATTCCTTGTTTTTTTAAATACTCTAAGACAAAGGTTAAAAATGGCTTTCCATTAATGGGCGCCATAGGTTTTGGAAGATCTTGCACCACACTTTTTAACCTTGTGCCAAGCCCTCCTGCTAAAACTATAGCTTGCAATCAAAACCCTTTACCAAAAAGCTCTTCTTCTACTATAGCACAGATAATATGACCTATCAAAATATGCGCTTCTTGAATCCTTGGTGTACAAGATGATGGTACTTTAATACAATAATCACAAAGTTCATTCATAGCACCGCCACTAGCCCCGGTTAAACCTATACTTAAAATTCCTTTTTCTTTACAAATTTCTAAAGCTTTTAAGATATTTTTACTATTTCCACTTGTAGAAATTCCTATAAATACATCTCCACTCACACCTTGTGCTTGCACTTGTCTTGCAAATAAATTTTCATAGCCATAGTCATTACCAATAGCCGTTAAAATGCTCGTATCAGTACTTAAAGCAATGCTTGCAATACCAGGTCTATCAAAGTAAAATCTACTCACAAACTCCCCAGCTATGTGCTGTGCATCAGCCGCACTTCCTCCATTGCCTGCTAGTAAAGTTTTATTACCATTTTTATAAGCATTGATTACTTTTAAAGACACCTCTTTGATTAAGCTGATCGCATCGCTATCATTTAAAATCTTAGTTTTAATATCAATTGAATCACTAAAATGAGATTTTATATATAAATTTAAATTTTCCATGATTTTGCTCCTTCTTTAGTAAAGTAGAATTCTTGCACATATCCTTGTTGCTCATTTAGAATTTTTTTAAGTTTATATTTTTTTATAGGATCAACCATAAAAAACATAAATCCTCCAGCGCCAGCTCCACTTGTTTTGCCACTATAGGCACCATTTCCCATGGCTAAGTGATAAATTCTTTCAAGTTCATCATTACTTACTATATCAGAAATGATCTTTTTTGACTGCCATGACTTACCTAGGATTTGAGCTATTTTTTCAAAATCAGCTCTAAACAACGCTTCTTTCATATCTAGTGCATCTTGTTTTATCGCATGCATAGCATTAAGAGAGTTTTCATCTCCTAGTTTTCCTTTTTTATGCTCCTCTATGTCTTTAGCCTCTCTAGTAATATTTGTAAAATAAAGCAAAACTCTAGCCTCAAGCTCACTTGCTATCCAATTTTTAATGCGTAAAGGATTAACGATCACTCTTTTTTGATCATAAAATTCCATAAAGTTAAATCCACCAAAAGTTGCAGCGTATTGATCTTGTGCACCGCCTACTATAGCCATATCCTCTCGTTCAATCTCATACGCCAAACGTGCAATCTCATACTCACCTAAAGGTAAATTTAGCCACTCAGCAAATGCCTTGATGATACCCACCACCAAAGTAGAACTACCACCAAGTCCACTACCACTTGGCACATCTGAATAAGTATGTAAAGAAAAACTCAAAGGTTTTTTAATATAATCTTTTACTAAACGATTATAAATTGCTTTATAAAGATCTAGCTTGCCATCATTTTCTAAAAAATCTTTGCTTTTATACTCTACTTTTACATTTGTATCTGACGAATCAAAGATGATTTTTTCATCATCTCTTTCTATTAAAGTACAATGCACATATAAAGATATCGTCGCATTTAAAACATAACCTATATACTGATCGCAATATAAATTTATATCAGTACCCCCACCGGCTAAACCTAAGCGCAAGGGAGTTTGAGAACGAATTATTTTCATGATTTCACCTATTTAGTGGGATGTTGCCTTTTTTGATCTCATCCCTCCAATGATTTAATAAATCTTTAAACATCTTTCTAGCTGGAATTTCAGGCTTCCAATTGATATAACTTTTGATTTTAGTATTATCAAACATTTGATAGTCTGCATCAATAGGACGCAATCTTTCTTCATCTTGCTTTACTTTAATATCCTTTCTTGTGGAAAATCCTAAAAGTATATCTATGACTTCAGGAAGTTTAAAAGCTTCCTCCCCTGCTATGTTAAAAGCTTCTCCACAAGGTACTTTGCCTTTCGCGCTTTCAAGTGAAAGTAAATAATAAGCTCTTATTGCATCTCTGGCATCTTGAAAAGTTCTCACGCTTGATAAATTTCCCACTTTTATAATAGGATCTTGAAGTTCAGCTTCAATGAGTGCGATTTGCTTAGCAACCGTACTTTCAAAAAATACATCAGAACGCCTTGGACCGCTATGTGTTCCCATTCTAGTGACATAAGTTCTTATACCATAAGCCTCACCATAAAATCTTCCTAAATAATCAGTTCCAATTTTACTTATACTATAAGGACTTGCACCATGAAAAGGTGTTTCTTCATTTAGCTTTATACCTACTTTTGCACGCCCATAAACTTCACTAGATGAGCATACATGCACTACTGGATCATAGCCATCTTTGGCTTTTAGTAATCTAATGTTTTCTAAGATATTTGCTGTGCCTATGATATTAGTTTGTAAAGTCTCAATTGGTATATCAAAAGAAGTTTTTGGGTAAGATTGCGCCGCTAAATGAAAAATCACATCAGGACGCTTGGTTTCAAAAAGCTTTTGAATGCTAGAATAATCATTTAAATCCGCATAAAAAATGCTGATTCTGTCTTTTTTATTGATCCTATCATTTAAATGATAGATATTATCCATAGGTTCTTGCCAACGCATCATACCTATAACATCATAGTCAGTATTTTCTAGTAAAAAGTCCGCCATTTGTGAGCCAACTTGTCCAGTAAAACCAGTGATTAATACTGTTTTTTTCATGATATAATATCCTTAATTAATTCATATACTAATTGCTGATCAACACCTTGAACATTGATAGTTCCATTCGTAAAATGATTAACAATAGCTTTAATTTCTTTATTATTTAAAGTTCCAGTAATACTATATTGAGAAGATAGACCAACAATACCTTTATTGATTATATTTAATCCGTAACTTTTCAGCCTTGCAACAACTAAGTCTATTTTATTTTCAGTACTCATTCTTACTCCTTATTTGTTATTAAAATATCTCTCTCCGAAAGAATAGGATTTTTAGTAGGCCAATCAATTCCTATTCTTTCATCATTCCATGCATAGGTAAATTGATCTGGAGCATCTAAATATTCGCCTTCATAAGCAAGTTTATAATAATACACTGCTTCTTTAGAGCTCACATAATGAGAATTTCCCATATTTGGCGGGATTAAAACAAGTTGTTGATTACTTGGACCTATGATAAATCTTTCCCATTTAAGATAAGTTGGAGAATCTTTTCTGCAATCAACCACGACTTGATGGACTTCTCCATAAACACAAGTAACTAATTTGTAAGTTTTTATATCCCCATGAATTCCACGCAAAACATTAAAATGCGAATTTATAAACTTATCATGTTTGAATTTAATTCCATTGGGAACTAGATTTCCTAAAAATTCTTCCGTAAATGCTGTCCAAATATCACCCCTTAAATCACTAAATTTATTTGGTGTGATGATATACACTCCTTTTAAAATTTTTGATTCTTGCATGTCAAATTCTATAGCCATCACGCAACCTCCAAGTCATACTTAAAAGTTGCAAACGAGGCTATTAATTTATATAAATTACCTACACCCCCCCCCTATAACTTTATTTAATAACTCTATTTGCTCACTAATGCTAAACTGGTGATTACCCACAAAAAATCCTTTTTCGTGAATATATTTTGCATTTTTTAATTCCTGATGAATTTCATAGTCAAAATATTTAATCACTTCATTTTGTGTAAAATCTCCAGTAGCTATAGGACGGTATTCTATATCATTTTCTTCTAATTTTTTAATGATATCTTTTCTTTGCAATTTCGAATTTGGTCTAATCACCAAAGAAAATCCAAACCACGAACTACTTCCAATTTCTTTTTGCATAATAAATTCAGGATGGTTTTTAAAATACTCACAAAACAGTTTAGCATTTTCTCTACGGTGTTTTAAAAACATAGGTAATTTTTTAAGCTGTTCTATACCAATAGCCCCGCTCATTTCTACCGGACGTACATTGTACCCTGGCAATACAAAACGAAATGACTCGCTAAACCAATCATCGCTTTTATTGGCTACTAAATTTTCTTTTGGAAGATTTCTAGTCCAACCATGTGCTCTTAAACATAGCAAAATATGATACAACTCTTCATCATCTGTAACCACAAAACCACCTTCCATTGTAGCCATATGGTGAGAAAAGAATGTTGAAAAAGTCCCCATAATACCAAAAGTTCCAGCTTGTTTACCTTTATACTCTGCTCCCATTGATTCGCAGTTATCTTCTAGCAAAATAATATCTTTTCCCTTGATAAGATCATTGATTGCATCAAAATCATTAGGGTTTCCCAATAAATTTACAATCATGATCATTTTTGTTTTATCACTAATAGCACTACTTAAAGCATCTAGATCATAATTTAAAGTCTCTAGATCTATATCTACGAATTTTAGCTTTAAACCATACTGGTAAAGCGGATAATAAGTAGTACTCCATGATACCGCAGGAACTATAACCTCATCTCCTCTTTTTAATTTAGGATTTTTTGTATAAAACAAGGCTGCTGTTGCTATCAAATTTGCAGTTGAACCTGAACTTGTCATAACCGCATACTTAGAACCTGTAAATTTAACAAAATCTTTTTCGAATTCAGCCACCTTTTTACCCATAGTAAACATATCGCTTTTAATAACATCTTGTATTGCTTGTAATTCCTTTTCATCCCAAGTTGATGAAGCTAGTGTATATTTCATTTATTCTCCTTTATTTAAATACCAATCATACATCATTTTAATACCATCTTCAAGTTCAATTTTGTGCTTCCAACCTAAAGAATGAATTTTAGAACAATCCATCAAACGATCCATTGTACTATCTGGTCTATTAGGATTAAAAGTCAATTTTCCTTTAAATCCAACAATTTGTTTAATCATTTGAGCAACTTCTGCTATACTATAATCAACACCTGTTCCAATGTTAATATGCGTATTTTTTATTTTTTCATCTTTTTTATATAAATCAGAAAAATTTACATTTTCCATAACATAAATAGCAGCATCAGCCAAATCATCACTATGTATAAATTCTCTTCTAACTTTCCCTGTACCCCAAATTTCCACACAGTCTTTTGAAATACCAAAATCAGCTAAATACTTCTTCGCTTCAACAAATGATTTCATTTTTAAATCTTTTAAAATTTCATCCTCTCTTTCCTCTTCTAGTAGTTTAGCTAGATGAAATTTTCTAAGTAACGCCGGCAAAACTCTAGACTTTCCAAAGTCAAAATTTGCCCTTGTGCCATATAAATTATTCAAAGCTAAAGTTATAAAATTAGTTCCATATTGAATGTTATATGATTCACACATCAACGCACCTGATATTTTTGCAATACCAAATGAAGTCGCATTATACTCTAATATATCAGTCAACATGCTTTCTTCTTTAATAGGATTAAGAGTTTTTTCAGGATACATATAACCTGAACCAAAAAAAATTAATTTTTTTACTCCGAATTTGAAAGATTGATGGATGATATTATTTTGGATGGTTGTATTTTCGTATATAAAATCTGCTCTTTGAGATACATTAGCAGCTCCACATGGTAAAACTGCTGCTAAAAAAACATATTCTGGTTGCTCGTTTTTAAAAAATTCAACCACAGCTTGTTGATTTAGCAAATCAAGCTCTTGTCGTGTTTTAAGAATTAAATTTTCATATCCTCTTTTTTTTAAATTTTCTACTAAAGCAGTACCAGCTGTACCTTTATGTCCTGCTATATAAATTCTAGAATCTTTATTCATTAAAATCCTTTAGTATGATCATTAATTGTTGCATCAATATCCCTATCTGATAATATAGGGTTGCTTGTTGGCCAATCTATAGCAATTCTACTATCATTCCATGCGTAAGTAAATTGATCTTTAGCATCAACATACTCGCCCTCATAAGCCCACTTGTAATAATATAAAGCATCACTTTTTGAGCTAACATACTGCGCATTTCCAAAATAAGGTGGAATTAAAATTAATTTCTGATTATTTTGATTGATAATAAATTTTTCCCATTTTAAATAAGTAGGAGAGTCTTTTCTACAATCAACCACCACTTGATGTACTTCCCCATAGACACAAGTTACCAATTTCCACGACTTGTGATCTCCATGAATTCCTCTTAAAACATTTGGTTTTGATAAAGTAAATTTATCCAAAACAAAATTTAGGTTATCAGGAAGCAAATGCTTTAAACAATCTTCAGAAAATGCCGACCAAATTTCTCCTCTCAAATCTCTAAATTTATTAGGAGTTATTATATATACACCTTTTAAAATTTTTGATTCTTGTATGTCAAATTCTATAGCCATCTTTACCCCTTTTTAATCTCTTCAACTTTTTAATCTCAAACCACAGCTTGATATACCCCCCCCCATACCAAGTATTATTAGCT
>NZ_NFOE01000116.1 GCF_002179635.1 Campylobacter jejuni | reverse complement strand
TTTTCTTTTAATAAATTTTCACATAATTCTTTAAAAGATTTTTCTATACTTCCTTCTATCCTAGCTCCACCTTCTGTGGCATTGTAAGTTGTAATATTTGATTTGTTTTTATGAACAATAATATCTTTTTCAAAAATATCTTTAAAAACTTTCCACCATTTATTTGTTTCAACCTTACCATTACCACCATAAGCAGTAATAAATAAATCTGTTTTTCTATCATTTTCTATAGTTTCTCCATGGACATAGTCTTTAGGATGCGAATTACCATTCTCATCATAAGCTAAATCTTGACCTATTAAGATAATATTCTTATGTCCTAGTTTTATGGCTAA
>NZ_NFOE01000072.1 GCF_002179635.1 Campylobacter jejuni | reverse complement strand
AGATGGTTTTTAATACGAGATGGTGCTCCTAGTAAAAGCGGTTTTTCCTGTATTTTTTTAATATCACGGCTGATTTTTTGATATTCACTATCTAATTTTAATATTTGTTTATTTGCTATATCTAGGTTATGGTTTAAATACTCAACATATAAAGCAAAAAAAGGCGACTCTTTTAAAGACATGTACGAATATCTCTCTGCGTGTTTTACACTACCTTCACTTTGATAAATCAATGCCACAGCATGGGATAAATTTGGGTATTTCTCGCTTGCGTATTTTTTATAATTACCAAAAACTTTTCCACTAGTATATGAGTTATAAAATTTATTTAATAACCACTTTTTAAAACTATCATATCTTTTATTAAAATTCATCTTTAATAGCTCTTCTGCCTTATCAAATTCATTATTAAGCAGATAACTATTTACTAAAAATACATCATATAGTTCATTTTCTGGGTCAAATTTCCGAGCTTTTTTTAAATACCAAATCATTTGCTCTTTATCTTCAAATTTAACAGCCATTAAATACAAATGATAATATGAAAAGGCTACTTGCAAAGGATGAATATCCGGAATCGTTTCTATGTATCGATTTAAAATTTTATATTGAAGTTCAAGATTATAATATTCATACAACGATGTTTTATTTATATTATTAACCCATGCTGCGACATTAGAAAATTCTGAATTACCGCTTGAATAAATTCTTAATGATTCGGACATTAAAATAAATTCTAAAAAAGTCCTCTCGTTATTGTTTAGAAGTTTAGCAAATGCGAAATCAGTAAAAGTATACACTTTTGCTTTAAAATTTTGATTATTAAAAAATCTTTTTATATCTTCGCAAGTTTTAGTATCATCCTGAAGCAATATAACATTGTTATCTACTCGCAGTTCTTCTTCTATTTTTGCTACTGCCAACTCGATAGGCAGTGCTTTATAAGCGTAATTTCCGGCTCTTCTTATATTATCACAGTGGACTATTTCGCCCCCTCTAATATGAACAGCACTATAATTTCCTATTGTTTGGATTTGCTTTTTTAGCTCTATAACCAAATCTTGTAGTTTTTCATCGAATTTGATCAAATTCCAAAATTTATTAATTTCAATAAAAAAATCTTCTTCATCAAAATCATAAAATTGTTCTTTAAGATTGCACAAAGGTGCATATATAATTTTTTTATTTAAAGATAACAAATCTTTAAAATATATTTTTTTGTCTACAATTAAATGACACTCAAATGGCTCTAGTTTGCTAGTGTAAGAGTATTTACTACAAAAATCTTGAGAAAACAATTCATCTTCACTAAAAACATCAAATAATACATCTAAATTTTTATTATTTTTATTGAAAAAACTCATAGGTCCATTTGGCTTTGGCCAAACAAAGCCAAAAGCACAGTTAAGTTTTTGAGCTATATACCAAGCATTAGTAAACGCTCGCATTCTGGAGCCAAAAGCATCTTTTCTACCAGATATAATCAATATATCATGCTCCATTACAACCCTTTCTTTAACCTCTTAATCTCAAACCACAGCTTGATATACCCCCCCCCATACCAAGTATTATTAGCTTGTATAATAGCTTCACCTAATCTGTAACTAAA
>NZ_NFOE01000035.1 GCF_002179635.1 Campylobacter jejuni | reverse complement strand
ATTAAAGCTGTAGATTATAATCCCCCAACCACACAAGGATTCATAGTTTTATAATTATCACTGACTATGCAGGTTTTACCTTTTTGAAGTAAGGAAGTTTCGTCCACCTCTTCAGTTTCCTCTTCTTCATCTAAAGTTTCATCACCTATTAAATTAAGTGAAGCAGTTTGTTCAAATTCCATATCAGTTTCAGGTAAATCTGGCTTATTTGGATCTTCCCCATCACCGCCATCTCCAGTTATTTCTTTTAAGTTAGGATTGGTATTTAATATTACATTGGCAAAAGCACCAACTACTTTAAAATTTTCTGTGTTGTTATTATTTTTCCAAGTAGATAGTTCTTTTTGATTTTCATTGATTAAATCTGCTAAAACTTGACTATCTTTCATTAAAGTATCTATTTGGTTTTTTAGTGCAATAAATTCTGGATCATTTTTGCTTGCTAAACCTTTATTGATTAAATCTACATAAGCATTATAAGCTTTAATAGTATTATCAAGTTTATTTTGCATAGCAATAAGATCTTTTAAATATCCATTAGATTCATCTACTAAAGGTTTTAAATCATTTTCAAGTTTATCGATTTTACCTTTGATGGTTTTGGTTGTATTATTTACTTGGCTTAATATTTCATTTTTAACGCTAAAGCCATTTCCTTCAAATTTATCTTTTGAAGCAGTGTTTAAACCATTCTTTTCATAAGCTAAAAGAAAATCTAAGCTTTGAACTACTTCTAAAGCTTTAGTTTTATCACCACTTAGAAAATATTTAGCCACAAATTCAACCTTTTGATCTTCGCTCATTGTAGAATAATTTGCTTTATCTTCTAGCATTTTTAATAAATCACTTATTTGTAATTTATATTTTCCATTAGTGATATCATCGATGATTTCTTTTTTAATCATTTCTTGAAGTAAATCATCTTCATCTAGCTTTGCATCACTACCTTCTCCACCTTCTCCACCTTCACCTATGGTGCTAAAATCAGGATCTGTTATATCAAAGTCAGTGGTAGTTTTAAATGAATTAGAAGCTTGATCATATTGTATTCCTGTGGCTGTTTGAGCGGAAGTGATGAA
>NZ_NFOE01000057.1 GCF_002179635.1 Campylobacter jejuni | reverse complement strand
TTACCTTTAAAAACTGCTTCTCTAAAATTATTTTCTATGTTTTCTTGATTTGTATACTCAGCTAAGAATTTTGTTTCTATAAACCTTGCTTCACTTTCAAATTTTGTTAAACCAAAATCAACTTGATTATTAAAAATTGTGCCTGAAAAGTCAACTTTTTTTTCAAAAATACATTGAATAAAACTAACTTTTCTATGAAAGTTAAATCTTCTAGCAATGATTTGATTTTTAAAAACGCAACCTGAAAAAAATAATTCTATATTATTATCATTTGTGAAATAAATACAATCGATTTCGCAGTTTACTATAGTGATTTTATTTATTTTTTCTTGTTTTAGAATGTTTAAATCAATTTCGCTAATTTTGGAGTTGTGAATAGTTATTGTATTCTTATTTATTTTTACATTTATATCTTTGATGTTTTCCTGTACTAATATACCATAAGATTTTAGAAGCTTTTGCATTTATTTTGCCTTGTTTTATGTGTCTAATAAATTGTAAATTTTATCTAAAATGCTATAAGAAAAGCATAAAATATTCTTGATTTTATATCTTATGTTAAAATTATATTTTATATCATCAAAAAAAGGAAAATCATGCAAGTGTTGCAAAAAATGTTTAAATTACTAGCTATTATAGCTTTTGTTTTTAGTGTAAATGCTAATGCATTAAGTGAGGGTAAAGAGTATATTACCTTAAAAACGCCTATCCCAAATGCACAAAATTCTTTGATAGAAATTTTTTCTTATCGTTGCATTCATTGCTATAATCATCATCAGTTTCACACTCTAGCAAAGGTTAAAGAGGCTTTGCCAAATTTAAAATATGATCTTTTTTCGGTAAGTTCTATGCTCGAGTATGGTGGTGCTTTAAATGAGATGTTTGCTTTAGCTTCTTTTAAAGAAAAAGCTTTAGGTTTAGATGTTACTAGTGAAAAAAGTCTTACCTATAAGCTTGCTGATGTGTATTTTATAAGTCATTTTGAGCAAAAGTTAAATTTAAACAATCTTGATTTATTTTACAAAATAGGCTTAAATGCTATCGGTGCTAATAAAGAAGAATTGCAAAAATTTTTACAAACTAAAGAAGCCAAAGAGCTTTTAGCTGCTTATGATGTGGCTAATGAAATTTCAAGAAATTATGGCACGCCTGCTTTTGTAGTAAATGGTAAATATCAAATCAATCCTGAATATATCACTTCTTTAGAAGAACTAATCCGTATAGTTAAAGAACTTTCTACTAAATAATGCTTTTAAAAAAGCATTATTTAGCAATCTATCTTCTTTTATTTTTATGATAATATATTATCGTTTTTTTTTTTTTGATAATTACATTTTATTTTGTAAATTTTTTCTT
>NZ_NFOE01000029.1 GCF_002179635.1 Campylobacter jejuni | reverse complement strand
CACTCTAAGTGTAAGTAAAGATGCAAAAAGCATAGTAGTGAATTTAAACTAAAGTAATATACCAAAAAGGATTAATTATGAAAAAGCTAGCAAATCACATCATACTCTCAGGCGTAACTGTATCAATGTTATTTTCTCCACTAATGGCTTTACCTAGTGGAGGTAAATTTACTCACGGGACTAGTGGGACTATAACTTCTGGTAATGGTCATATGCAAATTAATGGTAATGGAATAAACTCAGTCATACAATGGGGTGGTGGTTTTAGCATAGGCCAAGGCGAAAGTGTGAACTTTGGAGGTAATAGTAAAAACTACCTAAACATTGCTCATGGAACTAGTAAATCTATGATAGAAGGTTTATTAAATGCAGGTGGTAATAATGTCTTTTTAATTAATCCTAATGGAGTAATCATTACTAAAACAGGAACTATCAATGCTAATCGCTTTGTGGCTTCGACTTCGTCGATG
>NZ_NFOE01000089.1 GCF_002179635.1 Campylobacter jejuni | reverse complement strand
GAATTAGAAACTCTTGCAAGTAATTATGGTGGAATTTATATCTTTGATAAAAAAATAAGAGAAGAGATATTGGAAAATGAAAGAAAAAGAAGAGAGTTGGAAGATACTGATAAATTTAGAACTAAAGCGGGTCAATTAAAATCAGGAGAGTTAATTTATACGATAGATTCTGAAGCTATTGATAAATTGCTTCCTCAAGTCCTTTCTAATGGTTGTAAATATTATCGTGATGATTATATTAATAGCTATAAAATAGGCGAATCTAATTTTAATTTCGATGATAAACCCGAATTTGCATACTATGAAGATCAATTTAAAGCATATATGGGTGAAGAAAACTATAAAAAATTAAGACCTTA
>NZ_NFOE01000039.1 GCF_002179635.1 Campylobacter jejuni | reverse complement strand
TGGGGGGGGGGGAATGGATTTTTAGCTAATAATTTTTATTATTTGTATTTAAAATATATTAAATTTTATAAAATCACTTGTTCCATCTTCACTGATAATACAAAGAACATATTTACCTTTTTTTAAGTCTAAAGGCAAAGTCTCTTCTTTACCTTCGAAAATCAATTCCTGATTTAAATACCAAAAAAGCTTTTCTTTTTTAGGATTTACAAGTTTTACCAGTAGTTTTTGCTTACTTTTTAAGTCTTTTGGCAAAACAATATTAAGATTATTTAATGGATATATGATTTTTAAATTTTGGTTAGAACTTTGTAAATTTTGTTTTTCTTTAGCAAAAAAAGCTTGAGCGTTAGAAGGTAAATTTAATATAATCTTTTTCTTTGCGTGAATAAAATTTTTATCTAAAGAATCAACTTCTTTGTTTTTGTGCATAAAAACTTCTTTTAAAAATGGTGAAGTTCTTAAGATATTTGCACTTTGTGGGTAAAGTACTTCTTTAAAGCCAAATTTATAATCATATCTATATCCTGTTTGATTTTCAATTTTGATAGTAACTAAATCATTAGGTTTTTCAAATTCTAAATTAACTCTATCAAGTAAAGCTAAAAGCTCAAAAAACAATTCCCCTGCTATACTTACACCATATAAATTTGCATTTGCTTCGCCATTAAAATTTCCAACCCATACTCCTAAAGTATATTTTGGAGAAGTTCCTATAGCCCAAGCATCTTTTCTGCCATAACTTGTGCCTGTTTTCCAAGAGATGATAGTATTAAAATCATACTGTTTCAAACCCACTCTATCTAAATCCTTTAAAGTTTGCAAGGTTAAAAAGCTTGCTCCATCACTAATAAGTTTTTTATCTTCTTTAGTAAATGCATTTTCTTCATATAAAAGCTCTTTAAAATTTCCATAATTTCCAAGTCCTAGATAAATTTTTACCATATCTTCTAAACTAAACTCTTTTGTACCCAAAATCAAAGAAAGTCCATATTTTTTAAAATTTTCATCTTCAAAATCTAAAATATCTTTGAGTTTATAAAAAAATTTCTCATACCCATATTCTGCAAGTAAGCTTACAAAAGGAATATTAAGTGATTTTTGTAAAGATTCTTTTACGCTAATAAAACCATGGTATTTTTTATTTGCATTTTGTGGAGCAAAATTGGAAAAAAATGTAGGCACATCAAGCACTAAAGATTCAGGCACTATAAGCCCTTCATCTATGGCAAAAGCAAAAAGTAAAGGTTTTAAAGTTGAACCCACACTACGCTTTGCTATCACCCCATCAACTTGACCAAAACTTGCAAAATCATAAAAATCATTAGAGCCTACATAAGCTAAAACTTTATTTGTTTTAGTATCTGCTAACAATATAGCTAAATTTTTTATGCCTTTTTGTTGTAGTTTATAAGAATATTCTTTGGCTTTTTCTTCGAATTTGATTTGAATCTTTTTATCTATACTAGAAATGATTTTTTCTTTATCTACTAAAAGCCTACGCGCTAAATGCGGAGCTAAGTTTTTTCTTGCTTTAAAGCTAGGAAGTTTTTCAGCCTTTGCAAGAGTTAAAATATCTTTAGAAAAATATCCCTTTTCAAAAAGCCTATCAAGTAAGGCATTACGTTTTTTTAAAAGTCTATCTTTGTTTTTTTCAAGATTAATTAAACCCGGATTATTAGGAAGCACAGCAAGCAAAGCTGCTTCACTCCAAGTAAGATCTTTTAAATCTTTTTCAAAATAAAACAAACCAGCACTTGCAACACCTACTAAATTTCCTCCATAAGGAGCATTGTTTAAATAAAGCTTTAGAATTTCATCTTTTTCATAAGCACTTTCTAAAGCAAAAGCTTTGATGATTTCATTAAATTTATTAAAATATGTGCGTTTGTTTTGCTCTAGCAGTTTGATTGTTTGCATAGAAATTGTACTTGCACCACTTCTTTTACTTGAAAAAAGATTATTTTTAAAAGCTCTTATAAGTGCTAAAAAATCTACTCCATGATGAGAATAAAAATTTTTATCTTCATATAAAATAACTGCACTTTTTAATTTTTGCGGTATAAACTCACTCTCTAAATGCCATTGTTCATTAGCATCTAAAAATACACTAAGAATTTCTTTATTTTTATCAAGCAAAACCTTACTATAAGTGCCTTTAAATAAATCCTTGCTATCAAAACTAAAATAAATCAAGCCCATGTAAAAACATAGGCTTAAAAAGCATATCGCAAGGCTTATTTTAATTTTCACTGCACTACTTTGACTTTTTTACTCTCACTTAAAGTTCTATAGGCATTATCATACATTGCTTCAGCATAAGCTCCACTCAAAGTATAAACACCCGGAGTAACAGCGCTTAATTTCACAAAAAATTCTCTTGATTCATCAGAATATAAAGGGAAGAAATACATGATCTTATCATCTCTTATATCAACAAAATCATAATAAGAATTTTTCACAAAATCAGGAGTTTCATCATCTAAAAGATCCTGCACTATCTCCCATCCACTTGGTAAAATTTGAGTTAAAGCTATATTAGAAGCACCTGGATAATTTTTATTTGATATTTTTAATTTCATATAAAAAATTTGAGAGCTTTTTATAGCACTTTCATCTATTTCATTTCCATTTTCATCATAAAAACTTCTTTCTATATACATACGCTGTGCAAAAGGCTCAGCAATACCTTTTTTAATACCCTCTACTCCAAAATGTACAAAAGCATCTTCTTTAGCTTCTATCAAAGCACTGCCTTGATTAAACTCAAATTTAGAAAAACTTGCATTGAGCTTTTTACTCTCACCATTAATTTTTACTCTTGCATTGATAACTTTAGAGCTTTCATCACTAAAGCTATTTGCCAAAGCATATAAAGCATAGCCTGTGCTTTGAGTGCTAAGCCAAGCTTGGCTTTCTAAAGTTTTTTTAATATCATCTAATAATTCATCATTATCTTTACCATAGATTATTTTATACGCATTTGCAATAATAGCTTCATCTCTTAAAAAAGATCCATAAGTATAAGTGTAATTAGTTTTTTCATCAGGCTTTGTGCTTAAGTTTTTAGCTATATTTAAAGCTACCTCATCAAAACCTGCTAATTTATAAGCTGCGCTAAGTTGCCAAAGACTTACATTGTTTAAGCTTTGCAAATAAGCACTATCTTCATAAATAGCATTCATTATGCTTAAATTTGGCTCTTTGGCTAAAGCTAAAAGATATAAAGAATTTATTCTAATTTCTTTATTTGTTTGAGCTTTTAAAACATAGCGTTTTTGATAATCAAGCCATGCTTTAAACATTCCCTCACTCACATAATAGCCTCTTTCTTTAGCCAAAATCATAAACATACCTGCATAGTTACTTCCCCAAGCATCAGAATCTTTAAGTCCTTGCCAATAAGCAAAGCCACCATTAGCAGTTTGAAAATTTGCATATTTACTTAACAATGTATTAATATTGTTGATATTTTTTTGTTCATTTGCTCCTTGATCAAGTTTTTGCAAAAAAAGTTGTGGTAAAACTGCTGAAGTGCTTTGTTCTATACATCCATAAGGATAATTTTGCAAGTATTTTAGTCTATGATTTATATTTAAAATAGGCTTAGAACTCACACTCAAAAACGCCACTGGATTAATATAATCTTGTGTAATTTTAAACTCCATAGAAGTATTTGCAGGAATTTTAAAAGATTTACCCTCATAAGTAATGGTATTTATAGCTTTTATATCAATTTGCGTATTTTGAGTATAGGTGTAATCTTTTACATTTAAACTTAACTCTATTTCTTCTACTCCAAGCTTGTTTGAATTTACTTTTGCATTAACATAAATATCTTTGCTTTTTTCATTGCCAAAATCAATCAAAATTTCATCGTTTTCAAAATTTATGAGTGAATTTTTTGTTTTTAGTTTAAGTTTTGCATTTTTTACATCATCATCTACCTTAAATACTTGCACCAAAAGCTTAAACTCATCATCAAGTCTTAAAGCCCTTGGTAAAGTTTCAAGCATCACAGCAGGTGCACTAACTTGGATATCTTTAGAAGCACTGCCAAAACCTGCTAAGTTGTTTGCCACCACCATAACTCTAACCGAACCTAAGTATGATGGCATATTAAATTTTAATTTTGCATAACCATTTTCATCACTTTGCACTGGCTCTTGAAACAATACAACCGGTTTAAAGCGTCTTGCTTTTTCATCGTTTTTGCTTTTATTTGCTCTACTTTCTAAGAAAACATCACCACCTGTAGTTAATACCTTAGAAGCATTAGAAATATTTTTAGCAATGATTTTATCATAGGTATCATATATGCTCATATTGAAGCGAATTTTTTGATAAAAATACCCCCAAATATCTGGAGTTTTAAAAGCATTCACATCAAGCAAACCTTCATCTACAATAGCTAGTGTATAAGTATAACTTTGTTTATTTTTACTTTGAATTTCTACTTCAAAATCTTGTTTTGGCATGATTTTATCCGGTGCTTTTAAATCAAGCTCGATTTTACTTTGTTCATCTACTACATTTAAAGGCACCACGCCAAAAAGTCTTAAGGCTCTATCATTAGTATATTGATCATAATCTTGAAGTAAAATCACGCTCACATAAACATTTGGCATATATTCTTTAAGAATAGGAATTTCAACCTTTGTAATATCTTCATGTGTATCTATCACAAAGCGTTTTAAAATCTTTGCATTATCATTTAAAGTAACAATAGCTTTTGCACCCTTAACACTTTCAAATTCTATATAAGCTGTTTCATTTGGTTTGTATTCTTTTTTATCACTTTTAATCTTTAAAGAACTCACTATATCAGCATTACTTGGCGCACCAAAACTACTAATATAAAAAAACTCTCCTGTGCTTGTTTTACTTTGTGTATCTTCAAGTTCTATGAACATTTCACCATGGTATTCTTTTGGATCAAACTCAATTTTAACTGGTTTATCTTTGCTTAAAATAGTTCCTTGAGTAATGATTTGTGTGTTTTTATCTTTTTTGAGCGATTTTAAAAAGTCATCATAATTATCATAATCCCACCACCAAGAATAATCATTTGCATAAATAGTGTATTTAATTTCCCTATTTGCTATCAAATTCTCATCTAAATCACTCACAATGGCTTCAAAATTGATAATAGAACCCGAGCTTAAATAGTGATTTTTTAAACGCTTAATACCCACAAAATACTCATGCAATATCACTTGTGAATTCACAAGCGCTTCAACCGATCTTGAACCTTTTTCAAAAACCCTAGCTCTTATGTTAGCTTCAAGATTATATGGAGTATTTTTAAAAAAATCATTTAAAGCAAATTCTTGCTTTACAAAGCCATTTTCATCTAAAATACCTTTTAAATTATCTTGATATTTTTGCACTAAAACACTAGGATTTGAAAAAATATACTCTGGATATTTTGAATTTTTATATTCTTTTTTATTCACAAATAAATCAGCTTGATATTGTAAATTACTCGCTGGTGCTCCAAAAAGATATTTTGAGCTAATATTAAAATCTAATTTTTCATTTTCTTTTATGGTTTTTGGAGCTTGCATGGATACTTTTATACGATTTGGCACTATATTTTGCACTAAAATTTCTTTATCAAAAACCGCATTTGCAAATTCAACCCTAGCTAAATACACTCCGCTTAAAGCTTGTTGACTAAGTGAAATCTTTTTATAAAAAGTTCCATTGCTCAAAGGATCAAGCTTGATTTTATCTAAAAGCTTTTTATTGCGTGGATCAAAAAAACTTAAAAATATAGGGTGATTAACAGCTCCTTTATCATTTCTTGCAACCATAGTTAAATGGATAGCATCACCTGGTCTATAAACCCCTCTTTCTGTATAAATAAATACTTTATTTTGAGAAGTCAAATCGAAACCATCAACATCAAAACCATCATATAATAAAGGCGAACTTAAACGTAAAATAGAAGCTTGCTTATCTTTTGAAGCAATGATAAATAAAGCTCTTGACTCATCAATATCATCAAAAACAGCCAAACCATTATCATCGCTCATTTTAGAAGCTAAAATTTGATTGCTTTTGCTAATTATATCAACCCTGACCCCACTCAAAGCCTTTTGCGTGGTAAAATCCCTCACATCTACAAAAAGCTTTTTATTTAAATTTTGAGTAATTAAAGCTATATCTGAAAAAATTAAGTTCTTACTTACTTTTGCCTTTTGGTTGAAAAATCTATATTTTTTCCAACTCTCCATTCCCTCATCAAAAACATAATCGACACCTTCTTCTTTAAAATAAAGCTTGACTATAAATACACCACTTAAATCTTTTAAACCATCAAGTACTATTTCATTTTCTTGCCATTGATTTTTAGTGTTTTTTATATCAAAATCCTTTTTTAATACTACTTCGCTAGTGTAATCACTCTCTGAAAAAATATCACTATCATAATCACTTAAATTTTTTGCACCTTGAAGGTTTTTATATCTTAAATATTCACTTAGGTTGTTTGAAAAGACTTGATAAACTTCCAAATGAACTTTTTTAACATTCATACTCTTAAAAGCTATTTTTTTGCTTGCTTTACTAGATAAAAATACTCCTTGATTTGTAAAACTTATAGAAGGCTCATAGTCTTTTAAACTTACTTGAGTTTTATAATTTTCTTTTGTGCCAATTCCATTAGCACTTTTAATTCCTTGAGCAAGTTGAATTTCATAAGTTTTATTTGGAGAAAAATCACCTGTAAGTTTGATTTTATTTCCAAAAGCCAATGCTTTAAAATCTACTTCAGGGTCAATAAAAATCAATTCTTTTAGATTTTGATCTTGTGAGATATTTTGAGAAAAAAGTAATTCTATGTTTTTATTAACTATATTTGCATTTTGAAAAACAAATTCACTCTTTGCAAGCAAAATATACTCTAAATCTATATTGTTTTCTAAACCTAAAATATTTTTATCAAAAACTACTTTTATATTAGTATTAGTATTTTTAATATTAAGTGCTTTAGAATACACACTTGCTATATCACCTTGAATGATAATTTTATCTACTTGAATTTCTTTTTCTTGTGTAGTAATTTTAATAGCTTTTAACAACTCGTCTTTATTAAGAGTATAAAAACTTTGAATATTTAAGACTAACATACTTTCATCATTTGAAATGTTTTGAAAATATCCTTTAATATCTAGCTTTTCAAAAGGAGTTTGTACTTTTAAATGTACTTTTTCATCAGCTAAAATATCATTTAAATCTATAAAAATATCGTATTTTTGGTTTGCTTTCAAAGTTGTTAAAATATTTAATCTTGTAGGCGTTTCAAACTCGTATTTAACTTTTGTCTTTTGATTATTAACAACAATCTCTCTTTCTTTTATAACACCTATTTCTTGGTTAATAATATTAGTGTTAAACTCTACAAAAACACTCTGTGTATTTTCATTAAAGCCATAAGCTCTTATAGCAGAACTTTTATCCTCATTTTTAGAACAAGCAACTAATAAACCTGCAAGTAAAAAAGCAAAAAAATAATGTAAAAATCCTCTCATATATACCTCATTTAGTAAATTTTTCAAATTATATCTAAATTCACTCTTGCTTCACTCAAAAAATTATATAATTCTTGCATAAAAATAAAGGAGAAAAAATGAAAAAGAAAATCACTACGTTATTAGCAGCTTTAAGCCTTTCAGGCTTTGCTTATGCAGATGGAATTTATGGGGTAATTGTAGATGTAAATGATGGCGCAAAGACTATTTTAATTGACACTACTTATGGAGAGAAAATGAATATAAAAATTTTACCAAATACAGAAATTGATATGGATGATTGTGGTATTTTTGGTATGGATAAATACGGCACCTTTAGAGACTTAAAAGTAGGAACTTTTATAGAAGCTGAAGTTTTTCACGGCTATGCCCAAACAACACCAAATCCACAAACTCCAAATCAAGTTCAAAATATAACCGCTAAAGAAATCAAAATCGAATGCAAAAAAAGAGCTTATTAAGCAAAATAACTCCTAAAAAGGAGTTATTTTAATGCGTTTTTTTCTTATATTAATTTGCATTAGCACTTTTACATTTGCTTATAAAGTTCAAGGTATATTAAAAAACACCTCTGCACACACATTAAGTATTCAAACAAGTTTTAATAATAACTTAATTATTACCATTTTACCCCAAACAAATATAGATATTTATAACTGCAGAATTTTTGGAAGCAATAAAAAACAAGCCAATGTGCAAGATCTAAAAAAAGGAAGCCTTGTTAAAATTAAAGGCAGCAAAAATGGAAGTATTATCATCGCTGAAAAAATAGTAGTAGAGTGCGATGATCAAAGAAGAGCTTATTAAGATAATAACTCTTCTTTATCTTCTTTGTTGATTTTTTCTATATAAAGGCTTTGAGAAGGAAAAGCAAAACTTAATTTATTTCTTTCAACAATTTTCATTAACTCAAGCAAAATGCTTTGTCTTGCTGCTCTAAAACCTGCAGCATCTACTGCTTTAGTATAAAAATACACCTCTATATCAATAGAACTAGCACCAAAACCGCTCACAGCTACATAAGTACTATTTTTATAACCTTCTAAATCATTTACTGAAACTAAATTTTGTCTATATCTAGCACGTGTTCCACCGTGATTTAACGCACTATCATCAACTTGAGCTATCAAAGGGCTAGTGGCTAGTAAATATCTTATATCTTCTACACATTGTTCAAGTTGTTCAGGTTTTGCATCATAAGTTACACCAACAAATAATTTTACATGGCGTCCTATTTTTCTTTTACTCCAATTTTTTATGTTTGTTCCCATTATGGTTGAGTTTGGTAAAAACACCAAAGAATTATCAAAAGTCCTAATGGTTGTTTTTCTGAGTCCAATTTCAACTATAGTTCCTTCTATACCTGAAATTTCAACCCAATCGCCTTGATTAAAGCTATTATCAAAAAGCAAAAGTACAGAAGCAAAGAAATTTGCGATAATATCTTTAGCTGCTAATGCCACAGCTAAACCGCCAATACCCAAAGATGCAATCAATGCCGAAATATTAAAACCTAAATGAGCCAAAACAAATAAAACAGCTATTACTATGATAATAAAATATAAAATTTTAATGATTAAATTCACAACTTCACGCTTACCACTTTTTTCAGCAAGCTTTGCCACTATTACCATACCATAGCTATCAAAAATATTTATCACAAGCCAAGCAGTTAAAATGGTATAAACTATAGATAAAACATTGCTAACTCTTATATCTACAGGCGCAGGATAATAAAAAATAGTAAAACAAATTCCAATAGCATAAGCAAATAAAAACCAACCTACCGGCCCTTGAAGCTTTTCCAAAAAATGGGTTTTTATTTCCATATTAGCTGAATTTTTTCCAAACAAACGTATTAACATAAAATACAAAATCTTTGCGAGATAAAATTTCAAAGAATAAAATAAAACAATAACAATAACAGAAATAACTATCTTTCCAACATTCACACCGCTAATAGAAGTTTGCTCATTGATGTAATTAATTGCATTTTGTAACCCTAAACCTGTAAATAAAAAATTTGTCTCAAGTAGATTTGCATTGTTTCTTAAATAAACTAAAATTTCATTATAAGATTTGATAGTATTTCTTAAATTATTTTCATTAGTTTCTAAAGTTCTAAGCTGGGTAATATCATTAATTTTTTCTTTATCTAAGGTAAAGTTAAATACCAAATCTTCCTTAAGCATGTCAATACTTTTATCAATAACATTTTTTATTTCTTGACTTTGTGCTCCTTGAGCAAAAATCTTTTCTAGCTCAAAGATACAAAGATAAAAATGTTCTGCAGAAGTTAAATTTAAAAGCTTTATTTTATTATCTACATACTCATAATATCTTTTTTTAGCCTGTGCATTTTCAACACTTCTTTGTAAAATATTTTTAGTTTTTAAAAAATCTTTTGCTTCTTTATCATCAATTTTTTGAGATACCATTTTTAAAGGAAGGGCAGTCAAAAGCGTAGTTTTTTGCTTTTCTATTTCTTTAATATTATCTTGAAACTCAGTATTATTTACATCACTATTTTTAAAACTTTCTAAAAGCAAATTAAGCTCTATGTAATTTTGCACTAAAGTAAAAATACTATCTTTATGTTCTAAAGAATTTTTTTCTTGCGCATATAATATATTAATAAAACAACATAATATCACTATAGTAAAAAATTTTTTCATGCTTTTTTTATCCTCTCTTGAATTAAAATAAAATTTTCAAAATTAAAATCATATTCATAAATTTCTCCTGTCTCGATAATATAATACCAAGCATGAAGTTCGATTTCTTTTTTATTTAAAGCATCTTCTATGCCTGGATAGGTTAATAAATTTTGTAAAGAATTAACCAAATTCATTTTTTCTGTCATCCAAGCACGCATAGCTAAATCACTTCCTGCTACTTGCAAAACTTTACTTTTTATAGACTCAAGCAAAGTAAGCCATTTTTTAACATTGGGCATATTTTTTAAATCATTTTCATTTGCATACAAAGCCGCACATCCTCCACAATTACTATGCCCACAAACTATAACATTTTTTATATGCAAAGAATTAAAAGCATATTCAATAGCTGAAGTAGTTGCCAAAAAATCATCTCCTACCCTATAAGGTGGGACTATATTGCCTATATTTCTTATAACAAAAAGCTCTCCTGGACCCGTATTGGTAATTAAATTTGGTATTACTCTTGAATCAGCACAACCTATAAAAAGCGTATGAGGATTTTGCTTATTTTTTAAACTTTTAAAAAGTTCTGCATGCTCTTTAAAATCTTCTTGCATAAATTTTAAAGCACCATTAATCAAGTCTTTCAATAAAAGTCCTTTTTTGCATTTTAATAAAGAATTATACTAAATTATTTTTACTTAAAACAAATCGATTAAATTTATTTTTTATTGCATTTTTATGTGGTTTTAATCTTTCATTTATCTTTTTTTTGTAAATTTTAGTTTTAAAAATTATTGGAGGATTTTAATGAGTCTTTATGATAGAGATTATTCTAACTCTAAAACTCAAGAATTTGAAGGTTATGCTAGAAGCGATTTGAGCATTTTTATAAAACAAACTTATCAGCTTTTTGCTGCTTCATTGTTGGCTGCAACAGCAGGTGCTTACATAGGAATTTTTGCCTTAGCACATTTATTTGCACAATCTCAAGCAACTTTTTGGATTTTATTTATCGTTGAAATTGGTTTATTGTTTGCATTACAATGGAAAAAAAGAGAGGCTCCACTTAATTTAATTTTACTTTTTGCCTTTACTTTTGTTTCAGGACTTACTTTAACACCACTTCTTTATTCAGTTTTAGCACTTCCTGCAGGAGCTAGTATTATCGCTCAAGCTTTTGCTTTAACAACAGTAGCTTTTGGTGCTTTAAGTGTATTTGCTATGAATACAAAAAAAGATTTTACTATGATGGGAAAAATGCTTTTTATAGCTTTAATCGTTATCGTAGTAGCTTCTTTAATTAATCTATTTTTCCAAAGCTCACTTGTGAGTTTAGCAATTTCTGGAATTGGTGCGATTTTATTTTCTTTTTACATCCTTTATGATACTCAAAACATCATTAGAGGCAATTATGAAACACCAATCGAAGGTGCAGTTGCACTTTATCTTGATTTTATCAACCTTTTCATCTCTCTTCTTAATATTTTAAGAAGTTTTAATAGCAGATAAAATTTGCGAGATTTTTTCTCGCAAATTTTATTTACCTCTTTCAAGTTTTTATCAAACTTTTTAAGTTAAAATACTCATTTTATTTTCAATAAGGAAAATTCATGACTACTCTTTTAATTATTTTGCAATTTGCAATTGTTGTGATTATTTGTATTGCGGTTTTATTACAAAAAAGTTCAAGTATAGGACTTGGAGCTTATAGTGGAAGCAATGAAAGTTTATTTGGTGCAAAAGGTCCTGCAGGATTTTTAGCTAAATTTACTTTTGTGATGGGTATTTTACTTATTGCCAACACAATTGCTCTAAGTTATATGTATAATAACGCTAATTCTAATTCACTTGCTGAAAAAGCAGAACAAATTTTACCAAAAGCACCCGAAACAAACACAACTAGCATTCCAGTCGCACCAAGTGCTCCGATTAGTGAAAGCAATACTAGCAAATAAAAAAGGAAATACCATGCTAAATGAAATTTATACTAAGCAAAAACAACAATCAGACAAAAGTCTAGAGGCTTTAAAAAAAGATTTTACCACTATAAGAACTGGTAAAGTAAATATCAACATACTTGATCATATTCATGTAGATTATTATGGTAGTGCAACCCCGCTTAATCAAGTAGCAACGGTTTTAGCGACCGATGCTTCAACCATTAGTATTACTCCTTGGGAGAAATCAATGCTAAAAGCTATAGAAAGTGCTATAGCTGCAGCAAACATAGGGGTAAATCCAAACAATGATGGCGAAAGTGTAAAATTATTCTTCCCTCCTATGACAAGAGAACAAAGAGAAGAAAATGCTAAAAATGCTAAAGCTATGGGAGAAAAAGCTAAAGTAGCTATTAGAAATATTAGAAAAGATGCAAATGATGCGGTTAAAAAATTAGAAAAAGATAAAGCAATTTCAGAAGATGAGGCTAAAAAAGCTTATGATGAAGTTCAAAAGCAAACTGATAACTACACAGCAAAAGTAGATGAATTAGTTAAAAATAAAGAAGTAGAACTTTTAAAGGTTTGATAATGAACTTAGAACAAATTTATAAAGATTGTGGGGCATATTTACAAGGGCATTTCTTACTGAGCTCAGGAAAACACTCTGAGTTTTACCTTCAAAGTGCTAAAGTTTTAGAAAATCCGAAACTAGCGGGTGAGCTTTGTGAGGAGCTTGCAAAAGTTATTGCTAGTTTTAACATTAAATTTGATAGTATTTGTTCTCCTGCTTTAGGTGGAATTTTAGCAGGTTATGAGCTTGCTAGAGCTTGTAATAAACGTTTTATTTTCACTGAACGCGTAGAAGGAACGATGAGTCTTAGACGTGGTTTTGAAGTAAAAAAAGGTGAAAAATTTATTATTTGTGAAGATATTATCACAACAGGTGGTTCAGCACTTGAGAGTGCGAAAATCATCGAGAGTTTAGGTGGGGAGGTAGTTGGCTTTGCAGCTTTAGCAAATCGTGGTTTTTGCGCGGTAAAAAATTTAAATAACCCAAGAAAAGAAAATGCAAAATTACCTGAAAATTTACCACTTTTTGCATTAGGAAATTTCGAATTTGACATCTATGATGCAAATACTTGCCCACTTTGTGAAAAAGGCACCAAAGCTATCAAACCTGGTAGTCGTGGAAACTAATGAAAACTAAAGCAAAAATAGCTACTCGCTTTTTAAGATTTAAAGCTTTTTTGATTGATCTATTTTTGCTTTATGTGCCTATTTTATATTTGTTTTATTTTACACTTGGTTCCAAAGAAGCCTTTTTAAACAATCAACTTATAATTTTTTTATGTTCTTTAATTTTTGGGCTTTTACAAGCCTTATTTTTAGCGAAAAAAGCCCAAAGCCCTGGACTTAAAGCTTATGATTTATACTTGATTGATCTTAAAAATGGCCAAAAACTTAATTTTTTTAGAATACTTTTACGCTATATTATTTTTATCGTAAGTTTTGGTTTATTAATTGGCTTTTTGGTAAGTTTTTTAAGAAAAGATACTTTGGCTTTGCATGATATTTTAAGCCAAAGTGTTATTGTAACAAAGGTAGAAAAATGAATAGAAAAAGAATTTACAACCCAAAATCAAATGAAACTTTAAATGATAGAAAAGTATTCAATGGTAATCCTCATGGGATTTTAAATTTCACCAAAGCAAAATATACTTGGGCTTTAAAACTTTGGGATTTAATGGAAGCAAATACTTGGTTTCCAAAAGAAGTAGATACAACCAAAGACGCGCTTGATTATCGCTGTAATCTAACCGTAGCAGAAAAAAGAATGTATGATTTAGTTTGGTCTCAACTTATCTCAATGGATAGTTTTCAAACAAACAATCTTGCTGATAATATTAATCCTTACATCACAGCACCTGAAATCAATGCAGTTTTAGCAAGACAAGCTTATGAGGAAGCAAACCACTCAAAATCTTATGCGGTAATGGTTGAAGCAATCTGTGAAAATACAGACTTAATTTATGAAATGGAAAAACACGATGAAACTTTAAGAGAAAAAAATGATTTCATTTCAAGTATTTATGAAGAACTAGCTGGCGAAGTAGATGATAATAAACTCTTGCTTGCTATGGTAGCAAATCAAATTTTAGAAGGGGTATATTTTTATAGCGGTTTTACCGCTATTTATGCTTTAGCACGCGCAGGGAAAATGCTAGGATCAGCGCAAATGATACGCTTTATACAAAGAGATGAGATTACTCATTTGTTATTATTTCAAAATATGATTAATTCTGTACGTAAAGAAAGGCCTGACTTATTTAATGATACTAATATAAGCAAAATCTATGATATGTTTAAAAAAGCAGGCGAACTTGAAATCAAATGGGGTAAATACATCACTCAAAATCAAATCATGGGCTTTACAGATGATATTATAGAAGAGTATATTCACTATCTTGTTGATCAAAGACTAATCGCTATTAATCTTGATAAAATTTATAATGCAAAACATCCTATTAAATGGGTGGATGATTTTTCTAAATTTAATGATCAAAAAAGCAATTTCTTTGAAAGCAAAGTTACAAATTATTCCAAGGGAAGTTTGAGTTTTGATGACTTTTAAGTCACAAAACTACCCAAAATTTTATATTTCTTAAACTAAAAATTTTATTTAATTTAATATTTTATTTTTATTTATTCTAATACAGTAAAATCCGCGGTTTTTATTTTAATCATAAGGAGTAATTATGGAGTTTTTAGAACTTTTATTAATTTTTGTTGCCATAGTTCTCATGATAGCTAAACCTGAAAAAGAAAAGTTAGCTTTTTCTATACTTGTAATTTCATGGGCTATTATGGTATTTGACTATTTAGGTCGTAAATCAGGCGCAATCTTAGGCCTAATGAATCTATAAAGGTGACGAATATGTATGATATTAATAAAACTAAATTCTTTTATTTTTTAATGTGCATGGCAGGTTTTTTAATAATTTTATTACCTGTTGGAATTGCAAATTTAATTTTTGGCTATATGCTAGGTGATAGCCCTTGTACTTCTTGCTGGGGTCAAAGAGAATCAATGATTTATATCGGTGTAGCGGCTTTATTTGTTGTGCGTTATGGCATGAAAGGTAAATTTTTAGCATTCCTTTTATTTGCAACTGCGTTTGGTTTATGGCAATCATTTAACCATATAAGTGGTCACGCACATCGTGATCTTGATCAAGGTTTTGGTTTACCTATTTTTGGTCTACACACTTATTTTTGGGCTGAAGTAGTGTTTTGGGCGGTTGTTTTACTACTGGGTGTTATTTTTGCTTTTGCTCCAAAATTTGGATCTTTTGAAAAAGAAATGGAAGGAGCTAGCTTTAGAAAATTAACTAAATTTAACTTAGCCGCTATGGTTATTGTTGCTTTTATTGTAGCTTCAAATGTATTCCAAGCTTTCGTAAGCACTGGTCCTATTCCATATAGTGGGCAAGGTGATCCAGCTCGCTTTAGTTTAAATCCTAAATACATCATTTGGGATGATTCAGGTTGGAGTAAAAGCTGGAAAAGTGTTTCTTTCTTAGGAAAACGCGATGTTAAAGAACCTGATTTTGCTTTTGCACCTGCTAGTGAAAAACTAGGCATTCAGTTTGATAATAATATCAGCAATGCTCCATTTGCAAGTATTGATGAAAATCTAAAAATAACAAATGAAACAAAAATTGATTTTCCTAAGGCTATTAACACTCTTGATTATATTAATGGAGAGTATGTTGCAAGTTCTAAATGGGAAGTATTTTTCTTAGATGATAATTTTAGTACTAAAGCAGATTTTCTATTAGATCCATATTTTTCAGCTACAATTAATCCTATCGTAGGAATTATTCCTTATTTAGATAACAAATACATCTTAATGGGTTCTAATAAATCTTTCTTAAGATTTGCTCAAAATCCTAATGCAGATGAAGCTTTACAATATGCTGATTTTATGAGAGGAGCAAATAATTTCGAAGGGCAAGGTAAAGATCTTGGTCGTGGTAGAATTGATACAGTTAGAGCTAAATTCCATCATATTTTAAGTACAACTACCGATGGAAAATATATGTATACAGCAACTGTTCCAAATAATAAAGACGCTAAAACTTTTGTAATTTCTAAAATTTCTTTAGCAGATAGAGTTCTTTCAGCTGAATTTACTCCTAAAGCTGAACTAAAAGAAGGAAAAACTTTGGGCGATCTTTATGTAACTTCAATGGCATTTAAAGATGGTAAAATTTATGCATTAAGTAAAAAGCATAATGTTATTGCTGTAATTGATCTAGATAAAGAAGAAGTTGTAAAAACTATTTCTTATCCAGAAAATATAACTAATGCAAGAAGCTTATTCTTTAAAGATGGCAAAGCACACATCTTATCTTATCAAGATGGGTTAAACATCCTTTATACACTTGATTAATCTTAAGGCGTTTTTACGCCTTAAGGATTTTAAAGCTAGATAAATAAAATTTAAGATAAAATAACGCTTTTTATCAAGGAGTGCTTATTGATTCATATATTTGAACAAAAACAATGTCAAACTATGGCAGAAGAAATTCGCAAAAATACTTTCATCAATGAAGAATTATTTGAAGCTTTTTGTTCTACTCCAAGAGAAATTTTTTCACCTTTAAAAATGCATGCTTATAGACTTGATGCGCTTCCTCTAATGGGCAATCAATGGATAAGCTCGCCCTTAACTGTAGCAAAAATGACCATGGCGCTTGATTTTAAAGATGCCGATAGTGTTTTAGAAATAGGTTGTGGTAGCGGGTATCAAGCCGCGATTTTAAGTAAGCTTATTAGAAGAGTTTTTACCATAGAGCGCATTGAAAAACTTGCAATTAGCGCTATAGAAAAATTTAAAAAACTAAACTATGCTAATATTCATGTAAAATTTGATGATGGGCAAAATGGCTGGAAAAATTATGCACCTTATGATAGAATTTTATTCTCAGCTTATATAGAGCATATCCCAAATGTATTATTTGATCAACTTGAAAATAACGGAATTTTAGTAGCTCCTTTACTTATAGGAAATCAACAATTCATCACTAAATTTACCAAAAAAGATGGTGAGATTAGCAAAGAAGTTTTAGATGAATGCCTTTTTGTGCCTATCAAAGATGGCAAAGAATAGTTAAAATTTCATTTTTAAAATAATAAAACCATATTCATCTTTATATTCACTCTCTTGTATAAAACCATTTTTCTGATAAAATTTATATGCCTTATAATTATCTTTATTTACTTCAACATATTTCAAATGATAATCATTTACGGCTTTGGACATTAAAGTGGTGCCTATACCTTTGTTGAAATATTTTGACCTTAAAAACAACATTTCAATTTTATCGTCCATAAATGCTAAAAATCCAATCATTTCGTCTTTATCATAACAAATCAAATAATTTAAACTAAAAAATACTTGAGAATTTAAAAGATCATTTTTAATCTTTTCTCTATCAAAATCAGATAAAAAATCATGGGAATGTTTTACACTATCCTCCCATATATCAATCAATTTATCCTTAATATCATCTGTAATTTTTTTAAAATATTTAATTTTAATATAATTATTTTTAAACATAAGCTTCTTATAGGATTTATTTTTTTATAATTATACTAAAAAAAGGAATATTATGAGTTTTAAAAAAATACTTTTTGGTTTATTTACCACTAGCATGCTTTTTGCCTATGAGCAAATGCCTCAAAATGCCTCGCATGGAAATTTTATAGACAAAGACAAATGGAAAAATTTAGATAAAAACTGGATTTATTGTGAAAGTGGTTTAAATCAAGATTTTATCAATATAAATAGTAAAAAGGCTACAAATAAAAATCATTCTTTAGAATTTAACTACTCAAATGATTCTTTTGGTTTAATAAATGATGGTTATACCATAAAAATGTATTTTGCAAGCAATGGAAGCCATATTGTACTAGATAATACAAGTTATAATTTATCTCATTTTCACTTTCATAGCCCATCAAAAATTTCTATTGATAAAAAGTCTTATCCTTTAGAAATTCATTTTAGTCATGTAAGTCAAAAAGGCGATATAGTAGTAGTTGCATTATTTTTACAAGAAGGTGTGGAAAATCCTTTTATTAAAAAAATCATCCGTGCTTTTCCTAAAAAAGAAGGCGATAAGCTTTATGTTCAAGGCTTAAGTGCTAATGAGTTATTGCCAAATAATCTTCAATCTTTTTATATCTTTAAAAATAAACTCAACAAGCCTTGTAATCAAAAAATCACTTGGATAGTTTTAAAAGATATGAGCTATGCCTCTAAAGAGCAAATCCAAACCATACAAAATTTAATGGGAAAAAATGAGAATTTGAAAATACAAGAAATTAATAATTTGGAACAAAATGATTAAGTAAGCTAAACTTAATCATGTATAAAAGCTTGAATTTTTTCTAAATTAGCTCTAAAAAGTTTAAAATTTAACTCGCTTGAAATTTTTAAATCAGCAAAAAAAGGATTTTTCAAACTTGCTATAAGCAAATAATCATCTTTTTTCAAAACTCTTTGTGTAGAAAATTCTTTATCTTTTACTTTTTCAAAAATACTTTCATTTGAGTTAATATCTTCTTTTAATTTCTTACTATAAAGCAAAATTCCACAAAAGAAATTCCCAAATTCATCTTTAAATTTTACATCATAAAGAATAAAATCATCAAAAATAAAAGAATTTTGAGAATGATAAGTTTTTAAAGAAAAATCAAAAGCAATTTTTTCAAAATCTTTTTGATTAAAACCTTGTTTGTCAAATTTAGCATTGTTTTGCTTTAAAAATTCTTCACACATTTTAAATACAAGCTCATTGCGTCCCCACATAAGCTTTCTTCCTAAAATTCTAAAAAACAAAACTCCTGCTAAAACAGCAAAAAACAAAGCTATAATCACATCTTTGCTAAATTGAAAAGCAAGAAAAAATATAACCAAAGCTTCAGCAAATGCTAAAATTTGCAAAGCTTTGAGTCTTTTATTTAAAGCTTGTCTTATGGCTTCAAAATCCATTAAGACTTAGCCTTTTCCATTCTTTTTCTTTGAGTAGGATCAAGATATCTTTTTCTAACTCTAATATTTTGTGGAGTAACCTCTACAAGCTCATCTTCTTCTATCCACTCTAACGCTCTTTCAAGGCTTAATTTTCTAGGTGGTACAAGCTTAATCGCATCATCGCTTCCACTTGCTCTAACATTCGTTAAATTTTTACCTTTAATCGGATTAACATCTAAATCATTTGGACGCGAATGCTCACCTATAATCATACCTGTATATACTTTTGTTTGAGGATCGATAAATAACACCCCTCTATCTTGCAAATTAAATAAAGAATACCCTAGCGCAACACCATTTTCCATAGAAATTAATGCACCATTATTTCTTTTTTCAACTGCCCCGCTAAATGGACGAAATTCTAAAAAGCTATGGTTCATCACACCCTCGCCTTTAGTATCTGTTAAAAATTGTGATCTAAATCCTATAAGCCCACGCGCAGGAATTTCAAACTCAAGTCTTGTTTGACCATCTCCAGTTGGTGTCATAGTTTTCATTTCAGCTTTTCTTTTACCTAATTTTTCAATCACCACTCCAGTAAAATCATCAGGCACATCAATCACTAAATGCTCAAACGGCTCTGTTTTTACCCCATCTTCTACCTTAACGATAACTTCAGGTCTTCCCATACAAAACTCAAAACCTTCTCTACGCATATTTTCAGCCAAGATAGTTATTTGCAGCTCGCCTCTTCCGCTTACTTTAAATTTACCCTCACCTGTACTTTCATATTTCATAGCAATATTAGTTTTCATTTCCGCTTCTAGGCGTTCTGCGATTTTATTTGAAGTTACGTGCTTTCCTTCAGTACCCGCTAAAGGACCATCATTTACTGAAAATACTATGCTTAAAGTTGGCTCTTCTATATGTAAAGGATCAAGTGGCATAGGGTTGTTTGGATCTACAACACTATCTCCTACATCTAAAGCTTCAAAACCTGCAATCGCAACGATATCACCTGTCCCTGCTTCTTCAATGTCCATTTTTTCTAGTCCCATAAAACCAATAAGTTTTGAAATTCTTCCATTGATTTTAGAACCATCTGCCTTAGCAAGCATTACATTTTGATTTTTCTTTACTTTGCCATTAAAAATTCTTGCAATGCCTATTTTACCAACGAAATTATCATAACCTAGAGTAAAAACTTGAAGTTGTAAAGGATTTTCATCACTACCACTTGGAGCAGGCACACGCTCAAGTATAGTCTTAAACAATGGCTCCATATTAGTGCTTTCATCTTCAAGTGCGAGTTTTGCATAACCATTTTTAGCAGCTGCATAAACCACTGCAAAATCAAGTTGTTCATCATTTGCCTCTAAAGCCACAAAAAGATCAAAAATTTCATTGATTACTCTTTCAGGATCAGCAGCTGGCTTGTCGATTTTATTAATAACAACAATAGGTTTAAGACCCAAAGATAAAGCCTTTTTTACCACAAATTTAGTTTGAGGCATAACCCCTTCTTGTGCATCAACTAAAAGTAAAACCCCATCAACCATTTTTAACACACGCTCAACTTCACCACCAAAATCAGCATGGCCTGGAGTATCTATAATATTTATCTTAGTGCCTTTATAATTAATAGCAGTATTTTTAGAAAGTATAGTAATACCTCTTTCTTTTTCTATATCATTGCTATCCATTACGCGTTCTGCTATTTGCTCACGCTCGCTAAAAGTTCCTGATTGCTTTAAAAGCTCATCTACCATCGTTGTTTTACCATGATCAACGTGAGCTATAACGGCTATATTTCTAATATTATCCAAGTTTTTCTCCAAAGTCTTAAATTTAAAATCTAATATTATATAAAAAAAATGCTTAAAAATTAAGATTAACAAATTGGAACACTTGTTGCTTTTGTTCGGATAAGAATTATTTTTAAGGAGAAAAATATGTCAAACCTAAATACTCAAATCTTCAACGCTAACTTAGAAAAACAAGGAACTTCGGTTTTAAATAGTAAGCATTTTATGGAACTTTTAAATTATTTAGAAGTTGTAAATTCAAACGAAGAAAAAGAACTAAACTATGCAAAGCTTTCAAGCAAAGTAAGCGAAATTTTAGATGATGCTCATAATGAAAATGCGGTTTTAAACGCTAAAAATATAGAAGAATTGTTAGTAATATTTAAAAATTTTAATCTTTCTCATGAAAATTTAAAACTTGATTGTGCAGCACAATTGCAAAATTTATTTCCAAATTTAGCAAAAAATAATTTTTTAGTAGGTTAATTAATGTCAAATATCCAAGCAGGCGATGCTTTAAATTTATTAAGCATCGCTCCACAAAATGAAAATCTTAACAAAGAGAGTACTAATTCACAAAACGATGGAGAGGAATTTTTAAATTCCTTGTTACAAGCAATAAATGAAAAAGATGGAAGTATATCAAAAGATTTTAAAGCACCACAAAAAGAAAACACAAGCAAAGATAAAGACTTAAAAGATACCAATAATAAACTTTCACTAGATGAAAAAGATGCTATAAAACTTTTTGAAGGTGCGAGTTTTATGCAAATTCTTTCTTTATTAGAGGTTTTACAAAGTGATAGCAAGGATATAAAATTAAACAAACTCGTGCAAGATAATACTGCTATTTTAACTCTTGAAAAAAACTTGCACAAGCTAAAAAATATAAAAAATATTAATGAGCTTTTTAACATAGCAAAAGATCTTGGATTAAACATCAAAAATATAAAATTTGAACAAATTAAAGATTTAAAAGAAGCCTTTCCAAATCTTGATAAAAAAGGTTTTTTTAAAACTTCAAATTTAAACAATAAAGACTTAATTGAACCACAAAAACAAAACAATACTAATGTTTTTCAAGATTTAATCAATCAAAAAATCACTAAACTTTTAAAAGAAGAACCAAATTCAGGTAAAAATATAAAAAGCAAAGAAAATGAAGGTATTTCTTTGCTTTCTTCTGCTTTAAAAAATATAGAACTTCCTAAAAAAAATGAAAAAACACCAAATAAAGATAATATTCAAAATATAGATTTTAAAGAAAAATTAGTAGAAAAAATTCAAGATAAAGATGAAAAAGAAATAAAATATACAAAAAACATACAAAATATAACCACTAAACATAACGATAAAGCCAATGATATTGAGCTTATTAATCTCACTCAAAATACAAACTTGAAAAAAGAAATCAAAGACAAAGAAAAGATAGACTTTAAAGAAATATTAAAAAATGAAAAATTAACCACTAGCGAAGATAACTTTAGTAAAAAAATAAGTTCTGTTTTAGAAAATTCAAAAGATTTAAAAACCGAATTAACAAATACAAAAAATATCCAAAATTTACAAAATCAAAATCAAGATTTGAAAATTAATTTAGAAAATTTACTAAATACTCAAGACAAACAATTAAAAACAGAAAAAAATACTCAGAACACAGATGTTTTTAACGATATTTTCAAAAACACCAAAGAACTTACAAAAGATGATAGTGATCATAATGAAGAAAATTTAAATTCTTACGTGAAAGAAATGAATAGAGTTTCTAATAATTTTGTAAGAAATCAAAATATTCCTATGAAAGAAACTTTCAATGATTTTGCTCAAGAATTTAAAGAAAAACTAGAAAGTTATAAAGCACCTATAACACGCTTTAGTATAACTTTAAATCCACATAATCTTGGGGAAGTAGAAGTTACTTTAGTCCAAAGAGGATCCAACCTAAACATCAGTTTTAATTCTAATCAAAATACTTTAAATCTTTTCATACAACATCAAGCTGAGTTTAAAAATGCTCTTGTAAACATGGGCTTTACAAATTTAGAAATGAATTTTAACAACCAAGAAAGAAAAGAACAAAATAATCAACAAAAACAAAAAAGTAGCAATAATAAAGAAGATAAGGTGAATTTTGAAAAAGAAATTCAAGAAAAACCAAGCTTGGAAATGGTTTTAGCAAAATATTTTTAAATGGAATATTTTTTGCTTTAAGCTTTAAAAATATATAAAAAAGGATTTTTATGTCAAATATAAATACACAAACTCTTCAAGGTCCTTTAGCAGCACTTAACACCAAAGATATGCCAAATACTAAAGGAAATGCTAGAGCTGGAGAAGGTGATAGTGGATTAATTTATAACCCTGGAGCAGAGCTTGACAAGGATGCATTTTTAAAGCTTCTTTTGATAGAACTTCAACATCAAGATCCAACTGATCCTATGGATACTGAAAAAATGCTTACTCAAACAGCACAACTTTCAGCGCTTGAAATGCAAGATAATACTAATAAAACTATGACTCAGCTTGTAGTAGCAATGACTAAACTACAAAATTCTATTGCAGCAAGTACTGGTATGAGTGCATTAGCTGCGGTTGGAAAACTTGCAACGGTTAAGGATAATTATCTTGTAGTGGCAGATGATGATATACAATTTCAAATTAATATGTATTTACCAAAAGAACCTCAAAAAGGTAAAAAGACTGATATTGATATAGAAGGTTTTGAACTTAATAAAAATGGTGAAGATAAACTTGATATTAGTGGTAAAGTTGATAAAGAAGTAGCAAAACCTGGGGAAACCATACATATTAAATTGAAGGACGATAAAGGACAAGAAGAGACTGTTCAGGCAATAGTTGGAGAAGATCAAACATTTAAAATAGTAGGACACACTCCAAGTGTTGATATAAAAACAGCTAAGATTGATTCAGCTTATAAATCAGATAGTGAACCTGTAACATTTACTATTTACAATGAAGCAGGAGATCCTGTAAGAACAATGAGTGTTAAAGATATGAGCGCTGGTATGAAGCAAATTGTTTGGGATAGAACCGATGATAGCGGAAATCCTGTGCCATCTGGAAAATACTATGTAAGAGCAAGCTATATAGGTGAAGATGGAACAACAGTGAACTCAACTTATGGTGCTTATCCTATTACTGGAGTTAGATTTGAAGAAGGTGAAGCTCTAGTTGGTATGGGCGGTAGCTGGGTTAAATGGGAAGATATTAAAGAGATTACAGGATAAAATCATGTTTACAGCATTTTATAATGGAGTAAATGGAGTAAAATCCCAAAGTTATGGTATAGACAATACTGCTCATAATATAAGCAATGTTAATACAGTAGGGTTTAAATACTCTGATGTAGCTTTCAAAGATGTATTTTATAGCACCATAACAACACAATCATACAATAAAGGTCAAACTGGTTATGGTAGTGTAGCAGGAGCTACTAATGATATTTTTGAACAAGGACCATTAGTTTCTACTGATAATGAATTTGATGTAGCAATTGCAGGAAAAGGCTTTTTTGGTGTAAGTAATGGCAATGGAGTTTATTATACTAGAAATGGTGCTTTTAAACCTGATGCAAATGGTTTTTTAGTAGATTCAAACGGAAACTATGTGCTTGGAACTATGAATCCATCATTAAAAGAAATTCAACTAAGTGATAGGGTTTCAAATATGTTTGGTCAAGTTATGGGACAAAAAGTTACCACAGCTTGGAGTGGAACGCCTGGAGAAAATTTCCAAATAGGCGGAGTTAATACTCAAGGACCTATCTCTGTACCTAAAAATCTTTATTTACCACCTCAACCAACACAAAATATCACTTGGAGTGGAAATTTAGATACAAGCACCAAAACAGAAGCTGTAAATGTAGATGTAGATGCTTCTAAGTTTGAATTTAGCAAAAACAAAGATGGTAGTGTAAAAATTTCAGGAAGTGTAAAAGATGAGCAAATTTATGGCTTAAAACCTGGCGATACTATATATTTTAAAATTACCGATGAAAAAGGTGCTAGTCAAACATTACAAGCTACTTTAGATGAGAATTTGGCTTTTAGTATTGATAATCAAAAATTAGATAAAGTAGATTTAGAAACAGCTAAATTAGAATCATCTCATTTAAGTGTAGAAAAAGAAGTAGCAGATAGCACAGAACTTTCTGCAAAATTAATTAATCCTGATGGTTCTACTAGTTGGGTTAAGGTTAAATTAGATAGAGTTTTACCACAAAATGGTACAGACTTAGAATACAAAGCAGTTGCTCAAGTATATGATAATGATGGCAATAAAATAGGTGGAACAACTGAAGGTTTAATTACCTTTAACGAGGCTGGAGCCTTGGTATCTAACACCTTAAATTCAGTAGATAATAATGGCACAAAGGTTAACATAAATCTTGGTTCTTATTATGATCCAAATATACCAAATTCAGGTTATGATGGACTTCATGCTTTACAAAATAAACAACCTTCGGTACACACACAAACAGATGGCAAGGGTGAGGGATTTTTAAATAACTATTCTATTAATACAGATGGTACTATCATAGCGACTTTTACAAATGGAGATCAAATAGCTATGGCAAAACTTGCTTTGTTTAATTTTACAAATGAACAAGGCTTAGAAAAGCTAGGAGAAAATCTTTATGGGCAAACAGGAAATAGTGGTAATCCAACCTTTTTGCTTGATGCTAATGGAAATTTCAGCACAGCTACCTTTGAAGGTGGAAAACTAGAGCAATCTAATGTGGATTTATCAGTAGCTTTTACAAACTTAATCACCTTACAAAAAGCCTATGATTCAAGCAGTAAAAGTATCACAACAGCTGATCAAATGATACAAAAAGCAATCAATATGAAACGCTAATTTCAGCTTTTCATATTGATTCTTTTGAATTTTTCTCTAAAATATATTTTATTTCTTGCTCAAAAAACTCATACACCCTAAGTTGTATCAAAGCTTCTTCTTCATTTTTATCCATCAAACGCTCAAGTCTATGAAAATTAATCTTTTTTGCATATCTTGGATTTTTCTTTAAAAGCAAGGCAATATTTTTAAGCAAAGCATCCAAACTAAGCTCATTTTTTAAAACTCTATCTACATATTCTTTAGAAGTTTGCACCAAAATTGCTTGTCTGCTTTTATCATTTGGATAAACTTCATTTGCAATATCAGCTAAAACTTGCCAAATTTCTGCTTTTATATTTTTATTCGCCACGATAATAGCAGCAAAAGATTTTGCTCTAAATTCTAAAGACAAATGACTTGGAACAAAAAATTCTCTAAATTTAGATAAAAAGTTTGCAAATATACTCAACATACTTCACCTCAATGTTTTTTAAGATATTTTAAGATATTATTTCAACTGCCTTCTCTTAGACCTGTGCAATGCTATTTTTAAGCACCGCTTCAGGGTGGGAACACAGCAGAGCACTTAGACTTAGTGTGTGCCGCAGTCATCTGGGAGAGGGTTTTTAAAGTTTAAAATATCCTTTAATATCCTCACAAATTCTAAAGAAATTTACCCCATTAATGGTTGGATTTGTTTTGAAATACTCACACATTCCTAAAAAACCATTTTCAAGCTCTTTAGACTTTACTCCATAGCTAATTGACAAAGCCGCTTCTATAAAAGCTGCTAGTTTATCACAATACTTCAAAGCTTTTCCATCAATAGCCTTAAAACGATCTTCATTAACAGCATCTAAACTACCACTATAAACACTTGGCTTATTATTAAAAATACGATTTTCAAATTCATTTTTTACAAAGGCGCTTTCTTCATTTTGTCCTTCTCTAATACCAAGTATATAACTAAATTCTTCTCTAAAAGATAGCGGTATAAAAGGTAAAATTTTCTCATTAATAAGCTTCATCTCATATTCATTGATGATCTCATTTAAACCATCTATGCCATATTTTACCGGAGAGATGATATCTCTAGTTAAACTTTCAGGTAAATCATGAAACAAAGCACAATAAAAATTGCTTTCTATTCTACCATCACATGCTTTTACTTCTAAAGAATAAAAATAAGACAAAATAGCCACCACAAGCATATGCCCTAAAACCGCAGTTTCTGGAATTCTTGGAGTTTGCGCCCATCTTTTTTGAAAACGCAAACGCCCGCTTAGATCAATTATTTTAGAAATTTTTTGATTAAGGGCGATTTTTCTTGCGCCGATTAACTCATAATAATCTTCTAATTCTTCTTCAACCTTAGCCTTAATCTCATCAATATCACTTAAAAATGAACTAGTTTGATAAACTATATTAAACTCCCATCTTGTCGCAAAATACGAAGCAGCTTTTAAAATAAGCCTTTCTTTCGCATAATCTTTACCTTGTAAAAAAAGCTCATAGCGTTTTAAAAACTCACCATTTTCAATATCTTGAATCATCGGTGCGATTTTACTTAACACCCAAGCACTTACTTGCTCATTTTTTACACGCGTTATCTCATGATACACATCAGGGCGTATATCAGTCACTACCACCCTGCTTAAAAACTCAAAAATCCCCGCTTCTATAATAAAGCGCATATTGACATCTTTTTCCATTTTAGCAATGAAATAAGCGATGATAAATTTATGCGCTTGCTTATCAAGCTCAACTAAATTTGTCATTCTAGGATAATCATTCCACCTTGATATAGAAGCAGCTTTAAAAATATGCTCTATTAATTCTACACTAATCATTTATTTCCTTTTTTTGCTGTGATTTTACTTTATTTTATAATCTTTAGCAAATTTTAGATATATTTAAAATGAATTAGAGCGATTAAAAACTTTCTATATCACTTAACTTAAGATAAATTTCCTCATTTTTACTAAGCTCTTTATCATGGCAAATGCTAAAAATATATCCTTCCAAACTCACATTTAGCTCATAAAAATCTCCATAAAATACGCATTCTAAAACGCTAGCTTTTAAAGGAGTTTGTGAAGTTGAAATTTGTATATCATTAGGGCGTAAAATGCCATTTTTACTTTGTAAATATGCTTTGAATTTCTCATCTAAAATTGTATTTGGATCTATAAAAAATGCCTCGCCCAAAAAGCAAGCACTATCTATATTTTTAGGCTTGTAAAAAAGCTCTTTAGCGCTTCCATAGTCTAAAATTTTCCCATCCTTAATCAAAGCGATATTATCTGATAAATAAAAAGCATCGTCTTTATCATGTGTGACAAAAATAGCACTAAGCTTATGCTCTTTTAAGATATTTTTGATTTCTTTGCGCATTTTAACGCTTAAAGTGTGATTTAAATTTGAAAAAGGCTCATCAAAAAGTATGATTTTTGGTCTTGCGACTATGGTTCTTGCTAGCGCTACTCTTTGGGCTTGCCCGCCACTTAGTTCATTTGGATAGCGCTTTAAAAGTGTATTTAAATTTAAAATTTCTAAAACTTCATCAAGTCTTTGTTTTTGCTCGTTTTTACTTAAAGAGCTTATACCAAAACATATATTTTCTTCTACATTTAAGTGCGGAAACAAAGCATAATCTTGAAACAAAACTCCCACATCACGCTCTTGTGGGGCTAAATACACATTCTTAGAAGCAACTAGTTTATCCCCTATATAAATGCTACCATCATTGATTTCAAAAAAACCTGCTATACAACCAAGCAAAGAACTCTTACCACAGCCACTTTCTCCCAAAATACTGACAATCTCACCTTCTTTTAAGCTCAAAGAAATTCCTTTTAAAACCTCTGTTTTTCCAAAAGATTTGTAAAGATTGTCAATTTTTAAGATTTCCATTATCGTCCTTTTTGGTTGTTTTTATTTTGCAAATAATGCATTAAAAATGTAGGGATAATCCCAAATAACACTATAATCAAAGATGGCAAAGAAACATTATAAATTAACTCATTTTCACTATAAGCAAATACAAGCGATGAAAGCGTTTGAAAACCTGAAGGTGAAAGTATAGTTGAAATAGGCAATTCTTTTAAAATATCCACACAAATAATCACCACAGCTAAAGCTAAATAATGTTTCATCAAAGGAAAATGAATTTGAGTGAAAATTTTAAGTGGTTTTGATTTTAAGGTTAAATTTGCATAGTCTATGTTTTTAGAAATTCGCTCATAGCCTGATTGAGTTGCAAAAATTCCAGAAGCCAAAAACCTCACAAAATACCCAAAAAACAACACCAAAAATCCACCACCTATGGCATATTCAAAAGACAAAAGATCAAAAATATAATTTAACACACCCAAAATCACTAAAATTCCCACAGCTACCACAGCTCCAGGTAAAGAATACCCCAAAGTCGTAAGCCAAAGGATGATTTTAGAAGCTTTTGTATCATTTAAACGCACCACAAAACATAAATAAAACGCCACTCCCACAATAGCAAAAGAACTCGCCAAAGCCACGCTAAGGCTATAAAATGCAGGTGTTAAGACATTGCTTAAATTTTGCATAAAATCAAACCCAGCCCAATAAACAAGCCATATAATAGGCACGACAAAAGCTAAAAATGCCACTAAAAAACACCATAAAAAGGCTAAAAATGCCTTTAAGCCTTTTAACTCATCTTTTGGAGTAGGTAAAAATACATTTTGATTAAAGCCTTTTTTGCCTCTTTGAATTTTTTCTAAAAGCATTAAAAATGCGATAAACACAAGTAAAGCCACGCTTAAAGCCACAGCACTCACTTCATCACCGCCACTTCCCCATGTTCTAAAAATTCCTGCACTAAAAGTATCTACACCAAAATACGCCACCAAACCATAATCACTCAAAACCTCCATAGCCACCAACAGCAAAGCACCCACTATACCCACACGGCAAAATGGCAAAATCACTTTAAAAAATGTTTTTAAATTAGAAGCCTTAAGCGTTTTGGCACTTAAAATGATATTTCCAAGTCCATAAGCAAAAGTATTTTTAGCAAAAAAATACACATAAGGATAAAGTGCAAAAGATAAAATCACAATCACACCATATGCATTCATGATATCTATACGCCTATCAATACCTAAAAGCGTGGGAATTAAACCTTGAAATTCAAATAAATCAATCCAAACAAAACCCATCACATAAGAAGGTATAGCCAAAGGTAAAATCAAAAACCATTCAAAAAATTTCGAGCCAAAAAATTTATAAAAAGCTATCAAATAAGCACTAACTAAACCTATAATCAAACACAACACTAAAGTCCCAAACAATATAAAAGCACTACCAAAAATATATCGTGGCAAGACATTTTTACTCAAATGTTTTAAGGTGTTAATATCTATAAAAGGAAGGTGTAAGATAATAGCAAGTATAGGCAGTATGATTAAACTACAGAAAAAAAAGGTGGCAAAAGACCACCTTAGACTTAAAAATTTCAAATTTTATTTTTCCTTAAAATTATTTCCATTGAACTTCATCAAAAATCATTAAAGCTTCTTTAGCATTACCCCAGTAAGCTTCAAAATTTGGTTTTTCGATTTTAAACTCACCCCACGATTGTAAAATTTTAGCAGGTTTTACTTCTTTATTTACCGGATACTCATAGTTTTGGTTTGTTAAAATTTCTTGTGCTTCTTTTGAAAGCATAAACTCGATAAATTTAACCGCAGCTTCTTTATTTTTAGAAGTTTTTAAAACACCTATACCACTTACATTGATATGTGTTCCTCTATCATCTTGGTTTGGAAAAATCACTTTTACTGAATTTGCGGCTTCAACATCTTTAGGATTTTTTGAATTTGCTAAGTGTCCTAGATAATAACTATTTGATATAGCCACATCGCCTTCTTTTGCATAGATTGCACGAATTTGATCACGATCTGCACCTTTTGGAGTGCGTGCAAGATTATTTGCTATGCCTTGTGCCCATTCTTTTGCTTTTTCTTTGCCCAAAGTATCTATCATAGCACTTAATAAAGAGATATTATAAACATTATTTGAACTTCTTACTAAAACTTTACCTTTAAATTTAGGATCAGTTAAATCCTCATAAGTTTTAATCTCTCCATCTTTAATTCTATCTTTAGAAGCGATGATAATTCTTGCTCTTGTTGTAAAAGCATACCATTCGTTATTTTTGCCTCTTAGCTCTTTTGGAGAAAGTTTTTCTAGCTCAGGCGAGCTAACTGAAACAAAAAGATTATTTGTGCGAACTTGTTCTAAATTTCCCGCATCAGCAGTCATAAATAAATCTGCTTTTGAATTTTTACCTTCAACTTCTAATCTTTTAGCAAGCTCATTAGCCTTAGCTTGCACCACATTTACACTAATACCTGTTTTTTCTTGAAATAATTTGAAAATTCCTTTATCAGAATCATAATGACGATGAGAATAAATCGTAAGCTCTTGAGCACTTAAGCTCATAGCAGCTAGTAAAGATAGTAAAACTACTTTTGCTTTCATTTTATAAATTTCCTTAATTTAAATTTTGAAATTGATAAGGATTATTATATTAATAATTCACTTTATATTTACTTAAATTGATATACATAATCAATTTAAAATAAAATGATACAAAATTAACATAAATCAAGATATTTTTTCTCTCATTTTTATATAATCATCAAAAATACAATATACAAAGGAGAAAAAATGACACAAGAACAAATTCAAATCATCAAAGATTGTGTACCAATTTTACAAAAAAATGGTGAAGTTTTGACAAAAGAATTTTATAAAATCATGTTTGAAGAATATCCTGAAGTAAAGCCTATGTTTAATATGGAAAAACAAGCTTCAGGAGAGCAACCAAAAGCTTTAGCAATGGCTATTTTAATGGCAGCAAAAAATGTAGAAAATTTAGAAAATATGAGAAACTTTGTTGATAAAGTAGCTATCACTCATACAAAATTAAATGTCAAAGAAGAACATTACCCTATAGTAGGTGCTTGTCTTTTAAAGGCTATTAAAGTAGTGTTAAATGCAGATGAAACTACACTAAAAGCTTGGGAAGAAGCTTACAAAGCTATCGCACAATTTTACATAGACATTGAAAAAGAAATTTATGCAAAAGCTAAGTGACAATAGGCTTTGAATTTTCAAAGCCTATTGTAAAAACGCTATCCCTGCTTTAGCTATTTTTACATCCTCATCTAAGTGTGCTCCACCCACACCTATACCACCAACAACAACTCCATCTATAAAAATCGGTACCCCACCAGGCATAATGGAAAACTTATCATCTAAATAACGAATATCTTCAGGTATTTTACCCTCTTTTACACCTTTAAAAATAACCGCTGTTTCTCTTTTTTGTGAAGTGGCTGTATAAGCTTTTTTATAACTAGCATTAAGCGTATGCACACCCGCTTTATCATCTCTTAAAACTGCTAAAATTTGACCGGATTTATCTACTATGGTAATGCTTACATAAAAGCCGTTTTTTCTTGCTTCTTTCTTTGCAAGCTCCAAAATCCCTTCAACCATTTGCGTAGTTAAAACAGGCTCTTTTACAAGCTCAAAAGATTTTGCCATCAAACTTACTCCTAAAAATAAACATAATATAAGTAATTTTTTCATTTTTTTCCTTTAAAATTTTTCTACTGCATTTTTTGCTAGTTCTTTTATATCGCCTTTTAATTCACAAATTTGACCATTTTGTGCGAGTAAAATTCTATCAGCCATATCAAAATACACATCATCATGAGTTATAGCAAATATAGTAATACCTTTTTGCTTTAAAAGTGGCAAAAGTTTAGTATAAAAAAACTTTCTAAACATAGGATCTTGATCGGCAGCCCACTCATCTAAGATCAAAATATCCCTTTTTTCAAGTAAAGCATTAAGCATAGCTAGACGCTTTTTTTGTCCAGCTGAGAGCTTTATAGTGCTAAAAGTATTTTCTACAAGCTCTACTTTTTCATTTAGTTCTAAAATTTCAAGCCAGTATGCCAAGTCCTCTTTGCTAAATTTCTCATCTTCTAAAACATGCTCAAACAAATGAAAATCACTAAAAATAGCACTAATTAAACTTCTATACTCATAAATATTTTCTGAAGTTATTTTTTCATCATCTAAAAAAATACTTCCTTTAAAGTCTGTAAAAAGCCCTGCTAAAATCATAGAAAAAGTAGATTTACCACTACCATTTTTACCTATTAAAAATACACATTCGCCTTTTTTAAGCTCAAAATTTACAGGTCTTAGTGCAAATTTTTCATTGTATGCAAAGGATACATCTTTAAAACAAAGTTTTTGCCAAGTTTTTTTATTTTGACTGAGTTTAAACTCATGAGAATAGTTTTCTAAATTTAAATTTGAAATTTTATCCAAAGCGATTTTTGCCATCATAAGCGTAGGAAAACTTCCTATCATAGCTCCAAGTGGCGCTCTTAAAAAAAGCACACTCAAAGCAATAGTCGTAGCACTTTGCAAACTAGCAAGCTCATAGCTTAAGGCTATATAAAACTCCACTCCTACTAAAGCCAACATAGCACTATTGCTCCAGTTGTTAGATAAAATATGCAAGATATTTCCCATAGTGGAACTTTTTTTCTTTTTTAGAGCATTTTTTTCAAACTCATTTTCATAATAATACTTCGCCCTTAAAGGATTTAAGGTTAGTTCCTTATGTCCTTGTAAAATATTTTGATAGTTTTTTTGCAAAGCATCATCATTTTCTCTAGCATTTTTAAAATAAAAATACACTTTGCTCATCAAAAAATTATCTACCAAAAAAACACACACTATCCATGCTAAACACAAAAAGAAAATTTCCAAAGAAAGGTAAGCTATGTAAGCACTTACACAAATAATTAAAACACTTGATTGTATAAATTCAGGAAGTCTTAAAAGTCCAAAAGAAATACTACGCACATCATTATTTAAAGAAGCTAAAATCTTTGCTTTGGTGTTGTTTAAAATACTCAAAACACTTGTATCTAAAATTTGCTTTACAACCCTTCTTTGCATTTTAAAAATAAAACTTTGTCCAAACGAGCTTAAAGCAATTTCTACAAAAGAAGAACTTGCAAAAAATACAAGCAACAAAAGCACAAAATACACGATAATATTTGAGTTTTCAAGACTAGTTTTTAATAAAAACTCATTGATAAAAACTAAAGTCAATACACCTAACAAGCTTGTAAAAATACTAAAAAGCAAAAAAAGAATGATTTTAAATTTATTTTCTTGAAATAAAATCCACAAAAAACTCACAATGATACCTTTTCAAGCAATAAATGTGAAATTATAACCACTTATTGATAATATAATATATCCTTAAAAAAACCTATTTTTCAATATATTCAAGCTCATGTAATATATTCTTATTACACTAATATTTTATTATTTTTTATAATTAAGCTTAAATTTATAAACATAGTATTAACATTACTTAATTGTTAAGAACTTGTTTGTAATTAATACCATAAAACACAGCGTGGTAATAATTATTAAATACATAAAAAAGGATTCTTTATGTTAAATTATTTATCTAAAAAACACCTCACGGGGGGGGG
>NZ_NFOE01000078.1 GCF_002179635.1 Campylobacter jejuni | reverse complement strand
ATAATTACTTGCAAGAGTTTCTAATTCACTTGCTTTATTTTCTTTAAAAGCACATGCACCTAAAGATACTAAAGAAAATAAGCTTAGAATTATCATTGTGATTTTCATTTGATACTCCTTTTTAAAGTATATTATTTCAAATACCTTGGTATAAATAAAATTTAGTTTTTATATTTAGCATACTATTAAAACCTTTTTCGTCATTCTCATCGATTAAATCAAGCATAGCATAACTAGCATCTTATATTAGCATAGTCTTTGATTTGAGAAATAAGTTCTTTAGGATTCATCAGTAACTTTGTCCTGTATATTTTTCATCACTTTTTATAAATTTACCATTAGTAAAATAATGAAAAGATCCTCCTCCTGCACTTTTACGACTAATGCTAGAAAAGCTAAATCCTCTTCCTTCATCTCCAAACAATCCATAGCTTTTTACTTTATAATCTATCATAGTATCAAAAACAATAGGATATTTTTTACCCTCACACACATAATAAGTTGTCATACCTAAATAAGGTCTTAATTTTTTATAGTTTTCTTCACCCATATATGCTTTAAATTGATCTTCATAGTATGCAAATTCGGGTTTATCATC
>NZ_NFOE01000053.1 GCF_002179635.1 Campylobacter jejuni | reverse complement strand
AGCTAATAATACTTGGTATGGGGGGGGGTATATCAAGCTGTGGTTTGAGATTAAAAAGTTGAAGAGATTAAAAAGGGGTAAAGATGCGTTTAAAGGAAAATGATTTACTTGATATTGCTATTGATAAAAAAGCTTTTCAAAGTTCTTTTTCACGATGGTCAAAAACTAATGATCCGCAAAGAGCAATTGATAGTAACTTAGAAAGTGTTGATTATGCATTTCATACAAATTTAGAAAATAGTCCTTGGTGGATGGTAGATTTAGAAAAAGAATATGCTATTGAAATTATCAGAATTTTTAATAGAATATATTGTTTTCATGAGGTGGCTAGAAAATTAACTATAGAAATTTCTAAAGATGGAAAAACATGGTTATTAATTCATAAAGGACTGAGCAGTTTTTTTAAAGCAGGTATAGAGTGTGAAGTAGTGTTACCTATTCCAATGAAAGCTAGATATGTTAAAATATCCTTAGAAGGCAAAGGTTATCTACATCTTTCTAAAATTCAAGTTATGATTAGAAAAAGCACTAGACCTTTATTTGTTGGTGCAAGAGTTGATGGACTAGGTTGTAGAATCCTAGCAATATTAAATGCAATGTATTTAGCGCATAAAGAAAACGCTCATTTTGGTTTTATATGGAGTGAAAAAACTAATTTCAATGGCGAAGTTTTTGAAAAAGAAAAACAAGCTAATTTTATTGGCAGAAATATAGGAAATGAATTAGAAATTTTTGATAGAAATTTTATTGAGAAGTATTCTTATACAAATAGTGGGTTAAGCCATAATTATGGTATTAATGCAGAGAAAAAAATAAAATATGCTAATTTATTAGCAGAGAAAAATTATTACGAAGTTGATTACTTATATTATATTTCAAATGTTGATTTAAGTTTATGGATAGAGGAAATTGATCAGAAAGATTACTATGAAAATATAAAAACAATGTGGAATTTGATAGAATTTTCTGCAGATGTTTCTTCTTTGATAAATGAAGCAAAGAAAATCCATAAAAATTTAGGTCAATTTATTTCACTTCATATTCGGAGTGGTGATATTATCGTGGCAGATGGTTTTAAAAACTTAGGAAACTGGTGGTATAAGGCAATGCCGCTAGAAATAGCAATGGGTATTATAGAAAGTATATCTTGTGATACAAATATTGTAGTTTTTGGTGATGATGAGGAATTGGTGGTTACATTAGAGAAATATTACAATAAAAAAAGAAAACTTTTTAGTGTTAATTCACTTTTCAATGTTAGTGTATTAAAAGATACGCATAGAGCTATTTTTGAAATTACCCTTATGTCTTATTCTGAAAAAATTTATACCGGGGGATCTAATTTTGCTAGATTGGCAAATTTAATAGCTTTTTCGAAAAATCCAGATCCTTATTATAAAATTTTGTCTTTACAACAAAGATATAGTTATGTAAAGAAAAATTTAGGTTTTATTAAATTAAATTCTTATCAGAAAGCATATTCATATTTTTATATTTTTATGCTATCAAGAGAATTAAACTTTGACATAGAAGAGAGATTAAAATATATAAAAAAAGCTTTGTGTTATGATAATAATAATGATTTATATAGAATAGGTATTTTGGAATGTTTGTGTTTAAAACAAAAATATAAGCAAGCCGAAAAATATATTTCAATAATAATAAAATATAGGCATGCTACTTTTTTACCGATTTTTATAAGTTCTGTTATGGTTTTAAAAAAGGAAGTTTTTGGTTTACTATCGGAGGTAAATAAAAATGATAGTGTATATTTATATTTCCTAAAGATGATTGTTTTTTATTTAAAAAGAGATATCGGTAAAGCATTGGAGTATTTTAAAAATATAAAAAATAATATTTTTTTAAAAGATTTGATTGCTGTTTATATACCAGAATTGTATATAGAATATCAAAAAATCAGCCGTGATATTAAAAAAATACAGGAAAAACCGCTTTTACTAGGAGCACCATCTCGTATTAAAAACCATCT
>NZ_NFOE01000102.1 GCF_002179635.1 Campylobacter jejuni | reverse complement strand
TACTCTCACTTTTTTAAAAAATTCCAAAACTTTAAGTCATTTTGCAAAGGCTTATAGGGGTAAAATACTAAGAGTATTAGCAAGTAAAAATATACATAGTAAAGGAGCTTTGCTTGAAAATCTACCTAATGAATTAAAAATAAAAGAAATTAAAATACAAGGATTAAAAGAAGAAATAATTTTAGATATAGTAAGCTAAGCCTTTTGGCTTAGCTTTTATAATTAGAATTTGTATAGAGCTTCAAGTCTGATGAATTGATCATCTCTATCATCAACACCTTGTTGATTTAAATCTTCAGTTAAGTAAGAATAGAAGCCACTAAATGTAAGTTTTGGACTGTATTTATAAGATACTCTTGCGATATACTCATTTTTATCTATATCATAGCCAACTTGTTCAGATTTACCGCCAATATAGTCAAATCCTACTCTTACAGTTTCAGCAAAAGTATAACCTAAACCTGCAAAGTAGAAGAAGTTTTCACCTGTACTACCTCTTAAATCACTACCTTCAGAGTAGAAAATTTGCTCACCTGGAGCAATTACTCTACCTTTGTCTTCTAAAACTACTAAGCTAGCTTTATCTTTTTCACCATAACCAACTATACCTGCTTGGAAATCAAATGCTGAAATTTGACCTTGTAATTGAGCAGCATAGAAGTTGCTGTTGTCTAAGCCTAATTTTTCTTTGTCACTATCTAAGTTGTTACCTAAATACTGAGCTTGGATTTTGAAGTTAGCTACATCATTGAAGCTAAATTTATAGCTAGCATCTACTGCATATAAGAAAGCCCAGTTATTTGAATAAGCAGCCCATAATTGGAAAGCAAATGGATCAAAATCACCTAATACAGCAGCACCATATAAAGAAGCATCAGCTATACCTAAACCTGTAAAATCGCCATCATCTGTAACGTTAAAGCTATCAAACCAATAACCTGCAAAAGTTAAACCTTCGATAGAGTTGTTGATGATTTTAGCACCTGTACCGATAGCATCATCAGTCCAAATTGAACCAACTTCCATTTTACCGAAAATTACGCTTGTAGCATAAGCTTCGTTAGTGTATTCTAAGTATGCTTGTTCAACATCAAAACCTTGAGCTGTGTTTGTTTCAGCTTTATTAGTTGGACTATTAAAACCTAACTCACCTGTATTGTCATATTGGAATTGCACAAAAGCTTTGAAGTTATCATCTAAAGCTGCTTTGAAGTTGATTTGAGATTTAAATCTATGTCTATTTTCTTTAGCACCATTGTAGCCATTAGAAACAGTATTTCCTTGTTCTAATCTATCAGATTCAAATCTGTATCTCATCATTCCTGATACTTCAATATCTTTTATAGCTTCTTCAAGTGAAACAGCATTAGCTGCTGAAAAAGCACCTGCAGCTAAAGCTGCTACTAAACTAAGTTTAACTAGTTTCATGAGAATTCTCCTTATTAAAATTAAAACTATGGCTTGTATTATAGCATAGTTTTATATAAGAATTCTTAAAGTAAATAAAAACAATATAAAAATATATTAGATTATATAGTATTAATATAAGTAGTTATAGACATATCTTTAAAGATCTAGTTTGAAACTAGATCTTTAAAAACTAAGGAGTTATCTATGAATGTTTGCTTTTACAAATGTAATTATGCTCTTTGATAGTTAATGTATGGAAACTA
>NZ_NFOE01000101.1 GCF_002179635.1 Campylobacter jejuni | reverse complement strand
ATGAGTAAATTTACCTCCACTAGGTAAAGCCATTAGTGGAGAAAAGAGCATTGATATTGTTATGCCTGAGAGTATGATGTGATTTGTGAATTTACTTTGCTTATTCATGATCTTATAATCCTCCAACTATACAAGGATTCATGGTTTTAAAGTTATCGCTAACTATGCAAGTAAGGCCTTTTTGTTTCAAAGAAGTTTCATCGATCTCTTCTTCGCCCTCTTCTTCTTCAACAGCATGATCTCCGATTAAATTAAGTGAAGCTGTTTGTTTAAATTCTAAATCTGTATCTGGTAATTCTGGTTTATTCGGATTATCTACATCAGGGCTCTGTGGATTATGTATAAAATCCAATGCAAAATCCCCCACAAATTTAAAATTAGTATAGCCGTATTCATTTTTTGCTATATTTTCATCATTAAGCTTAGTAGCTATGCCATTTACGCCATCTCTTTGATTTTTTAATGTTGTTGCCAAAGAATTGATTTTATCAAGACTAGCTAGGTATTCAGGATCGTTTATTTTTCTTTTACCTGCTTCTATTTCTTTAACATAAGAATTATAAATTTCTAATTCTTTTTGATATTCTGCATAAGTTTCATAAAAAGAATTTTTACCATCTTTAAAAAGATATTCTTGAGCTGCTATATACTCATCTTTTATTTTTAAAGCTTTGTTGTATTTTGCATAAATACCTTTTAATTTTTCACTTGATTCAAATCCTGAATTTTTATCTTTGAGTGTATCGAGAAAATCCAAACTTTGCTTAATAGAATCTAGCGTAATCTCAACTCCGTTTACAGTGCTTACATGAAACACAATCTCACCAAATTTATTGATACTTACTCTATATTTTCCATTTAAAATATCATCTAATATAGCTTGAACTACTTCTTGATTATACCATTCTTCTTGAAACTCAACTTTTTCATTTTTTATAGCTTCTACATCTGGTTTTACATATGGAGATAAACCTGGAATAAAATCATCATCTTCTGGTATTTCATTAAATTTTGGATTAATAATACTTGCTATTTTTTCTTCAAATTCTTGTTTTAATTCATCGCCATTATAACCCTGATTTGTTACTCCTGTGTTTCCATGGGTCTCATTTAAAGTTCCATTTTTAAAATAGACAAATATATTATCATAATTTTCATCTAAATCATTATTATATTGAGTTGTAAAAAAATTATTTGCTATTTGAGATCCAGTAGCTGTGATTGTAGCTTCTGGATCAAAATATATAAAAATATCTTTAAAATTTCTTTTAAATCCTGATTGACCATTTCGATAGGAGCCCATAAATCCAGCAGCATATCCTAAGCCATTACCATTAGCATTAATTTTTTTTAAATTTTTTATGGCTACATTACTAAAACTAACTCCATTGCTTTGATAACCTAAAAATTCTCCATTACCTATAAATCCACCTGCTGAAGCAGTCCAGCCTTTAGTAGTTGCTTGGATATTAGATACTCTGTCTAATGTGACATTATTCATTTTAAAATTAGAATCGAGTAAATATAAAAATCCAGTAAAACCACCAGCATGAGCATCTGCACAATATTTACCGTCGCAACTAGCTTTAATAGAATTTGTTCCACTAATTTTTATCTTATCAAAAGTAGCATCTAAATCAGCAGGTTTTTTAATACTCTGAATACGCCCAGCAAATCCTCCAGCTAAAACCATGTCAGAGTTTGAGATTGCTTCAATATTTTTTATTCCATTAAGCTCGATATTACTTACACTTTTAACATTACCTAAAAATCCAGCAAAACCACCTACATTAATTTCCCCAGTACTCATCATAGTAGCTTTGATATAATCAATATTTTTAACAACTATATTATAAAATTTTCGATCACCATGCCATCCTTCACTATTTGAATATCCAATAAGACCTCCTACATAATTTGCACCTTCTGTTTTTATATATTTATTATTATAATCAACAACCAAGTCAGATATAACACCTTCATCAAAAACTTTTCCAAATATTCCTACATATTTTACACCTTTTAATCCTGTTGTATCTATATACATATTCTTCAAGGTATGGCTTTGACCTAAAAATCTCCTATCAAAAGCATTATTATCTGAATAACCTATGATCATATTAGTACAACCAAAGTTTTCCAAGCAATAGTTCGCAAAATTTTGTCCTTCAAAATCCAAATCCGTTGTAAGTCTATAAGAAAATGGGGAATTTTCTCTAAAATCTTTTTTTTCATTCCATCCTTTAGCAAAATGCCACCAATCTTGTACAGAATTTATAAAAACAGTTCCTTCTACAGCAAAATCCTTGCTAGCGCCTTCCTTAAGAGCTAAAAGTGAATTTTTTGCACTTGTATTATAATAATACCCTGTAGCATCTAAATACGCATGACCTTTTCCATGAATTTCTATCGCTCTTTTACCAGGAGTATGATGATTCAATGAATTAGCATCTATACTAGCAGCATCAACATAAACCTCATTACCTTGTAAGGTTATATTACCTGCTTTGATTCTTCCAAATTTAACATCTTTATATTCTGGATCATACTTAGTATCAGCATCTAATACTACTTTATTACCTTGAAATAAAAGACTATTTGCTGTGATATCACCCATATTTACCACATTTCCACCCTTAGGATTTGGCTTAAACACTGGCGAAAAAGCTGCACCTTGTTCTTGTGTGGATTTAGCAAATTTCCACATATCCCCATCACTCATCGATGAAGTCGAAGCCACAAAGCGATTAGCATTGATAGTTCCTGTTTTAGTAATAATAACCCCATTAGGATTGATTAAAAATACATTATTACCACCTGCATTTAATATACCTTCTATCATAGATTTACTAGTACCATGAGCAATGTTTAGGTAGTTTTTGTCTTTACC
>NZ_NFOE01000017.1 GCF_002179635.1 Campylobacter jejuni | reverse complement strand
CTTATTATTTTTCATAATTTTTTTATTAAAAAATAATTTTTTCATATTTAAATATTACAATTTTTTATTAAAAATAATATAAGATAATTCAACTCCCATAATCATAATAATCTTTTTACAAGGATGTTTTAATGAAAAATCTTACACAAAGTTTAACAGGAAAATTAACTTTCTTTGTTTTTTTAGCTATTATCGCGATTTTACTTATAGCAAATGCCTTTAACTATTCTGAAGTAAAGCATGATGTGCAAAAACTCATCAATGATATTCAAGTAAAAACAATACAAGATGTATTAAAAAATTTCGATGATTACACTGCCTCAAGAAGCGATGCTATAAAGGCTGTAGCATCTGAAATCCAAAAAAATCCTAATGCAAGTTTGGAGGAAATTTATACCATAGTTAGAACCGCAAAAGAAGCAAGTCGATTTGATGTTTTATATGTAGGTCTTGCTAAAAATGGTGCAATGATACGTTCAAACGGCAATCATCAAATGCCATCTGATGGTTATGATCCAAGAACTAGAAGCTGGTATACAAATGTTGCATCTGGAGAAGATAAAGTTGTTATATCAAAACCATACATTGCTCCTAGCTTAAAAGCCCCTTCTTTATCTTTTTCTTATCCTATAGTTGTAAATGGAAAATTTATAGGTGCAGTTGGTGGAAATTATGATTTAAATACTTTTTCGGATAATGTATTAGCTATGGGAAGATCTCAAAGTGGCTATACCGTAGTTTTAGACGATGATGGGACAATTTTATTTCATGAATCCTCTGAAGCACTTCTGACAAAAAATAGCTTAAGCCAAGAAATTGCAAAAACATATCTTGCAACTACAGAAGGAAAAGCAGGAGAACTCTCAAAAGAACCTATGCTGATAAAAGATGGTAATACACCTCGCAAAGCTGTAATTTGTCAAGAATCTTCAACAGGTTATAATGTTTGTGTTATAGCAGATGAAAAAATTTATAATGATCCTGTAAATCAAGCTTTAATTAAGCAAATTATCATAGGTACTATAAGTTTAGCAGTAGCTCTTGTAATTATAAGATTTATGATTAATTACAACTTATCCCCACTCAAAAAAATCCAAACCGGCCTTAACTCTTTCTTTGATTTTATCAATCATAAAACTAAAGATTCAGCTATGATTAG
>NZ_NFOE01000004.1 GCF_002179635.1 Campylobacter jejuni | reverse complement strand
ACAGAAGGTGGAGCTAGGATAGAAGGAAGTATAGAAAAATCTTTTAAAGAATTATGTGAAAATTTATTAAAAGAAAATAAGCCTTTATTTAAAACTATTAATACCAACACATCTAAAATCGGAGCCAAATTAAAAACTACAAGAAAAAATATGGAAAAAATACTTTCTTACAATCAAAATAATATTAATAAATCTCAAATTCTTTTAGAAAAAATTCAAAAAGCTAAAATTAATTTAAAAGTTAAATCACTATTTAGGCAACTTGATGCATTTAAAAAACAATTATACAAAACATCTAATGGAGCATATGAGCTTTATCCTCATATTTTGTATCATCATGAATTAAAAACTAATGCCTTGTTGTGCAAAAACCCAAAAAACAAAAAAGAACAAGAGCAAATCACGAGAGAACTATTGAATATATATGAAGAAACTTTTAAAATACTTTTACATCTTTTTAATGTATTTGACAATGCTATAAAAGATGAAAGTGTAGAACTTTTTCAACTAACAAGGTAACCCCAATGAATGAACTTTTTTTTAAAAACACTCAAGCATTATTTGAAAAAGATCAGCCTTTGGCCCTAAAGCTAAGAGAGCTTAAAGAGTGTGAGCAATTTGAACTTTTTCAAGGAAGTAGTGATAATTTAGATATTAATATATTAGATAAAAAAAGAAAA
>NZ_NFOE01000085.1 GCF_002179635.1 Campylobacter jejuni | reverse complement strand
GTAGTGGCTAATGAAATTCATTATTTTTACTCTTTTATATTATGCTCTTTAGCATAAGCTAGTATTTTAGCTCGAAGTTCTTGCGGGAAATTATATCTATATATGGCAGGAATTCTTGGATCTTTTAATCTATCTAGTTTGTGTTTTTTATAAATAAATTCTAATCTTTCAGGAGAAAAATAATAAGGTGCATTAGGATAGCCTTGTGGAGGAGTTAAAACTGCTAATTTGGCTTCTAGTATCATGGATTTCATGGTTAATTTTGCCGAATTTTCACTTCTTTCATTTCTAATATCTACATCATAATTAGTTTTCATTCCATTTCTATAAGCATACATTTTTTGATCAAATTCCCACCTACTCTCTGGAGTAGAATCTATATCTCTTGGATCTTTTAATTTACCTTTTAAAACATCATCATCTAAAGCCCTGATAATTCTACCTGTTTCATCATGTGTTATTCTGTATTTATTCACATCAATAATCCAATCCACTCCTATAAGTTCATCCAAAAAAGGAAGCATACCAAATTCATCATAAGGAGGATTTTTAGAAAAATCTTTTAGCATTTTCTCTCTTAAAGCATTAGTATGGCC
>NZ_NFOE01000012.1 GCF_002179635.1 Campylobacter jejuni | reverse complement strand
ATGATGTGGAATTAAATATAAAAAGAGAAAGTAAATTAGAATATAGAATCACTTATGATGATAGTAAGCAAATGAAAGCTATTGTTTTTATGATAGGTGGCGCAGGTTCTAATGCAGATATTTATTTCCTTGAGAGCTATAGACAATTTATAGCTAAAAAATTTGATGTAGTAGTAATTCATGTTTTTCATCATTGTTTTTGTATGCATCGTTCTTTGCAAGATAAATATAGCGCAAAAGCTATTATTTGTGAAGACGATCTTAGATTTCTTAAAAGAGCATTAGAAGATCTTGGGTTAAGTACTTTTGGTTTGAGTGTAGAAACTGCTAATGAATTTGTTGATAAATTAGATAAACATATACAGATGTTAAAAGATATGGGTAAAAGGGAGCAAGAATATAAAGCTAAAATAGCTTCTACATTTATCCCACCAAATAATGAGTATAATAATTTTGCCATTATGCCTGCAATCGATCATATCAATGCCTTAAAAGATATAATGAAAAACTATCCTCAGTTTAAATCTTTACCTAAAATTTACGGGGGGGGGTCATACGGTGGCTTAGTAGCATTAATGTGTGCTAAAATAGCTCCTTGGTATGTAGATGGAGTGATAGATAATTCAGGTGCTGCATTACCTCCATTGAATTATATTTTAGGTAGGGAGTT
>NZ_NFOE01000054.1 GCF_002179635.1 Campylobacter jejuni | reverse complement strand
TTTATTGAGATAATATTTCCTAGTCAATTAGAACTCAATGATAAACCTTTGGAAGATGTGAGTTATACATTTGCTCCGGCTTTAAGGGGTTTACATTCAATGTTTAAAATTGCAAGTAGACTTAATAGTGGTTTAACACGACAAGAAGTAGTGAAAATTATTGAAAAACTACAAAAAGGTAGCAGTGGGAATATTCGCCTTCTGAAAAATAAAAAAGAATTAGATGAACTGTGGCAAAAATTAATAAAAAATGCCACAAAGTTAGAAGAAAAATATATTCCTATAAAAAATCATAAAACGGGGCAAATTACACAAGAAAAATTGATAAGATATAAATTGAATGATGGAATTGATATTATATACAGAACAGGTTCTGGAAGTGGGGGAGAAACAATAAATATTTATGGTAAAAATCCAAAGCTCAATAAGACTATTCATATTAAACCATAGGAATAAAAGTGAAAAGAATAAAAGTAATATATGCAATGGGTAATCCTATTTTTTCTTATAAAGAAAAAGATGATATAGGATATAAAAGTTATGAAAATTTAAGTGAAGTATTAAATAATAAACAATATTTTTCTGAAATGGATTTATTTTTAGAATATTTAAGATACACAACAAAAACAGATATTCTCTTAGCATTTGAATATTTATTATTAAAACTTATTGATGATGAATTTTTTGCAAGACATGAAATAGATGCAAATATCATTCAATTTTATAATATCGATAGTCTTAATAACACTCCTTCTTTAAATGCACCCAAACCTACCTATATAAGTGAATATATTAATGTCTTGGGGCAGCTTTTTCTAGCAGGATATATAGATTTTG
>NZ_NFOE01000024.1 GCF_002179635.1 Campylobacter jejuni | reverse complement strand
ATTCTTAAAATACATATAAACCCTTCTTTATAATAAAATTTATAAAAAAATTTTATTATTTATTTATTTAAAATACAATAAACATACATATTCATATTACCACTTTTATTTGCTTTGCTGATTTTATAATCATATTTATTTTTAAGTAAAAATTTAGATTTCTAAATTTTTACCATTGTATGAAGGTTTTAGCTTTTCTTATGTCGCTAAAATTTATAGTAGTTTTTTCTTGAGTTTCTAAATTTTCTAAAGTGATATTTTCATCATCTACGGCGATGATTTTTGCTTCGATTTTTTCTTTTTCATTAGTTGTGATTTTTACAAGTTCGTTAATGCTTTTTGCAAAATGCCCGATTTTACTAAGTTTTCTCTCAAGCCCACAGCTTGATACTTCTAAAAAATACTCCCCACTCACAGGTGGTTCTACATCAAAAATAGGCGATAAAATTTCGCTAAGTCTAGCACAATCATCAAGATTTACCCCACCTTCTTTTTGCACATAAATTCTATAAATCTTTCTACCATTTTCACTTGTTAGCTCATCATCATAAAAGCTAAGCCCTGCTTCTTTACAAAGTGCTTCAAGATTCATTTTGTTCCTTTTTGATTTTTTCAAATAAAGCATCCATGTGGTTTTGATACTCTAATCTATCATCAAATTTAAAGTGAAAATTCGGACATCTATACCACCCTTGCTCGCTCATGCAGTAATTTTGCAAAGCACGGGCGGCTTTTTTGAGTTGATTGAGTATGATTTCTTGCTCTTGGGTATTAAAAAACATTTTATCTAAATACACAAAAGCATCATATCTGCCTTTTTTACACTCTACATCCACTACGCACAAGTTTTTTAAAGCTTCGTTGTCTAAATTTGCTAAAGCTTCTGGTATAAGTTCTTTTAAAATGCTTTCTGTGCGTAGCTTTTTGATTTCAGCTGGGTTCATAGGCTTACTTGTTCCTCAACTTCTTTGTAACTTTCTATATAATCGCCCACTCTCATATCACTACAACCTTCTATGCCTACACCGCATTCATAGCCTTTTGCAACTTCTCTTACATCATCTTTAAAGCGCTTGAGTGAGCTTACATTACCTTCAAATACCACAACCCCATCTCTAATGAGCCTGATTTTCGCACCACGATTGATCGTACCTTCTGTCACCATACAACCTGCGATTTGGCCTAATTTTGGCACATTGATCACTTGGCGAATTTCAGCTTGACCAAGTTGTTCTTCAGAGATGATAGGACTCATCATACCACCTAGTAAGGCTTTTACATCATCAAGCAAATTATAAATAACATTATAAGTTTTTATCTCTACGCCTTTATCTTTGGCACGCTCTTTGATCTCACCGGTTGGGCGTATATTAAAACCTAAAACGATAGAGTTTTCACTAGCACTTGCAAGCTCTATATCACTTTGAGTAATCCCACCTACCCCACTATGGATGATATTAACCTTAATCTCATCGTTTTTAAGTTTTTCTAAACTAGCCTTAATCGCTTCAAGTGAACCTTGCACATCTGCTTTTAAAATCACAGGAAGGGCTTTTAAATTACCTTCTTTGATTTTTGCACCAAGCTCATCTATGCTTACTTTAGTGGATTTGCTTAGTTCTTTTTGGCGGTTGTATTCATGGCGTTTATTAGCGTATTCTCTTGCTTGCTTATCGCTATCTACGGCTATTAGCGTTTCTCCTGCGTCAGCTACTTCACTAAGACCTATGATCACCCCACATTCGCCTGGGCCTATTTCTTTTAAAGCTTTGCCTTGATCATCACTCATAGCACGCACTTTACCATAAGCTTCCCCTGCTACGACTGTATTTCCCACTCTTAAAGTACCATTTTGCACGATGATAGTAGCCACAGGACCTCTACCTTTTTGCACTGAAGATTCTATAATACTTGCTTTAGCATGGGCTTTTGGATTTGCTTTAAGCTCTAAAATATCAGCTTGTAATAATACAATTTCAAGTAAATCCTCTATACCATCACCCTTTTTAGCTGAAACTGGCACAAATTCATGGCTTCCGCCCCATTCTACTGGCATGATGTCCATTTCTGCTAGTTGGGTTTTTACCATGTCAGGATTTGCGTTTTCTTTATCCATTTTATTAATAGCGATGATGATAGGTACATTAGCTGCTTTTGCATGATTAATCGCTTCTTTAGTTTGTGGTTTTACCCCATCATCTGCAGCTACTACGATAATAACAATATCCGTTATACTAGCTCCCCTTGCACGCATAGCAGTAAATGCCTCATGACCTGGAGTATCGATAAAAGTGATTTTTCTACCATTTTTTTCCACCATGTAAGCACCAACATGCTGAGTAATCCCACCTGCTTCACCACTTGCAATGCGTGATTTTCTTATATAATCAAGCAAAGAAGTCTTACCATGATCCACATGCCCCATGATAGTGATAACCGGAGCTCTTTGGCTTAAATTTTCTTCTGTTTGATTTTCATCATAATCTTTTACATAATCAAACTCATCAGCCTCATCAATGATATTAATCTCCACGCCAAATTCAGCTGCAAGAATTTCTATAGCATCCTCATCCAAAAAGTCATTTTTAGTCGTCATCATACCAAGCATGAAAAGCTTAGAGATAACTTCTCCGGTGTTTTTACCAAGTTTTTCAGCAAACTCATACACACGAATTTCTTTAGGTATGCTTACACTTGTGATCGCTTCGCTTTCTTTTTTCTCTATCTTTTTAGGTGGCTTTTTACGACTTCTTCTTTGTATACCACCCTCGCCAAATGGGTTGATAGAATTATTTAAAGATTGTTTTAAGATATTTGGTTGTTTTTTGTTTGTTGGTTGTGCTGGTTTGTTTTCTTTTACACTAAAATCAGGTAAAACTACCATATCATCATCTTCTAAAGAAATATCAGCAAAGTCTTTATCTCCTAAAAGATCCATTTTAGTAGTGTTTTCTTTTTTACATGTCGCGGGATGATTTTTCTTTTCTTTTTTCTTTCTTTTTAAATTCTCATCTGAATTTGAAAAAATCATACTAAGGCTTAGACCCTGAGTAGTTTGTATGTTAGCTTTTTCTTCTTTATTTATTTGAGCTTCTTTGCTTTCTTCTTTTTTCTTTTTAACGATGACTAAGCCTCTTCTTTTAGCTAAATTTAAATTAGAACCTAGCTTTTCATCGAGTTTAATTTCTTCTTTTTTTTCTTCTAATACTTCATTTTTTATAGGACTTTCGGGTTGTTTATCTTCTTTTTTTATTTCATCTTTTTTTTCACTTACTGCTTTAGCAGGGCTTTTACTTTCTTTTTTAGTAGTTTTTTTCTCTTCTTTCTTACTTTCTTCTTTTTTAGTAGTTTTTTTTGCTGTACTTTCTTTTTTAGGTTTGGCTACTTTTTTTACTACATCTAATATTTCACCGGATTGAACATATTGATAAATCGCTTCTGCGATTTCAGAAGATACTTTTTTGTTAGGGGATTTGATATCTTCTAAGCCCATTTCATTGGCTTTTTCTATAATTTCTTTACTTGTATATCCTAACTCTTGAGCAATCTCGCTAATCTTTACATCTGCCATTAAAAAATATCTCCTTTAAATCCTGCTGATTTATATTACCATGAAAATTGCCTTTGCAAGCTCTCATAAAAGCCCTTTGCAATGTTTTTTCATCTTTATCAAAACATGAATTACAAATATACAAACTCCTGCCAAATTCCACTTTAGTGATAATTTGAGAATTTTTTATTTGAAATTGATGCAAACTTTGCTTTTCATAACGACCTTTGCAAACAATGCACATTCTAATGGGTATATGATTTTTCAAAATTATATCTTTTTTTTGGAATTTTTAGCAAATTTTAAAGCCCTCATCATCAAATTCTAAAAGCTCAACCCTAAATTTAGCAAATTTATTTTTGATTTTTTCTTTGATTTTTTTGGCATCATCTTTATAAGCTAGAGTAAAAAAGCTCGAGCCTGAGCCTGAAAGCGTGCTCATGAGAGCATTATTATCTAAAGCTAGTTTTTGTACTTCAAAAAGTTCTGGCAAAAGTTTCATTCTTTGGTTTTGATGAAGTTTATCCAAACTTGCATATTTTAATAAATCATATTTTTTCTCTAAAAAACAAGCGGTTAAAAATGAAGCATGACAAAGATTAAAAACACTATCTTCTAGGTTAATTTTTTTAGCTAAAACTGCTCTTGATTTTTGAGTATTCATCGCTACATTTGGTATGGTTATAACAGCTTGTAAGTCTTTATCCACTTCTTTTTTTATAGCTAAAACTTTTTCATTATGAGTTAATGCACATACAAAACCGCCAAGTGCTGCTGGAGCTATGTTATCTGGATGGTTTTCATATTTTAAAGCTTCATTTAAAATGATATTTTTATCCGCTTTAAACCCACTTAATTCATAAGCACAAGCAATAGCCCCAACTATTACAGCAGAAGAGCTTCCCATACCTCTAGCTAAAGGGATATTATTTTGAAAAACAAAGCGGAAATTATCTTTTTTACCACTAAGTCTTTTATAAATTTCATAAAAAATATTAACAAAGGTATTATTTTTTTTAAGATAGATATTATTTTCACCTTCTCCGTTTATGCTAATGCTAAAAAATTTAGATTTTTCAACTATAGTTTGATTAAAATATTTTAAACTCAAACCCAAACAATCAAAACCAGGACCTAAATTTGCACTTGTAGCAGGAACTAAAATCTTCATTTTTTACCTTAATTAATCGCATCTAAAACATAAAAAGGTGTATTTTCTTTACTGAAATTTAAACCTTTTAAACTTTGGGGCATAAAAAAACTTCCCGCTTGTGTCTTTTCTAAAACAATCTCACCATCATCTTTTTTTACAAAACATAAGTGTTTATTTGCAGCTATAGGAGTGTTATTATTTAGCTCAAAAGCACTAATAGCTTTTAAAGGTATATTTTTAACTATAGCTAGTGTTTTAAAAGAAACATAAGAAATCTTTATGCCCATGTAAGAGCCTGGACCATGCACATAAATAAGCTTTTCAAACTCATATTGTGAAAGTAAATCTTGCAATATTTTTGACAAAACTTCACTAACTTTTAAATCATTCTCAATGGTTTTTATCAATATATCATTTTCATAAATACCAAGCATCAAAGGTTTTGCTATGGCATTTAAAAGTAAAGTAACCTTTTTTATGCAAAAACCTTTTCATAAACTTTATATGCACTTTTTTCTAAACTTACCACTTCATAAGCACTAGAATCTTTTAAAAGTTCTTTGGTTAAAAGATGATTAAGTTTGTGCGAACCTGCATAAGAAGTATAATCTCCAAAAACCCTACATCCAAGCAAAGTTAAATCCCCAATAGCATCTAAAATTTTATGGCGCACAAATTCATCTTTAAAACGCAAACCTTCAGAGTTTAAAATACGATTATCATCAATCACAACAGCATTTTCTAAACTTCCACCAAGACCTAAATTCATAGCTCTTAAAGCTTGAACATCTTTTAAAAATCCAAAAGTTCTTGCTCTTGCTATTTGCTCTATGTAGTTTTGTTTGCTAAATTCAAAACAATAATTTTGCTTACCTATGATAGGATTATCAAATTCAATCGTATAGTTTATAATAGGCATATCCGTAGGACTTAAACGCACAAATTTATTACCTTCTTTTACTTCTACACTTTTTTTAATCACTAAAATTTTTTTAGCCACATCAAGCTCTTTTACGCCTGCTTCTTCAAGCATCATACAAAAGCCTATACTACTACCATCCATTACAGGAGCTTCGTTTGCGTCTAAAACTATACGCACATTATCAATACCATAAGCATTAATCGCACTCATTAAATGTTCTATAGTAGAAACATAACCCCTATGATCGCCTATTACAGTAGCCATTTGTGTATCGATGACATTCTCAGGCTTTGCTTCATAAGAAATTCCTAAATCACTTCTATAAAACACTATACCACTGCCAGCTTCTAATGGCTCTAATTTTATACTAATAGGCTCACCCTTGTGCAAACCTATGCCAACACCTTTAACTTCTTTTGCTATTGTTGTTTGATTCATCTTTATTCACTCAAAATTCTTTTTTTACTTGATTCTAATACATTATAGATATTTTCTTTTATCCATTTTGCATCTTGCCATTGCTCAGGACGCACTTCAACTCCTTGCACTAAAACACCAAAATGCACATGATCTCCAAGTGCTAAGCCTGTAGTACCTGTGGTACCTATAACATCACCTGCTCTAACTCTATCTCCTACATTTACATCCACATTAGTGCAGTGTCCATAAAGAGTATAAATACCAAAGCCATGATAAATAATAATATTTAATCCATAAATTCCATTTTCTTGTACAAATACCACTTCACCATCATTATTGCTAATGATAGGCGCTTCTTTTACACTTGCTAAATCAAGCCCCATATGATAAGAACTACTAAATGCTTGATTATTATAAGAATAAAATCTATGATCAGCATAATCAGCTACTTTTTGGCCATTTTTTAAAGGTTTGAAAAGATTAACTTTAAAATTATTAATCATAGTATCAGGAACTTTACTTGTAATATCATGAATGATAACTTCATTAGAAGCTCTTAAATCTTCATTCACAAATTTAAATTTTTCAAGCCTGCTTAATTCTCTATCTTTTGGAGCATATTTTTGTGCTAAAAATTCAATCTTACCATCTAAAAATCTATCACTTACCTTTATATTAGATACACGGTATTTTTTATTAGTAAAATAATATCTAATTCTTTGTTTGTTTACATTACCTGCTTTATCCACTGCCACCACATAAGCTCTAAAGTGCTCATCAGTTGCCTCCCAAGGAATCAAAGCAGCATAATATCCTTCTTTCACATAAGGAGTTGCTTTAAAAATTCTATCTTTATCGGTTGTGATATAAACTTCTTGCAAATTCTCATCACTTGCTTTAAATACCACACTACCTACTCCACCTTGTTCGATTTGGTAAGAATTATCTAAAATTTCTACAAGTGGTTTTTTGGTATCAATAATAACTTTCACTTCTTTAAGCGCTTGATTTCCTAAAAAGAAATTCCAAAAACTACTATCACTTGCTTCTATTACAAGTTTATAAGAATCGACTTTTTCTTTATAAGCTGGTTTTGGTAATTTTAAATCAAAATGAATGCTTTTTTTATTGCCTTTAACATGCTCATTAACAAGTATTTCACCATTTAACTCATTTGCCTTAAATAAAGTAACTTTTATATCTTTTAAAGCACTTTCATCGCTTACTTCTATGGATATAGGATCTGTTAAATTACTATAAATAATATCTGATTTTGTTTGAATCAGCGGAGGATTTTTTTCAAACAACTTTGTATTTAAAACAAATACCACAAAGGCTAAAAGTATTAAAAAAACTACAAAAATCCATTTTTTATTTGATCTTTTACGTGCAAAAACCATATTTTCACTTTCAATCTATTTTTTTAAAAATATATTATTCTTTAGCAAATTAAGAGTAAATTATAAAAAATTTTATAAAATTTCTCTTAATTTATTTGCACTTTTAATCCAGGTTTCAAGCTCATTTATATCACATTTTTCTATCATTTTTTTACACTCTTGCAATTCTTTTTGAAACAAATCAATAGAATTTAATAAATTTTGTTTATTTTGCTCAAAAATACCACTCCACATTTGAGGGTTTGATTTTGCAATTCTACACATATCTTTAAAAGAAGGACCACCTAGGTGGGCTATATTTTTTTTATTTTCTTCTTTCATTACAAAATTTGCCAAAGAAAAGCTAATCACATGCGGTAAATGTGAAATAATAGAAGCATGATGATCATGTGAGATACTATCCATAAATACAAGCTTCATTCCTAAATCTGAAAAAATTTCTATAGCTCTTTTTTGATGAATATGATCAGCATTTTGTACATCACACAAAACACAAACTGCATTTTTATATAAATCTTTTATAGCTGCACTTGGACCGCTATTTTCCGTTCCTGCCATAGGATGAGCTGCGATAAATTGACTTTGTAAATCAGATGGTAAATTTTTAATAATTTCTTCTTTTGTACTTCCAAGCTCAATGATAGTACAATCTTTGGAAATGCCTTGAAATTCTTTTAAAATTTTTACAATAGCTCTTACAGGGATAGCTAAAAAAATTACATCACATTTTTTTAACTCTTCAAAAGAAACAATTTTATCTATTAATTTTCGCTCTAGCGCGATTTGTTCAAATTCCTTATTTATATCGTACCCGCAAACTAAATCTATTAATTTATTCTCTCTTAAACTAAGACCCAAAGATCCGCCTATTAAGCCAAGTCCAACTATACTAACTTTCATAAATTTTCCTTAAAAAGCATTAGTTAAAAATATTTTGGTATTATAACGATTTTGTATATAAAAATTTAGGTAAAATGATGAAAAAATGGTTTGTTTTCTTTGCACTCTCAAGTTCTTTATGTGCAGCTACGATTAAAGATATAAAATTTGAAGGCTTATCGCAACTTTCTAAAGAAAGTGCTATTGCGATTTCTAAATTAAAAATAGGACAAAAAATTGATCCTGCTAGTATAGATATAGCGATTAAAAATCTTTTTGATAGAAATTATTTTAAAGATATAGCAGTAGAAGAAAAAAATGGAGTGCTAACTTTTAAAATGGTAGAAAAACCATCTATTGGAAAAATAGATATTCAAGGTATAGCGAGTAACGATAGAAAACAAATAGAAAGCCTTGTTGGCTTAAAACCTGGAATTTTGTATGATGAAAATTCAGCTAAAGATGCGGCCGAAAAAATCAAACTTTTTTATCAAGCCAAAGGTTTTTATGATACTGTTGTAGAAATCAAAGATGAAAAATTAAGTAACTCAAGTTCATTAAAACTTACTTTTGTGGTAAATCGTGGGGAAAATATCATCATAGAAAAAGTGCATTTAAGTGGCGCAAAAAATTTAAGTTATTCAGATATTGAACCTGCAATAGCAAATAAACAAAGAGAAGCTTTGGGTTGGATGTGGGGTTTTAATGATGGTAAGCTTAAAATCTTTGATCTTGCAAATGATAGCTCAAGAATTTCAGATGTATATTTAAAAGAAGGTTATCTTGATGTGAGCGTATCTCCTGCTTTTTTAAATACTTACACAGATACTTATCAAGCTGATTTGACTTATTTTATCAATGAAGGCGAGGTTTATAAAGTCAAAGAGATTAAAATTTTTAATCCAATTTTTAGCGATGAAGAAAATGAAGCTTTGGCAAATGATTTAAAATTAAGTGTTGGAAAAATAGTCAATATAGAAAAACTAAGAGAAGATATAAAAACTATAGAAACCAAAACAGCAGATTTAGGTTATGCTTTTGTACAAGTTATACCTGATATACAAAAAGATAAAGAAAATCATGAAGCTATGATTATTTTTAAAGTTATACCGAATGAAAAAGTATATATAAGAGATGTCATCGTTTCAGGCAATACCAAGACAGTTGATAGGGTTATTCGTAGAGAGCTTTATTTAACCGAAGGTAATCTTTATAATAGAACTGATTTAATGGACTCAAGAAATGCTCTAAGAAGAACTGCATATTTTGAAAATGTAGACATTAAAGAACAAAGAGTGGATGATACACATATTGATTTAATAGTAGAAGTCAAGGAAGCTTCAACTGGAGCTATTTCAGGTGGTATTGGTTATGGAACTAGTGATGGAATTTTACTTAGTGCTTCATTATCTGATGCAAATATTTTAGGTTCTGGTATGAAAGGAAGTGTAAGTATAGACAAAGGCGATGATACACTTTCAGGTAGAGTATCTTTAAGAAATCCTAGAGTAAATGATAGCGATTATTCTCTTGGAGGATCATTATATTCAGACCGTTTAGAGTGGGATAGCTATGATGAGAGAAATTATGGTTTTGATATAAGCGTTGGTAAAACTTTAGGAAGATATACAAGCATAGATTTAACTTATAATCTTGAACAAAGTGATATTTATCATTTAAGTGATCGCTTAATCGCTCAAGGATATAAACTTGGAAAAACTTACAAAAGCTCTATTACTCCTTCAATAGTATTTAACAATACAGATGATTATTATTTACCAAGATCAGGTTTTATCGCCTCAACCTCACTTGAATATGCAGGCTTAGGTGGGGATCAAGAATTTATAAGCTCTACCACTAAATTTAATTATTATCAAGGCTTAGAAGAATTTATAGGCTGGGATTTGATTTATCGTTATAAAGCAAGTTTTTATAAAGTATGGGACCAAGGCTATTTACCAATTAACGAAAAACTCTATCTTGGAGGTATAGGAACCATTAGAGGTTTTGATAGAAGAAGCGTGAGTCCTAAAAACGAATGGGGCGATGAGACAGGTGGTACAGTTGCCTTTGCAAACTCTGTAGAACTTAGCTTTCCAATCTTTGATAGAATCAAACTAAGAGGAAGTATATTTTTTGACTATGGTGCCATAGGACAAAGCTCTTTAAGTCAAATTCAAAGATGGAGTACAGGCGTTGGTTTTGAGTGGCTAACCCCACTAGGTGCTTTAAATTTAGTTTTTGCTAAACCATTTAATACTAACTCAAAAGACGACATAAGTAAATTTGAATTTATGTTAGGCGCAAGATTCTAAAAGTAATAAAATCTTGCTATAATTTTGAAATTTTATTTTAGGTAGAGATAATGAATTTTTTAGATATTTTTTCTAGTATAAGACGCAAACAAGCTACTCCAAGTGAAGCTCCAAACCACTGGGTTAAATGTAATTCTTGTCATGCGTTAATGTATTATAAAGAAATAGAAACTTGTTATAATGTTTGCCCTAAATGTAATTTTCACATGAGATTAAACCCTTTAAAACGCATCGAGTTACTTAGCGATGAAGGCACATTTATAGAAATGGATAAAGATTTACATGCGATCGACCCGCTTAAATTTGTAGATAGTAAATCATATAAAAAAAGATTAGCAGAAAACGAAGAAAAAACAGGAAGAAAAAGCGCCATAATAAGTGGCGAGTGTAATATAGATGGCATTAAAACTCAATTAGTTGTTTTTGATTTTTCTTTCATGGGAGGAAGTTTGGGCTCAGTAGAAGGTGAAAAAATTCTTAGAGCGATTGAAAGAGCAATTGAGAAAAAAACACCTGTTGTTATAGTTAGTGCAAGCGGTGGAGCTAGAATGCAAGAAAGTACTTATTCTTTAATGCAAATGAGCAAAACAAGTGCAGCATTAAAGCTACTAGCAGAAGAAAAACTTCCTTATATTTCAGTATTAACGGATCCAACCATGGGTGGAGTAAGTGCATCTTTTGCTTGGCTTGGAGATATCATCTTAGCCGAACCTGGCGCTTTAGTAGGTTTTGCAGGGGCTAGGGTAATTAAACAAACTATAGGAGCTGATTTACCAGAAGGCTTTCAAAAGGCCGAATTTTTACTTGAACATGGATTAATCGATGCGATTGTAGAAAGAAGTGAACATAAAAAATTTATAGCAGATTTTTTAAGATTTTTTTCTAAAAACTAAAAAATGCAAATCAATCTTTTAAGCATTCAAAAAAACAATAACAATGAATTTAGCAAAATAGATGAGCACTACACCAAGCTCATCAAAAAATTTTGCAGTTTTAATGATATTTGTATTTTTAATAATAAAATCAATCAAGCACAAAACACTAATATCATAGAAGCAAAAAAATCTTATACAAATGCACTAAATCCTTATAAAAAAGGTTTTTGCATAGCCTTAGATGAAAAAGGTAAAGAGCTTACGAGTGTAGAATTTGCAAAATTATTACTAGATAAAAATGAAATTTCATTTTTTATAGGCGGTGCTTATGGGTTTGAGCAAGAATTTATTACACAAATGCATACAAGTATAGCCCTTAGCAAAATGACTTTAGTGCATAAATTTGCCAAAACCATGCTTTTAGAACAAATTTATCGTGCATTTTGCATTAATACAAATCACCCATATCACAAATAGGAGCATTTATGCAAGAATTAAATCTTGAGGAATTTAAAAATATATTACTTCAAAGACAAAAAGAAATTTTACAAGAGCTTCAGGGTAATATAAACAATATCCATAATCTACAAGATAGCGAACCTAGAGATGAAGTTGATTTGCAGCAAATCGATAATAGCTCTCATATTGATTTTAAAATCAATGAAAATTTAAAAGCCGAACTAGAAGAAATTAAACATTCATTAAGTAAAATAGATAACAATACTTATGGTATTTGCGAGTATTGCGAAGATGATATTCACCCTGAAAGACTTAAGGTAAAACCTCACGCAAAATACTGTATCAATTGCCGTGAAACTCTAGAAAAAAGGAAAGAGCTATGAAGATAAGATTATTTTTCTTTGCAAGTTTAGTTTATCTTTTAATTGTTGCAGCCTTAGTTTATAATCTAAATTTAGGAAATTACACTTTTGCAATTTCCACTTTTGAATTAAATTTGCCTGTTAGCTTATGGGTTGTTTTGCCTGCTTTATTTTTAATGATACTAGCTTTAGCACATATGAGTTTTTATGGCTTTTTAAAACATTTACAATACAAAAATCTAATTAAAGATAGTAAAAATTATGAAAATTTTATTATTGATATTTTTTTAAAAAAAATAAGCAAGGTTAAATTTAAAACTCAAGAATTTCAAAATATAGCAAAAAACACTCAAGCCCTTTGTTTTAAAGAAAAAATTCAAAATCCTAAAATAGATGAAATTATTGATATTTTTAAGAACTTAGATAAAAAAGAATTTGTAGAATTAAAAAAATACAAGCTAGATCCAAATAATGAATTTTTTATTTTAAATGAAAAAAATCACTTTCAAAATGATAACAATTATGCTTTTTCTTTTATCAAAAACAAAGATACCTTAGCAGATGAACTAGAAATTTTTGCTTATAAAATGGTGTTAGAAAATGCACCCTATAGTCAAATTAAAATACTAAAAATACAAAAAAATCAAGATGATATTTTATTGCTTTTAAATAGATTTGAAAAAGAAAACTTAGAATTAAATCATGCCGAAATCGAAGTTTTACTTAGTATGAATACCTTAGATGATAAGTCATATTTACGTTGTGCTAAAATACTTTGTAAAAAAATAGAGCCTCAAGTATTAATTGCTTTATTTAAAAAGTTAAAAGATAGTTATTCTCAAGCTTTAAGGGCTTATCTTTATACTTTAGCAGAATTTGGTATGTATGATGAATTGCTTAATGAATTAGGAAATGATCAAAATGAGCATAAAGACTTTAGACTCTTGCTCTTTTTAAGAGAACATAATAAAAAAATAGAACTTGAAAAATTAATACAATGATAGATTTTAGCAAAAAGCCTTTATTTTTAGCCCCTATGGCGGGTTTTTCAGACTTGCCTTTAAGAAATTTAGTCAAGCAATTTGGGGCTGATGTAACCATTAGTGAAATGATAAGTTCTAATGCCTTAGTGTATGAGAGCTCAAAAACTCTTAAAATGCTAGAAAAAGCTGAACTTGAAAATCCTTACATAGTTCAAATTGCAGGCTCAGATGAAAGTGTGATTCAAAAAGCAGTAGAAATTTTAAATCGTTTTGATTTTATAGATGGGATTGATTTTAATTGCGGTTGTCCTGTAAATAAAGTTATAAAACAATGCGCAGGTAGTGCTCTTTTACAAGATCTTGATAAATTGCAAAGAATTTTAGAACTTATCAAAAAAACAAGCAATAAAAAATTAACTAGTGTCAAAGTAAGATTGGGATTTGAAAAAAAAGATCCTATTGCCATCGCTAAAGCGTGTGAAAATGCTGGAGTAAATTTTATCAGTATGCATGGTCGCACTAGAAAACAAATGTATAGTGGAAATGCTGATTATGAAGCCATAGCTTTAGCCAAAGAAAATATCAAAATTCCTTTAGTAGCAAATGGTGATATTAGTGCAGATAATGCTAAAGAAGTATTTGAAATAACAAAATGTGATGCTTTGATGATAGGGCGTGCAAGCATAGGAAAACCTTGGATATTTTATGAGATAAAAACTGGCAAAAAAATAGAAAAAGCTATGAAAAATAAAATCATTTTTGCACATTTTGAAGAAATGCTAAAACACTATAAAGAACAAGGTATAAGCATATTTAGAAAACACTTGCATGAATATTCTAAAGGCTATGACGATGCTTCTAATTTTAGAGATTGTGTTAATCGTATTAATGATGCAGATATTATGCGAAAATATATTCAAGAATTTTTCAATAAGGAATGATTTTTGCTTGTAAATTTCTAAGCAATATGAATGAAGAGATACCATAAAACAAGGAAGGTTCATGGCAGCTCATATCAATTCAAAAGGGATTTACAAAGCATTAGGTGGCATTAGAACAAGTGCAAACAATTTAGCAGCACATGCTTCAAAGCTTAACAATCAAAGTTTAAATTTCGAGCAAGTTTTACAACAAACACAACCAAAATGTATAAGTACTTGCTTACAAAGCTCTCAAAAACAACTTGGAAATTTACTGGAAGATATTAAAAATAGCAAGGAAGCTATTATAAAAAATACACATATTGATAGTGCAAATATCATCGCAAAATTAAGACAAGAGGCTATTATGATGTATGATATTACCCTTAAAAACCCTCTTTAATGATTTTATATAAATTATCAATATATTCATCGCTAAAATGCGATGAATTAAAATTTTCATAAAACTTTGCAAGATCTTCAGCTTTAAACTCATAACCAAAAGCACATTTTTTATGTGCAGGTAAAAAAGCTCTTACTAATACAACGTTTTTTTGTATATACTCATCGCAATAAAAACATACAAAGCTTTTATGTAAACGTCCTTCAAAATTTAAAATTTTTAAATAAGCATCTACTATAACACGCTTGCAATCTTGTTTTTCAAAACGTTTAGCACAATCTTCTAAAAGCTCAAAATAAAAACTATCAATTTCCTCAACATCTTTTAAATGCCAATAAAAAAGTCTGATAAATTCTTGCCAAAAAAACATTCTCTCTCTATCTAAAATCCAAGAAAAACCAATATGCAAAACATCTTTTAAACGTGGTAAAAACCTTGAACTTTCCTCAAGCTCAAAATCAATCTTATATCCACTTAAAATATTAGAATGTCTCATTCCATAAAATCTATAACTTTTAATAACTTTTTTAGCACTTAAAAGATAAACGATTAAGTCCTCATCTTTTACACTCTGAGTGTGTAAGATAAAACCTTGCATTTTATAAAAGTTCTACGCCATAAGCTTGCAAAATTTCATAAGCACTATTTTCCAAAGACTTACTAAAGCTTGCTGTTGCATTTTTATACAATATGATTTTTGAGTTGATACTAGCGCTTTGAGCTAAAATAATATTACTAAATACACAAATATGCGAAACCAAACCACAAAATTCTATACTTTCATAATGATTTTGTTTTAAAAAATTAGCCAATTCTAAACTACCAAAAGCATTCTTATAAAAGATTTTTTTTGCATTTTTTAAATACATATCAAAATCACTTGGCATTTGCCAACCCAAAGTATCTTTAATGCAATGATAAATAGGTAAATTTTTTCCTTCTTGGGTTTTTAAATAATTCTCATCATGCGTATCAAAAGTAAAAACGATATCACCTTGATGATTTTTTAAAAGAGTAAGAATATTATCTTTTATCTTGGTAGCTTTTTCAAAACCTAAGCTACCATCGATAAAATCATTTTGATAATCAACAACAACCAAAAGTTTAGTCATTATCCTTAACCATGAAAAAACTATCCGTGTGGATATTTTCAAATGCAGTTTTTAAGCTTGTAAATAATTTTGGATTTTCTTTTTCTAAATTTGCTAAAAGCTGTTTAGCTTCTTCTCTAGCATGAGGAAATTTTACATTTTTTTCACTTAATTTCATACCAGGACAAAATTCATTACCAATAACTTCTAATTCATTATTAATAGCATTTTCTCTTAGTTGTCTTTCTCTTACAAAAATCAAAGGTCGAATAACCTCTACACCTCTTTTACTTTTATATTTTGGAGCTAAACTTCTAAGAGCACCATTATAAATAAAATTCATAAAAAAACTTTCCACTGCATCGTCTAAATGATGAGCTATAGCTAGTTTATTAAAACCATTTTCCAAAGCATAAGTATATAAAGCTCCGCGTCTCATTCTTGAAAAATAGCTACAAAAGCTTGAATTTTTTCTAATAGTATCACCTGAAATTTCATAAATATTAGAATCAATCACTTCATGGTCAATACCATGTTCTTTGCAGTGATTATGAAGTTTGGTATAATCTTCACCCATACCATAGCTTAAAGTTACTGCTTTAAGTTCAAATTTAAAAGGCGCGTGTGCTTGCATACGCTTTAAAAGATGGGCTAAAGCAAGAGAGTCTTTCCCACCACTAAGTCCTAATAAAACCTTATCATTATCTCCTATTAAGGAAAATTTAGCGTTTGCTTTTGCAACTTCTCTGATTAGTCTTTTACTAAGATTTATCATAATTTCTCACAAATTTTTAAGACAAAATTAGCTGAAATTTTAGCTGATTTTTCTACAAACTCATCAAAGTCAAATTCAGCCTTTTCACCTGCTTTATCACTCATTGATCTTAAAATCAAACATGGAATTTTTAAAGCATCGCACACCAAAGCTACGCTAGCTCCTTCCATTTCGCAAGCATCTGCATTGAAAATCTCTCTAATTTTTGTTTTTTTATTTTCATCGCAAATGAACTCATCGCCCGTAGCGATAATACCTGATTGTAATTTAACACCAAGTTCTTTAGCAGCTTCTATGGCAAGATTATTTAGCCTATCATCTGTTTTTATAAAAATTTCATTGCCAGGAACATAGCCAAGCGGATGCCCAAAAGCTGTGATATCTAAATCATATTGAGCTAATTTTGTAGCATAGATTAAATCCCCTATCTCTAAACTAGGATTAAAAGCTCCTGCTACACCTGTAAAGAGTAAAAGCTCAGCTTTAAATTTTTCTATCATAATAGCCGCACTAAGAGTAGAATTTACCTTCCCTATCTTAGAATAAGCGATTATTAATTCATGATTTTTATATTTTGCAAGATAATAAGTATTATTTGCATATTCGATTGTTTGATACTCTTTTAATGTTTCTAGTAAAGGAGTAACCTCTTCAGGCATAGCTCCTAAAATAGCTATTTTCATTTAATTACCTTTAAAATTTCATCAATATCTTCTATTTTACTTAAGGCATAAGTTTCTTTTTGAGTGATTTTTTTATTTAAGCCCTTTAACACGCTCGCGCCAAATTCTATATAAAAATCCACTTCTTCATCTATTGCCTTAATGCTTTGTTTATAAAGAACAGGCTTAATAAGTTGCTCGCTTAAAAGCGTTAGAGCTTGATTTTTATCATTATACACTTTTGCATTGACATTTGATACTACGCTTTTAAAACTCTCTTTTAAAATAGGTTCTAATTCTTTTGTAAGTTTCAAAGACGCATTTTTTAATAATGGACAATGGCTTGCAACACTCATGTTCAAAAGCATAGCTCTTTTAGCTCCTGCATTTTTAAACTCACTCTCATAAGAAGCCAAATCAGGCTTTAAACCTGCTACTACAATTTGCCCATCACAATTATAATTAGCAGCAAAAATACTTTTTTGTTCACTTAATGCCTTTTGACAAAGTTCTTCTACCACTTTATCTTCAAGCCCTAAAACCACCATCATACCAGCTTCGATTTTAGAGCAATCTTCTTGCATAAACTTACCGCGTTTATTAACAAGTGCTATTACATCTAAAAAGTCAAATGCATCTTGGGTTGCTAAAGCACTAAATTCTCCTAATGAATGACCCAAGCTATACTTAGCTTCTATATTAACTTGCTCTTTTAAGGCTTCATAGGCCATTAGCGAGTTTAATACTATGGCCATTTGCGTAAATTCGCTTTTATTTAAATTTTCATTTTCCTTAAAAAGCAAATTTTTAAAATCAATTTTACAAAAATCGCTAGCATTGTCTAGTAATTCTTTTGCTTTTTTAGAATTATCATAAAAACTCAAACCCATGCCAACGCTTTGAGAGCCTTGACCTGGGAAAATAAATGCACTATTCATTAATGACCACCGCAGCAACCGCCACCACCATGTCCGTGGCCTCCACAACATCCGCTACCACCATGTCCGTGATGATCGTGATGATGTCCTCCACCACCACATCCACAACTTCTACTACCTGCAATAATTCCTGTTAAAATTTCATCTTCACTTGCAGCTCTAACATCTACGATATTGATTGAAAACAACAAGTCTTTTCCTGCATAAGCATGATTGTAATCAATAGTAACTTCATTTTCAGTAATTTCTCTAACAATTACTCTTACGGTATTACCATCTTCACCTTCGCCAAAAAGCTCCATACCAACTTGTAAATCAATTCCTGCAAACTGCTCTTTTGGTAAAGTTTGCAAAGCATTTGCGTCATATTCACCCAAAGCATTTTCTTTTTTTATCACAATATCAGCATTACATGGGGCATTAAGCTTTTGAATTTCTTCTTCTAATCCTTCTAAAATTTGACCCTTACCCAAAATAAAAGAAATAGGTTCAGCATAAATATTTGATTCTAAAACTTCATTAGTATTTGCATCTTTTAACTCATAAAACATTGAAACTACACTATTTTTTTCTATAGCCATTTTATCTCCTTTGTTATTTTCTATCTGGTGAAACTTTTGCCTCAGGACTATCAGGATAAGCTGTCTTTAAAGCCTTATAAAATTTATTTGCACTTTTTGGATCTCCAACCTTATCTAAGCTAATAGCTGTGTGATAAAGCAATTTTGGTACATAATCACCTTTAGTACTTATAGCAGAACTTTTCTTATAAAATCCCAAAGCACCTGCATAATCTTGCTGTTTATATCTTATCTCTCCAAGCCAAAAAGTAGATCTAGCAGGTTTATAATGAATACTAATTAGATGTTCAAATTTTTCTTTTGCATCTTCAAATTGATTTTTATTGGTTTCATCAATTGCCTTTTTCAAAATTTCACTAGATTGTAATTTTTTCCAACTATCATCTTTTTTTTCAGTCACTTCTTCTTGAGTTTCATTTACATCCTGAATGACTTCTTGTGTTTTATTATCATCCTTTACAATAGGGACAGCAGAAATAACTTTTGCCTGATTTTGCACTCTAGCTATTTCAGATTGAAAAAAAGTTATAGTTTGATTCATATCTTCTTTTGAGATATAATCATCATTGATCTTATTGATTAAAGTTGTAATTTCACCTAAAACCTTTTGAATTTCTTGGTGATTTTTTTCTTGAATTTGTCTATTTTCTTCAACATAAGCTCTTAAATTTTGAATTTCTTGGGTAATATTTGCATCAAAATTTTGATAGTTTTCTTCCAGTGAAAGTAATTTTGTGTTAGCTTTTGAATACTGAGCATTTAAACCCTCAGTTACACTTTGTAAACCTTCTATGTTTTCTACAGCTGTATTTATTTTACTTGTCAAATTTGTATAATATTCATTTAAAGCTTTCAAGCGTTCTTGATTTTCATATTGCAACTTTTCATTTTGAGTTAAACCATAAGGTGTTTTTGTATCTACTTTTCCTGCATCAAATGCTGAAATTTCAGCGTGTAAGAAAGTAGCTCCTAAAAGAGCTACTGATAATAAGTTTAATTTCATTTATTTAAAGCTTTATTTTGCAATTTTAAATTCTGCACGACGATTTTGAGCATCGCAAGCTTTAGTTCTTTCAGTACATACAGGATTAGTTTCTCCATAGCTTTTTACGCTAATTCTATCTGCGCTAACACCTTGAGCTACTAAAGATTCTTTTACTGCTTTAGCTCTTTTCAAACCTAAAGCTTGATTATACTCATCAGTTCCCCACTCATCGCAGTTTCCTTCAACTACGATTGCAGCATTCGCAGCTTCTTTATTGAAAATTTCAGCATTATTTGCAATAACTTTTTGCATATCTTTTCTAACATTAAATTTATCAAAATCAAAATATACATTTGCTACAGAATTTAAAGATTCAAGATTTTCAAATCTATCAGAACCACCACTACCTTTTGAACCATCTACACTACTTGAGCTACTTACACTAGTATTTTTTGTAGCACAACCACTTACAATAACAGCAAACGCCGTAATTGAAGCAAAAATGATTTTTTTCATTGCTTTTCCCCTTTTTTATTTATTTAAAAATCATATTTAATTATAACAAAAAAAATGCTATTTTGATATTTTACCAATCAATTGATTGAATTTTACCTACTTTTAAACCATAGTGAAAGGCTTTATTTGCATTAATTCTAATAACACCCAATGCACTTTGCGAACCTAAATATTTAATAAATACAACACTTTCTCCATCACTAGAAAATCTTGGAAAAAGATTTTTACCATTTGCAGTAAGTTGTCTTATATAATCACTTTGAGTTGACATTAAATAAAGATTAAAAACTCCACTTTGATTTGCTTCTCTACTAGAATAAACCATATAGTGTTTATAAGTAGAAACTGAAGAATTGTTTTTACCATGAAAAACAACTTGTTCTGTTAAATTGGACTCTAAATTTTGCATAAAAATATTTGGATAACCTAAACGATCTGATACAAATACGATTTTTTTATCATCATCTACAAAGTTACCATTTACATCAATACCCATATAGTTTGTAATTTGTGTCAAATTTTTTGAATCTACATCATATAAATATACATCAGGTTGATCTTTTGGTGCCATGGTTAGTAAAATTTTTTTACCATCATCACTCACATCAGAAGCAACCATCATACCCTTACTAGCAATGATTTTTGTGATATTTTTATTTTTCATATTATATTTATAAAGTGTTGGAATTTCATCTTCATAAGCAGTGAAATAAAATGCATTTTGTTCTTTATTTGCCCATTTAGGAAATAAATTTAAGCCTTTTGAAATTAACACTTTTTGATAAGTTAAAGTATAATCTGCTAACAAAATATCACTTTGCTTATTACCTTGAGTTCTAGCTATTAAAATTTTATGATCCATCCAATCAACTGGTGCAAAGCCTAATTTTCTATTCATTTGAGCAATACTTCTATGTGCTAAAAATGGATACTCTTCAATAGAAAGAATTTGCTCATAAAATCTTGTTTTAGTTTCATTTGCGGCTAAAATTTCAACATCAATATCTAAAAGTTTGCCATTTTTATTTAATATATAAGAAAAAATATAATCACCTTGTTTTTCATCTTGAGTTATCTCAAAATTTGAACTCACTTTTACATCATTAACAAGCATGTTGTAAAAACTTTTTTTAAGATCTAAATCATTTAGTTTAGACTGGTCTTTAATATAAATTTTAGGTAATTGCATACCTTTATTTACAACAGATATTGTTGCATCTTGTCCAAATAATACTGAACAAAAAAATAAAAATACTAGTATTTTTTTCATTGTTTCTCCATTTTAAACTCAATTATATCACTAAGTTGCATTTTGATTTTTCTTATTTTACCATTTGGAGGTAAAGTTATATATTTTCCCTCTAAATTTTGCAAAAATTCTTTTGCTTTTTTATCAAAATTATCACTATGCGCACTAGTGGCACTTAGCAAATAAAAATAACCATTGTTATCAATTACAAATTCTACTTCTATACTTAAATTACCGCTAGGATTATAAATTCTCCATCTATCTTCAAGGTATTTTCTAACAGCACCTAAAAACTGATCATAAACACCTATTTTTTGCTCTATAACAGATTGTCCTAATTCCTGATTAATTTGCAAATTTTCATTAAGTTGCTTGGAAAAATCATTGATTTTTTCTCTTTGGGTAAAAGTAGGTTTTTTTGATGGCATAGAAGATTGCACTTTTGTAGTTTTTTCTTCTTGATAATCTTCTATTTTTCCAAATAACTCATTAAAAACACTTGCCTGTTGTTCTATATTTTGCGTATTGACGCTTTTGTTTGTGGTGTATTTTTGCAAAAGATTTTCTTCAAACAAACTTTGCAAATTTTCTTTTTGCAATTCTTGCATCATATTAATTTGATTTTGATTTATACTATCACCAAGCTCTACATTAATAAAACTATTGGGGTCATCAGTATATTCGATAGCTTTTGGTTTATATTCAATTAATTTAAAAAAAACTAAGAAAACAACAAAAAAATAAACTAAAGTTGCATAAATAAAGGATTTAAAATTGTGTATAGAATTTTCTTCCATTTTCTACTCAGTTTGCAAAGCAACTTTTTGGAAACCTAAATGTTTCATTGTTCTTAAAACACTCATTACATCATCATATTTTAAATTTTTATCCGCTCTAATGAAAATTGTTTCTTGGGTATTATACTGAAGCTTTAAAGCATTCATATTATCTGCAAAACTTACAAAATTAAATTTATCTTTTCCTATAAAAATTTCTTTCTTTGCGTTAATTGTTATAATTAAACTTTTAATGTTTGGAGTGCTTGAAGTTTTTTGTGAACCTTGAGGAAGCTGCACCTTTTCCTCATATGTAATACTTGGTGCAGTCACCATTAAAATAGCAAGCAATACAAGCATAATATCCACTAAAGGTGTAATATTTAACTCAGGTTTTTCTTCCATAAACATAAATTAGACCTTTGCAGAACTTATCAATACTTTAATCTCGCTATCTAAGATATTAATCAACTCATAAGCTTTGCGCTTGATAATCAAATGAAAGCTATATGCAGGAATCGCAACTAAAATCCCACATCCAGTAGCCACCAAAGCTTCGCTAATTTTAGGAGCAATAATACTTAAGGAATTTTGAATTTCTAAGCCACCAAAAGTTTCAAGAATAGAAATCACGGTACCAAAAAGTCCTATAAAAGGAGAAGTTGAAGCTATGATGCTAAGCCAAGTTAATCCTATTGTAGCTTTTTTTTCTACAGAATTTTTATAAATATTCATTTTAGTTTCATCAATTTCCATGCACTTTTTCAAAATTGACGCACTTTGACTTAAATCTTTTTCCCCTCTCATTAAAGCTTCCAAAGCTTGACTTTCGTTTTGAGTCCATTTATTAATAAGTATTAATCTTGAAAATAAAATACTAAAACTAAGTATAAAATACACTGAAAGCCAAGCTAATACGATATAAGTGATTAAACTTGTATTTTCAAAAAAATGAAAAATTGCTTGAAAATCCACTATTTTTGCCTTACGTTATTATCCATCTTAGCAAAAGTAGAAGCCAAAGCAACACTATCACTACTCATAGATTTAATCAAATCTTTTGCTTCTTCCAATCTTTTTGCTATTTCACTATCACTATTTCCACCAACCCAAACAGCACCTTTTGCTAAAACACTTACTTTAGTTTCAGATACCTTTGCATGGCCTGAATCAATAGCAACTAACTCATGAGTTGAATCTGATTTTTCTATGTCTATAATTCCTGCCCTTAAAGAAGAGATTAAAGATGCATGTCCTTTTAAAACACCAAATTCACCTTCACTTCCAGGAAGAACAATAGATTTTACATTATCATTGTAAATCATACCAAGAGGTGTTACCACCTCTATATGTATTAAATTATCCATTATTAAGCCTTAAGTTTTTCTGCTTTTTCAATCACTTCATCAATTCCACCTACCATATAGAAAGCATTTTCTGGTAAATGGTCGTATTTTCCTTCTAAAATACCTTTAAAGCCTGCTATCGTATCTTCTAAACTAATGTATTTACCAGGACTTCCTGTAAATACTTCAGCAACGAAGAATGGTTGAGATAGGAATTTTTCAATTTTTCTTGCTCTTTCAACAATTAATTTATCTTCTTCACTTAACTCATCCATACCTAAAATAGCAATAATATCTTGTAAATCTTTGTATTTTTGAAGTACTGATTGCACGCCACGCGCTACTTTATAATGCTCTTCACCTATAATTTGTGGATCAAGCATTCTTGAAGTAGAATCAAGTGGATCAACAGCTGGATAAATACCTTTTTCAGCAATTGATCTATTTAAAACCGTAGTTGCATCTAAGTGTGCAAAAACAGTCGCGGGAGCAGGATCTGTTAAGTCATCTGCTGGTACATAAACTGCCTGAACTGAAGTAATAGAACCTTTTTTAGTTGAAGTAATTCTTTCTTGGAATTTACCCATTTCACTAGCCAAAGTTGGCTGATAACCAACAGCTGAAGGAATTCTTCCTAAAAGTGCTGACATTTCTGAACCTGATTGAGAGAATCTAAAGATATTATCAATAAACATTAAAACATCAAGTCCCATTTCGTCTCTAAAATACTCAGCCATAGTAAGACCTGTTAAAGCAATACGATTTCTTGCCCCTGGTGGTTCATTCATTTGACCATAGCACAATGCAACTTTATCTAAAACGTTACTTTCTTTCATTTCATTATAAAGGTCATTACCCTCACGAGTTCTTTCACCAACACCTGCGAAAACTGAATATCCGCTGTGTTTAAATGCAACATTGTGAATTAATTCCATAATAATAACGGTTTTACCAACACCTGCACCACCAAAAAGACCAACTTTACCACCTTTAGCATAAGGAGCTAATAAATCAACTACCTTAATACCTGTTTCAAAAATTTCACTTTTTGTGCTTTGCTCTTCAAATGGAGGAGGATCTCTATGAATTGACCAATGTTTATCAAAATTAATCTCTTCACCCTCATCAATTAAATCACCTGTTACATTAAAAATTCTTCCAAGAACTTTTTCGCCTACTGGAACACTAATTGGATTACCAGTTGCTTCTACTGCTAAACCTCTAACAAGACCATCAGTCATATCCATAGCAATAGTTCTTACTTTATTATCACCCAAATGTGCAGCTACTTCAAGAACTAGCTTACACTCTTTTCCTTCTAATTCATAATTAACAATAATAGCTTCATTAATTTGCGGAAGATATTCTTTAAATTCAACATCAACCACTGGTCCTAAAACTTGAGAAATAAAACCTTGCATCATCACTCCTAAATTTATTTCATTGACTCAACACCGCTGATAATCTCTATCAATTCGGTGGTAATAGATTCTTGTCTTGCTTTATTATAAGCTAAATTAAGTTGTTTAACTCTTGCTTTTGCATTATTTGTTGCATTATCCATAGCTTGCATTCTTGCACTATGTTCAGCTGCCAAAGAATCAACCAAAGAAAAATACATATTATATTCAAAATAAGTTTTTAACAAATCATTCAAGATTTCTTCATCTTCTGGCTCTAAATCCATTAACGATTGAGATTCCTGCTCTTCCTTGCTTGCAATAGCATCCACAGGCAATAAATTATTAATACGAATTTCCTGAGAAATCATATTTTTATAGCCATTATGAATGATTACAACCTTATCTGTTATTTTATTTGCAAAATCATCTACTGCACTCTGAATAATAGCACATGCTTTTTCATAATCAGGGCTAGAGCTTGTATCTAAATACTTTTCTAAAATCTCAATATTTTGGAAGTTAAAATACTCTATACCTGTTTTACCAATAGCTCTTAGTCTTACTTTGATTTTTTTTGCTTTACAATCTTCAAGCATTTCATTTACTGTTTTAATGGTTTTAATGTTAAAACCACCACATAAACCCTTATCAGCTGTGACAAAAATAATATCCATTTTTTCTATATTATCTTTTTTTCTAAAAAACGGAAGTTTGTCATCAAGTCCTTCATATTGATTAATCTTGAATGCAATTTCTGACAAAACTTCATCGATTTTTTGAGCAAAAACCTTTGATTTTTTAGCTGCCTCTTCTGCCTTTCTTAATTTGGCAGTAGAGACAAGTTTCATAGCATTGGTTGTCTTTTGTGTATTATGAACACTTTTTATTTTTCTTTTAATTTCTTTTAAATTAGACATTTAAAAACCTTATATATGGTTTGCTTTAAACTCACTCAATGCTTTAGCTAATTTTTCCTCTAAATCTTTATCTAAAGCCTTTTTGGTTCTAATTTGCTCAAAAATTTCTGGATATTTAGCTTCAATAAATGGATACAAAGCTGCTTCAAATTCTCCAATTTTTGAAACTGCTATATCATCTAAATACCCTTTAGTTCCCGCATAAATCATCACCACTTGATTTTCAGCTGAAAGTGGAGAATATGGAGGTTGCTTTAAAACTTCAACCATTCTCTGTCCACGTTCAAGTTGTTTTCTACTTGCTTCATCTAAGTCACTTGCAAATTGCGCAAAAGCTTGCAACTCTCTATATTGAGCTAAATCAAGTCTTAATGTACCTGAAACTTGTTTTGTTGCTTTAATTTGTGCAGCACCACCAACGCGAGATACAGACAAACCAACATTAATCGCAGGACGAATACCTGAGTTAAATAAATCTGTTTCCAAGAAAATTTGGCCATCAGTAATTGAAATAACATTGGTTGGAATATAAGCTGAAACATCGCCTGCTTGAGTTTCAATAATAGGCAATGCTGTTAAGCTTCCTGCACCAAGTTCATCACTTAACTTACTTGCTCTTTCGAGTAATCTTGAATGTAAATAAAATACATCTCCTGGATAAGCTTCACGACCTGGAGGACGGCGTAAAATCAAAGACATCTCACGATATGCAACAGCATGTTTACTTAAATCATCATAAACAATCAATGCGTGTCTTGAGTTATCTCTAAAATACTCACCCATAGTTACACCAGTATATGGAGCAAGATATTGCAATGCAGCAGGATCAGAAGCACCTGCATTTACTACTATACTATAATCCATTGCACCATACTCTTCAAGCTTTTTAACTACTTGAGCAACTGTGCTTTGTTTTTGACCAATGGCCACATAGATACAAATAACATCTTTGCCTTTTTGACTAATGATAGTATCAATTGCAACAGTTGTTTTACCTGTTTGTCTATCACCGATAATTAGCTCTCTTTGTCCTCTACCAATTGGAACTAAAGCATCAATTGCTTTAATACCTGTGTGTAATGGCTCATGAACACTTTTTCTAGCCATAATACCTTTTGCTTTTTCTTCCACAAAACGATATTCACTTGCTTCAATCACACCTTTAGCATCAATTGGCTCACCCAAAGCATTTACAACACGTCCTATCAACGCATCGCCTACTGGAACCTTTAGAAGTTTTTTTAGTCTCTTAACCGAGCTTCCTTCTTTAAGACCAAGACCTTTTCCTAAAACAACAATACCTACGCTTGATTCTTCAAGATTAAGCACCATTCCCTTTTCGCCATTTTCAAATTCAACCATCTCTCCAGCCATGGCATTTTTAAGACCATAAACTTTAGCAACACCATCAGCAACTGAAATAATTTTACCAGTTTCTTCTATTTCAAGATTAAAGTCAAATTTTTCAATTCTTTCTTTTATAATAGAACTAATTTCATCTGCTTTAAATTTCATCAAATCTCCTTAAATTGCTTTTAATATATATTCACTCATCTTAGCTTTTAAGCTTTGCATTGAAAATGAAATTTCATATCCAAGACCATCTAAGCTAATTTTCACACTTTCATTATCACTTATTTTACTATCTAATCTAATTTTTGCATTAAACTTAGTACTAAGTTTTTCTTCTAAATTTCTAATTTCTTCTTCACTTAATTGTTCTTTTGAATAAACTTGTCCCAAGAATGTGTTCTCTTTTAATGCTTTTTGCTCGCTCAATTCTTTAGTAATTTCTGGGATTAGCATCTCTCTTTTATTATCTACAATTAAATTTATAAAGTTCTTAAAAGCATCACTTGGATTATCCAATAAGGAAAGTACAAATTCTAGTTTTTTTCCTTGTTTTATCTCATAAGAATTTAAAACATCTATAAATTTATTAGATGTAAAAGCCGAACTTAACTCTAATAAATTAGAATAAAAATCTTCAAAATCATTTCTTTCTAATATCGCCTTTGCATAGGTTTTTGCAATCACACTTTCCATCAAGACACCTTTTTCATCATGATATTTAGAATTTCTTTTTGCTGAAGTTGTAAATTTTGATCTTCAAAAATCTCTTCTAAAACCGCTTGTACAACTTCTTTTTCCATTCTTCTTATTTCATATTCTTTATGTTCTTCGTAAGTTTTTTCTAAAGCCTTGATTTCCATTTTCGTTTCAGCTTCTATTTTATCTGTGATAATCTCCGCTTCTTTTTTTGCAAGAGCTATCGCATTGATTGCTTCTTGTTTAGCTAAGTCTAGTTTTTTCATCATTTCTAATTTATGATTTTTACTCGCAATAAGCTTTTCTTGAATTTCATTCATTTTAGAAGCAATTTTTACAATTCTTCCATTATAAAAATTTTTTAAAGGAGTTGCAATAAAATAATACAAAATAGCAGCAAATAAAACAAAATTGACTGCTCTTGGAATAATATCGTATTCACCACTTCCATTGCCTGCTGCAAAAGCAAAAAATGGAAGTACTGATAATAATATAATTTTTTTCAACATTAACTTTCCTTAAATTTTACTCAAGCTATTTTTAAAGCTTTGTTTAAATTCTGGCATTTTTAAACGCATTTCTTCTTTTAATTCTTTTTCTTTTTCTCTTAGACTTTTAAGAAAAACAAGCATTTGATCTTCCAATTCTCTTTTTTTTGTTGATAATTCTTTTTCTTGTTTTAATTTAGCTTCTTCTATTGCTTTTACTTTAATTTGGTTAATTTCATCTCTTGTTTGAATATGAATTTTTTCCAACTCACTTTCTACATTTGAAACATCATCAGAATTTTTTTTCATTTTTTCTTCGTCATTTTTTATGGTTAAATCCCTAGAATCCATAAATTTAATCAAAGGTTTATAGAGTATAGAATTTAAAATTGCTATCATAAGCAAAAAAATGACACCAGTGGCTATCATGATGGAAAAATGTACATCATTAAACATTAATACTCCTAAATAAATCTAAATTAACGCGAAATTATAGCAAAACATACCTAAAAGCATATTTAATTGAATACCTTTAGAAATTCTCTAACTTCACTTTCGTTTGCAAAATTAATAGTAATTTTTAAATCTTTTATATTTACTTTCAAACCTAAAGATTCAATTTTTTCTTTTAAATTTATTATAGATTGATATTGTTTATTTGAATTTATATTTTTTTCCAATTGGTTTGTTTTTTTAAAATTTTTAATTAACTTTTCTGTATCTCTTACATTAAGTTTTTGACCTATGATGGTATCAACTATCATTTTTTCTTCTTCTTTTTCAAGTCCTACTAAAACTTTTGCATGTCCTTGTGAAATTTTACCTTCTATAATAAAATGTTGTGTTTGCTCATTTAAATTTAAAAGTCTTAAAGTATTAGCAATCTGTGGTCTTGATTTATGAATAAGATCTGCTAGTTTTTCTTGAGTGATATCATGAATTTCTAGTAATTCTTTATAAGAATGTGCTAATTCTATGGGATTTAAATTTTCTCTTTGGATATTTTCTATCAAAGCAAGTTCACGTAATTTTATATCATCTACATTTAAAACTACAGCTTTAATCTGTTCTTTTTCTAAAAGCTTACATGCTCTAAATCTTCTCTCACCCGCTATTAAAATATAATCAAATTCATCTTTTTTAAAAACCACAACAGGCTGAATCAAACCATACTCTTTAATAGAACCTGCAAGTTCTTCTAAAGCTTGTTCATCAAAATTTTTTCTTGGTTGATAAGGGTTTGGACTAATTAGATCTATATCAATTTCTTCTATTCTGCCTTCATTGGAACCTAGTTCTTTTTCATAAACCTCATCAATATCAGCCAAAATACTACTTAAACCTCTTCCTAATGCACTTTTTTTTGCCATTTTTTATCCTAATATAGAATATGCTAAATTTTGATACGCCACTGAGCCTGGGGATTTTATATCATAAAGTATAATAGGTTTTCCATAACTTGGGCTTTCAGCAAGTTTTACATTTCTTGGTATGATAATGAAATCATCTTCATTATCACCTGTTCTAAATAGTTTTTGTTTAAAATTTTTCTTTAAATCCTCTACAGTATCTTTTGAAAGATTATTTTGTGAGCTATACATAGTTGGTAAAAAGCCTTTTATTTTTAATTTTGGATTGATAGTTTTTTTCACAAATTTAATAGTGTTTAAAACCATCGCAACACCTTCAAGCGCATAAAACTCACATTGTATAGGAATAATAACACTATCACTTGCTGCAAAAGCATTTACCGTAATACTTCCAAGTGCAGGAGGTGAGTCAATGATGATAAAATCATAATCTTTAGCAATTTCTTTGATTTTTTCCCTTAAAATCGTTCTATATTCTCCACTTTCTTTTACTACTTCTTGCTCAATTCCAACCAAAGAAATATTCGATGGGGCTAAGTATAATTGTGGAAGTTCAGTTTTTAAAATGATCTCAGAAAGTTTTTTCCTGCCTATAAAAACATGGTAAATATTATACTCATAATTACTTCTATTAAAACCAAGTCCTGTTGTAGCATTAGCTTGTGGGTCAATATCTATCAAAAGAACCTTTTTTTCAGCTACTGCCAAAGAAGCCGCTAGATTTATAGCCGTAGTAGTTTTACCTACCCCACCTTTTTGATTTGCAATAGTTATTATCTCACTCATCTTAAACTATATATCCTTTTATTATCTAACAATATAGAACCATCTTTATACAACAAAGCATCTTTTAAAGATAAAATCTTACCTTCATTATGTATAAAAAAATTTCTTGATTTTTCAAATTCTAACATATACTTGCTAAAAATATTCTTCCATAAAATTTTCTCATCTACATAAGAAAAATACTCATTTAAAAGTTGTGATACATCTACCTCTATGTCTAAAATTTCAGCACTAAATGGAGCATATTTAAGATTAATTCCCATTCCTACAACCAAAAAATCATTGATTTTAGAACTCATCAGACCGCCTACTTTTTTATCTTCTATATAAAAATCATTGGGCCATTTAATCCACACTTTTGAATTTTTTCTTTGTAATACTTCTTTCATTAAAAACGCAAAATATATACTAGCAGAAGCTAAAGGAAGATCTTGTGCTAATTCTTGAGTTTTTATGCAAAAAGATACATGTAAGTTTCCTTGTTTACTTTGCCAAGTATTATCTCTACTACCTATACCAGCACTTTGGATAAAAGCACAAATGGCTGTATTGCTAGTAATCTCTCCACTACGAATTTTATCACTTAAATAAACTTGAGTTGATTCAAGCTCATTAAAATAAACTATCTCCAAGTTTTAACCTTTTTCCATTTAAATAAGTCTTAGCATCCAAGGCTTTTTTTCCACTTTCTTGTAAAGTTTTAATCCTTAAAATGCCTTTTTTACATGAAAGCAAAAAGCTTTCCTTTTCTATTTGTAAAATCACACCTGATTTTTGAGTTTTTTCACTATCAATTAACTCTATATCTAAAAATTTCATACCATTTTCTAAAAAAATTCCAGGCCAAGGTGTAAAAGCTAAAAATTTTTGATAAATTTCACTTGCATTGTCTAAAGCAAACAACCCATCTTCTTTTTTGATTTTTTTACAATATGTAACTAAACTTTCATCTTGTTTTTTTGGGATAATTTTTTCAAAATTTAAAAGCGTAGAAATAGTAAGCTTAGCTGCTAAATTTGAAAGTATGGTAAAAACTTCAGTTAAATTTTTACCTGCGATATCACATTCTTTACTTTCCAAAATAGCACCACTATCAAGCCCTTCTTCCATAAGCATAGTGCAAACCCCACTTATTTTATCCCCATTTAAAATAGCACTTTGTATAGGCGAAGCCCCGCGATATTTAGGGAGTAAAGAAGCATGTAAATTGATACAAGGAGCAATATTTAAAATTTCTTTTGGTAAAATTTTCCCATAAGCAGCGACAACTATAAAATCAGGTTTTAGATTCTTTATTTCATTGATTATATTTTCATCTTTTAAGCTTTTTGGAGTAAAAATTTCTATATTTAAATTATTTTCTAAAACAAATTTTTTAGTATCACTTGGGGTTAAAATTTGTTTTCTACCCACAGGTTTATCAGGCTGGGTAAATAAAGCTTGGATATTAAATCCTTTATCGACAAGCTCTTTTAAAATACAAGTTGCATAAGAGGGAGTTCCCATAAAAATGATATTTTTCATGATGCTGCTATCCTTTTTTTATAAGTTTTTATAGCTTTTTGATATGAAAGCTCAAGATAATCTTTAAAAATTTCAAAATTTTTTCTTGATGGATTATTAATACAAATATATCCCATATAAGCATAAATTGGATGAGGCATGATAAAATCAAGCATAGAAAAATCATAATTTAAACTAACAACCTCACCCTTTAAAGCCTTTTTAGGTTTTTGACCAAAAAGATTTTGGTAATCTTGATCACAAAGAGAGCAACTTAAACGAAACACACCTTCTCTATTTAAATTCGAAGCTTTATCATTTATGCCATCATTTTCTTTAATAGTGCAAAAATAAACTCCGTTTTTTAAAACCCTATCGGGATTATAAAAAAAGCTATGTTCTTTATAAGTAAATTTATACACCAAGCCTTTAAAACTAGACTTGATATATTCTTGAATAAAATCTATAGTTAAATTTTCACCCATCAAAAATTATTTTGACTTCTAATTTTTTTAACTTCTTCTAAAAGCATAAATTTAAGCTCTTTTAAACCTGTTTTTTCAAGGCTTGATACTTTAACAAAAAAACTTTGTGGATTATTTTGACTTTGCAAATAAGCTTTTAGCTCATTATAATCATCTTCCATTTTTTGTGCAAATTCTTCGCCTAAATTTACACTATCACTTTTTGAAAGCATTAAGCCAAAATTTCTTGCATAAAGCTTGCTTGAAAATTTTTCCAATTCTTTTCTTAAAATACAAAATTGCTCTTTTAAACTCATTTCTCTTAATGGATCAAGCACAAAAAGTAAAAAAGAAGTTCTTTCTATGTGTCTTAAAAACTCAAGCCCCAAACCTCTACCATCACTTGCACCTTCTATAATACCTGGGATATCTGCCATCACAAAAGAATTATAATCATCTACTTCAACCATACCAAGTTTTGGAGTTAAAGTGGTAAATTCATAATTAGCTATTTCAGGTCTAGCATTAGATACTACGCTTATAAGAGTGGATTTTCCTACATTTGGAAAGCCTACAAGTCCAACATCTGCTATGAGTTTTAATTCTAAGCGCACGCTTAAGGTTTTTCCTGCTACACCTGGTTGAGCATAATCTGGGCGTTGATTAGTAGAGTTTTTAAAATGAGTATTGCCAAGACCACCTTTACCGCCTTTTAAAAAGAGTTCTTTTTGGCCTTCTACTAGCATATCAAGTAAAACTTCCCCACTTTGTGCGTCAATTACTTGAGTGCCTTGAGGGACAACTAATTCTAAACTCTCCCCTCTTTTGCCATTTTTATTACGACCTAGGCCTGGTTGACCATTTTGTGCTTTAAGTTCTTTTTTGCCTTTAAAGTGTGCTAGCGTATGAGTATTGTTATCACATATAAAATATACATCACCGCCATTTCCACCATCACCACCATCAGGTCCACCAAGTGGAACATGTTTTTCACGGCGAAAACTCACAGCACCTTTACCACCATTACCTGAACTTAAAACTAATTTTACATTATCTATAAACATACAATCACCAAAGTATAAATTTTTAAAATGATATTATATTTTTTTTAATATATTAAGATTAAAAAGAAGAAAAAGGCTACAAAGTAGCCTTAAAATTATGCAGGGTAAACAGAAACTTTTTTTCTATTTTTATCTTTTCTTTCAAATTTTACAAAACCATCAATTAAAGCAAAAATTGTATGATCTTTTCCTATGCCTACATTATTACCCGCATGAGTTGCTGTTCCTCTTTGGCGAATGATGATGTTACCAGCACGAACAAATTCTCCACCAAATTTTTTAACACCTAGACGACGACCTATAGAATCACGATTATTCTGAGTTGAACCTTGACCTTTCTTGTGTGCCATTCTTTACTCCTTAAGCTTTAATATCTACTACTCTAACGCGAGTAAATTGTCTTCTAAAACCGCGTTTTAACTTTGAGTCTTTTCTACGTCTTTTTTTGTAAATCACAACTTTTTTGTCTTTTCCATGAGCAATCACTTCTAAAACAACTTTTGCACCCGCAACAAACGGCGCACCTACCTTTAATTCTTTATCGCATACAGCAAGAACTTCACTTACTTCTACGCTTGATTTTGCTTCAGCTTCAAAACGATCTAGTTTAAGCTCATCACCTTGGCTTATTCTGTATTGTTTTCCACTGTGTTTTATAATAGCATACATACAGCTATCCTTTCTTAAAATATTTTGGTAGCACCATAAAGCATTATGCATAAACATAAATTTAGAAAGCTTTAATGGCTAAAAGCAGTAATTATATCTTGATTTTATATAAAGTAAGCTTAAGACGCAAAAAAGCGTCTTAAGATTTAAATTAAAGCTCTGGCTTTGGAGTTTTTTCAGTTGCTTTTGGAAGTTGAGGGTAAGTAATATTAGGCTTTTTACCTGTTAGAGCATGTAAGAAAGTTTCTATAGAAGCTGCTTCTTTATCAGAAATTTCTATACCAAGTTGTACACTACCCATTTCTTTGATTGCTTCTTGTAAAGACCAAATAGCACCATTGTGGAAATATGGAGCCGTTTCAGCAATATTTCTTAAGGTTGGAGTTTTAACCAAACCATTTGCATCACCTTTAAAATCCCCTACATTTGCAAATTTGTATTTAGCTGCTACTTGGAAAGCTTGCATGCTACCACCTAAATTTACTCCTGTATGACAAGCTGTACAACCTTTATCAATGAAAGTTTTTAGACCTTCTTTTTCTTTTTTACTCAATGCTTTTGTATCACCTTCTAAGAATTTATCAAATTTAGATGGAGTTAAAAGCGTTCTTTCAAATGTGGCAATAGCATCTGCAATATTATCAAAAGTTACTCCACTGCTACCATACACTTTTTTAAATTCTTTTACATATTCTGGCATGGAAGCTATTTTTTCTACTGCTAATTTAGCAGGTGTTGCCATTTCAGGCTCTGCTTCGATTGGCCCTTTTGCTTGATCTGCTAAAGTACCTGCTCTACCATCCCAAAATTGAGTCGAATTTAAAACTGAGTTATAAACTGTTGGAGAATTTAAATGATGAGGATTAGCTGTCCATTTATGTCCTACAGCAGCTGCTATACCATCGGTACCGCCCATACCTAAATTATGACAGGTATTACAAGAAATCAAGCCACTTTTAGAAAGTCTTGGTTCAAAATATAATTTCTTACCAAGATTAGCTTTTTCTTTAGAGAATTTACTAGCCTTAACACCCATTTCTTTTAACAATTTTTCAACGCCTGCTTGATCCTTTGGTAAAGGCGCTAAACCTGCAGCTTTTGCTTCATCAAGCAAAGCTTTATCATTAGCAAAAGCAGTTGATGCAACTAATAATGATGATGCAACTAATAATGAAATTTTTTTCATTATCCACTCCTAAATAAGATAAAATAAAGCCTATTTAAAATAAACTTATTGAAAATATATCTATAATTTTCTTTAAACAAAATAAAAAATTTCTATTTGACAATAAAAATTATTATAGGATAAAATATATCTTAAATATTTATTTCAGGGTTTTTTGCTATCATTTTATAAAGTTTTATAAAATCAGGATAAAAAAATAAATGGAAAATTTAATAATCTATCTTTTAGCTTATCTCATAGGTGCTATACCATTTGGGCTTTTACTAGCTCAAATTTTTGCCAAAACAAATATTAAAAATGCAGGTAGTAAAAGCATAGGTGCTACTAATGTTTTAAGAGTGGTAAAAGAAAGCGACCCTAAACTTGCCAAAACACTTGCTGTTGCGACTATTATTTTAGATGCACTAAAAGGAATTATACCTATATTAGTGGCAAAATTTTTAGCTTATGATGAAAATATCTTATGGACTATGGCTGTTTTAGCAGTATTTGGACACTGCTTTTCTCCTTATTTAAAATTTGAAGGTGGTAAGGGAGTAGCTACTGGAGCTGGAGTTTTAGCAGTATTTTTACCTTTTGAAATCATGTCTGCAATTTTAGCTTGGTTTGTTATAGGAAAAGTGTTTAAAATTTCAAGCTTAGCTTCGCTTGGAGCCTTGGTTGTTTTAATTATAACTTCTTTTGTATTTCATTATGATATGCCTGTAATCAATACGCATGCACCGATATTTATCATTGCTTTTATAGTAGTTTATAAGCATATACCAAATATTTTAAGACTAATTGGAAAACAAGAATGCAAAGTCATATAAAAGTTAACTTGGAATTTAAATGCATTATAGGACTTTTAGATTTTGAAAGAATTCAAGAGCAAAAAGTCTTAATAGAATTAGAAGCTAAAAGTAAGAAATTTTTAGATTATGCAAAATTATGTACTAGAATAGAAAAAATTTATAAAAATAAAAAATTTAAAACTATAGAAAAATCTCTAAAATACATATGCAAAGATATTAAAAAACATAATAAAAAGCTTAAATTTATAAATATCACTTGCTATAAACCTGATATTATCAAAAATGCATGCGTTGGAGCCAGTCTAAGTAAAAAATATTAAAATTTTTTTAAAGAATTTTGAATATTTGCTTAATTTGTGTTATACTTTTGCACTAAAACTATCTTCAAAGGAATAAAATGCGTATTTTAGTTGTAGAAGATGAAGCATCACTTAATAAAACTTTATCAAACACTTTAAACGAGTTTGGCTACCAAAGTGATACTTCAGAAAATTTTAAAGACGCTGAGTATTTTATAGGTATTAGACATTATGATTTAGTATTATCAAATTGGATTATTGGTAATAATGATGCAAGTGATTTGATCAATGCTATCAAACAAAAATCCCCGCGAACTGCTATAGTAGCAATATGCGCAAAAGCAGACAAAGAAAATGAAATCAAAGCTTTAAAAGCTGGAGCAGATGATTATATAAAAAAACCTTTAGACTTTGAAATTTTAATGGCAAGAATTGAAGCTAGACTTAGATTTGGTGGAACTAATGTGATTAAAATTGATGATTTGGTGATTGATCCTGATGAAGAAAAAATCACTTACCAAGGAAAAGATATAGAATTAAAAGGAAAGCCTTTTGAAGTTTTAACTCATTTAGCTAGACATTCTGATCAAATCGTATCAAAAGAACAACTTTTAGATGCTATTTGGGAAGAACCTGAACTTGTAACTCCAAATGTTATAGAAGTTGCAATCAATCAAATAAGACAGAAAATGGATAAACCGCTTAATATCTCCACTATAGAGACTGTACGTCGTAGGGGATATCGCTTTTGTTTTCCTAAAAAAACTAACTAAAAAATTTTTAGAATGATTAATTCATTCTAAAAATTAGATTTTATTTTTCTTTATTACTTTAAATTACATATAAGTTTTTATATAGTATAAAGTTAGCTTTATTACTCAATAAAAGGAAAAATATGTCACTATTAATCACTAGAGAATGTATATCCTGTGATGCATGCAGAGAAGAATGTCCGGATGAAGCAATTTATGATAATGATCCAATTTATGTTATAGATCCTGATCTTTGCACTGAATGTGTGAATGAATTTTCAGAGCCAGCTTGTATAGTAGCTTGTCCAGTAGATTGTATCATACCTGATCCTGACAATGTAGAAAGCATTGACGAACTTCGCTTAAAACATAAAAATAAAGATATTTGATGGCTAAAAAAACAGCAGTAATTGATCTTGGTTCTAACTCTGTTCGTATGGTGATTTTTGAAAGAACATCAAGATATGGTTTTTTTATTTGCAGTGAACACAAAAAGAAAGTAAGACTTGGAGAAAATGCTTATAACAATAATAAAATTCTTCAAGAAGAAGCCATGCTTAAAGCTGAAAAAGCTTTATCCTACTTTAAAGAAAAAGCTTTAAAAGAAAAATGTAGAAAAATTATTGCTGTTGGAACTTCTGCGCTAAGAGATGCACCTAATGCAAAAGAATTTATTACTAGAATATCAAAAAATGTAGGTTTAAATATAAAATGCATTAATGGAAAAACAGAATCATTTCTAGGTGGTCTCGCTGCGTTAAATTTACTATCAAATATTCAAAATGCAACCACTATAGATATAGGTGGCGGATCAACTGAACTTTGCTTGATTAAAGAAGGTAAAATTGTGGATTGCATTTCACTTGATCTTGGCACAGTAAGATTAAAAGAAATTTTTTATGATACTAAAAAATTTAACGCATTAAATCAGTTTATACAAGAAACACTAACACAAATCCCAAAGCATTTTCAAAATGAAAATATCATTGCTATAGGTGGAAGTTTAAGAGCATTGTCAAATTCTATAATGAAAAAAAATTCCTATCCTTTCAAAATGATCCATAACTTTATATATGATTTTGAAGAAGAAAAAAATCATATAGAAAAAATTCAAAATGCTAAAAATTTAGTTGATTTTAATATCAAAAAAGATCGTTTTGACACCATAAAAGAAGGTTGTGTGATCTTTCTAGCCTTAGCAAAAAAACTAAAAGCTAAAAACATTATCACCTCAGCAGTGGGTGTAAGAGAGGGTGTGTTTTTGTCCAATCTTTTTCAAAAATACGCCAAGATAAAAAACGACACTATTGATTTTTCAAAATTTAATGCTAAATTTCCACCTAATTTTAATCCAAGTTTAAAATCTTTACAAGATCGTTTTAATATAGATTATAATGATAAAAGTGCGTATTTTGCAAATAAATTATTTGATACACTTTTACCTATTCATAAAGTTGATATTAGTTTCAAAAAAGATCTTTTAAATGCAGCAAAACTAGCACATATTGGAGAAAGAGTTAATTTTTATTTTGCTAATGAGCATAGTGCTTATATGGCTTTAAATGGCTTGCATTTTGGCTTTTCACACAAGGAAATTTTACTCATATCTACACTTTTAAAGGCTAATGGAAAAAGCATTAATCCTTTAGTTATTGAACATATTAAAGAATTATTACCAAACAATCATATATTATCTTGGCTTAATTTTATTCTAGCATTGGCAAAGAAACTTGCAAAAGATACCGATATAAATCTTGATTTTATGCTAAAAAATCACACTTTGTATATTTACTCAGATAAAAAGCAAATTTATTTTTCAAAAGAAGAGATTAAAAAGATTTCAAAACCAAAACTTATCATTTTAGCTTTTAATCAAAAAAATTAATTGTTTTGTTTTAAAAGTAAATTTTGTAATCTTTGTTTGTTTTCTTCAAAATAAGAATCAAAGTCTTTCTCTTTTGGCTTTTGCGGTGTTTTATTTTGCTCTTCGTCTTTTATCAAAGCTTCACTTGTTTCTAATACTACATTAGAATTTCCTATGATCATAGTATAACGCTTCAAAGCATACTCAAAAACTACAAGTTGATTGTGTCTATCAAGTGGTCTTTGAAAGATTAAATTAAAATTTCTATCCAAAGGATGTTTTTGTCTTAAATATATTTTTAAAAACCAAAGTCCAACAAGCAAAAGCACCAAAACACTTACAACTAAAATATAATTTGTAAAATCATACTCTTGCATTTTTATTTCCTCGTTTTTTTCATCTAAGCTTTTTTTGGTAGTTAAATTTACACCCTCTTTTTGCGCGCGTAATCTTAATCCATATTCGCCAATTGCATCTGCATTAATTTGTATTTTATCACCGATACTTAAAGCTATGAAAGTTTTTTTATCTTCTGAAAAAATTTTTATTTTTTTAACAATATTAGAATTTAACGTCTTGTTCTCTTCTTTAGCACTTTGGGCATTTAATGTAAAAATAATAATATCGCCTTTTCTCTTTTGACTAATACCTTCTTTATAAGGAACATCAAATGAAAAAGTGATATCTACCCTATCTTCTCTTGGATAGATATTATAATCAAGAATTTTTGCCCCAAAAAGAGGCAAAGCAAGTAGCAAAATCCAAATAAATTTCATTGCAATTCTTTTTTAAAATACTGCAACACTGATTTTGAATCTAAAATCTCATTAATCCTTATAGCAAGGTTTTTCTCATACACCATTACCTCGCCCTTACCAAAAATTCTTTTGTTTAAGTAAAGTTCCACACTTTCACCTGCTGGCTTTTCAAGATCTATCACAGAACCTACTTCTAATTTTAAAAGATCTTTTACACTCATATTAGTCGTACCAAGTTCACTAACAAAGTCAACGCTAATATCTAAAATATCTTCATAAGATTGCAATAACCCTAAATGATCTTCTATCATAATTTTTTATAACCTATTCTAAAACGAGCATTTTTCATCTCATAGGTAAATTTTTCTTTGAGCTTGATTTTTGAAAACCCATCAATACGTCCTAAATATTCAGGAACACCCAAACGATACTCATCTTTACCATTAGTATCATTAAGTAGTTTTTTAGCATAACCTATGATTTGATTAGCCACTTCTTTTACCAAATCTGCCAAACCGTCTTCTTTTAATTCTTCATGTAATAAAAATAATGCAATTTCATTTAAAGCTTTTTTTTGGAAGAACAAATAAAAACTATATTCTTCATCTTTAAAATATAAAGGTATAGAAGCCCCATAAAGCTCACCTCTAATTACACTTGTTGGTGCAATTTTAAGTTTTAAAATGTGCTCACAAAAATGATAAATTGAATATTCAAGTGTTTTAGTCATAGCTTTTTCCTTAGAAACTTATAATAAATTTATTTTACTAACATAAACCTTTAATCATAATTAATAATTAAAATATAAAATATAGTAAATTTTTATTTAAATTAAAAAAGGCCTTTGATGTTTATAAAAAATTTTAATATAAATGAAAAAGTTTTTATCATTGCCGAGCTTTCAGCTAATCATGCAAATAGCCTTGAAGTAGCTTTAAAAACTATACAAGCAGCCAAACAAGCAGGAGCTGATGCTATAAAAATTCAAACCTACACCCCAGATAGCTTAACACTAAATTCTGACAAAAAAGATTTTATTATTGAAGGTGGTTTATGGCATGGACGCAAACTATATGAACTATATGAAGAAGCTAAAACACCTTATGAATGGCATGAAAAACTTTTTGAATGCGCCAAAAACGAAGGTTTAATTTGCTTTTCTAGTCCTTTTTCTAAAGAAGATGTAAATTTTTTAAGACAATTTAATCCACCAGCTTATAAAATTGCTTCTTTTGAAGTAAATGATTATGATTTTGTGCGTTATGTAGCAAAAGAAAACAAACCTACTTTAGTTTCTACAGGCATAGCCTATGAAGAAGAACTTGAAATGATTGCTAAAATTTTTCAAGAAGAAAACAATCCGAATTTGATTTTGCTAAAATGCACTTCAGCTTATCCCTCACAAATTTGTGATTTAAATCTAAATGTCATAAAAACTTTACAAGAAAAATTTAATACTATTGTAGGTTTAAGTGATCATAGCGAGGGATTTTTAGCACCTACTTTAGCCGTAGCTCTTGGCGCAAGAGTTATAGAAAAACATTTTATATTAGATAAAACTTTAAATAGTGCTGATGCTAAATTTAGTCTTGATTATGAAGAGTTTAAACAAATGTGCTCTATGGTGCGCTTAAGCGAGCAAGCACTAGGTAAAGCTAGCTTAACAATAAATGAAAAAACCTTAAAAAACCGCCATTTTGCAAGAAGCTTATATGCTAGCAAAGACATCAAAAAAGGTGAAATTTTTACACTAGAAAATGTAAAAAGTGTAAGACCAAGCCTTGGCTTGCATCCTAAATTTTTACCTATCATACTTGGTAAAAAAGCAAGTTGTGATATAAAGTTTGGCACAGCACTAAAGGAGCAGCATTTTTTGGAATGATTTATGCTTTTGCTTAAAAAAATATAAATAAGGAACTATAATGCTACTTGAACTTAATTTTTCTAAAAATTTACAAGTCTTAAAAGAAATCAATGCAAGCTTAGCTGATAAAATCTTACAAGTAAAATCTAACGAAAGATTTGAACTTTTTGAAAAAAACTACGATATTTATGATCACAAAACAAAACAATTTTGTATGCAAAATGCTTTAGATAATTTATCTTTTTATGAGCAAAATTACAAAAGACATCCTTTTTTAATCTTTTTTGGAATTGGCAATGGTATGTTAATTTTTGAATTATTGAAAAATCCACTTAAAGATTATATTTGCATTATAGAACCTGAAATAGAACTTATATATATTGCTTTGCATTTAAATGATTTTAGTCAAGATTTACAAGATAAAAGACTTCATATCTATTTATATGAAGATATTAACTTTTTAACTTTTTATCGTTTTTTTGAGCAAGAAAAAATTCACTTTTTTGTAAAAACTTATGATTTGCTTTTAATGTCAAATTTCTATGAAATTTACGAAAACACCATAGCTATGACTAATTCTTTGTGTATAGAAAGTATAAAATCTTTGGTTGTTAGACAAGGAAACTCATCAGAAGACTCCTTCCAAGGCATCACCCAACTTTTACACAATCTACCTTATCAATTAGCTAATCCTAGTTTAAAAGACTTGCTAAAACAAAGAAAAGGT